>NVWG01000107.1 GCA_002746185.1 Candidatus Hydrogenedentota bacterium
CGGTATCGTTCGACGCACGTCTGGCTCCCTGGGACATCCGGGGCAGTATCGCCCATGCCCGGATGCTGGGCGACCAGAGTATCATCCCTAAAGGCGACGCCAAGAAAATAATCGCGGGTCTGAAGAAGATCGGCATCGAAATAGAGAAAGATRCCTTCACCTTCCGCACCGATCTGGAAGACGTRCACATGAACATCGAGTCMGCCCTCACCGAACGYATCGGCGAYGCAGGCAAACGKCTCCATACCGGRAGAAGYCGGAACGAYCARATYGCTACCGATATGCGCATGTGGTGTCGGGACCAAATTGATGCCGTCCAATCCTTGCTTATCGATCTGCAACGGGCGTTGTCCACCATGGCGGATACCCATTTTCAGGTCATCCTCCCCGGCTGTACTCATCTCCAACACGCGCAGCCCGTCCTGCTGGCTCATCACCTCCTTGCCTACGTGGAAATGTTCCACCGGGACCACCAACGCTTCGGTGAATTACGCAAGCGGGTAAATGTTATGCCTCTCGGATCCGCCGCGCTAGCAGGAACCACCTATCCCATCAACCGGAAGCAGGTTGCCGCCGAACTGGACTTCGATTCTCTCTCCGTCAACAGCATGGATGCCGTCTCCGACCGGGATTACCTCATCGAATTCTGCTCCAACGCCGCCCTGGTCATGATGCATCTGTCCCGATTCAGCGAAGAACTCATTCTATGGTCCTCCCCGGAATTCGGATTCATCACCATCGGCGATGCCTTCACCACCGGATCCAGCATCATGCCCCAGAAAAAAAATCCCGACGTAGCAGAACTGGTGCGCGGCAAGACCGGACGGGTCTACGGCGATCTCACAGCCCTCCTCACGCTCATGAAGGGGCTGCCCATGACCTACAACCGGGATCTGCAGGAGGACAAAGAACCCGTATTCGATGCATCCGACACCATACAGCTCTGCCTCGCCGTTGTAGCCCGGATGATACCCAGCATCGCCGTTCACGAAGAGGCCATGTTCGCCGCCACACAGGAAGGCTACCTGGAAGCCACCGATTTGGCCGATTATCTCGTTACCCAAGGCATGCCGTTTCGTCAGGCCCACGAAGTCATCGGTAAGCTCGTACTCCATTGCTCCAAAAAGAACCTCCGGTTTGTCGATCTCGCCCAAGAAGATATGGCGAAATTTTCACCATTGCTGGACCACAACGCCCTAAAACTCCTGAATCCCCACGTCATTGTGGCACAACGGAACACCTATGGCGGCACAGCCCCAAAGATAGTCCGAAAAGCCTTGAATAAAGTTCAAAAACGCCTATCCTGATCCTGCGATAATTGAAAATCCAGTTTTCAGCATTGATAAAAAATCTATTAGAGCACTTTAACTAATTATGGCTATGCAGATGCGCCCGTGAGGACAAGGCTGGCAAGGAACAAAAGCGCAGGCATAGCACAGGCTATGGCGAGATTTTGTGACGCCGCCAGCCGATGCCGCAACAAGCAGATGCGTAGATATAATTAGTTAAAGTGCTCTGGAGTGCCAAAATCGGCAATCTTGTGGTAAAATAAATTTGAACACGTTGGGGGAAACTATGTCACAGAAACGCAACTCCATCCTGGTGGTGGATGATGAGGCGGTCATTCGCGATCTCATGACCGATATCCTTACCAGAGAAGGATATGAAGTAGAATCTTCCCCCAATGGTATAGATGCCCTCCTCAAGCTCAAAGCACCCAATAATTTTGTACTGATGTTCACCGATATCATGATGCCAGAAATGGACGGTATTCAGCTTCTTCACCAAACACACAAACTATACCCCTCCGTCATTCCCATCGTTATGACAGGGTACGCCACGCTCGAAACAGCCCGGGCCGCCGTAAAAGAAGGGGCGTATGATTATGTACTCAAGCCCTTCAGTCTGAGCGAAATCAAGCTCGCTGTAAACAACGCCCTGGAACGCTATCGACTTGTCAGCGACAATGCCCGGCTCTTGGATCTCACCGAACTCTTCAAAATAAGCGAGACCATTGCTACCATCCACGATGAAGACATGCTTCTGGATTTTATACTGCGATCCGCTCTCGACCGAGTCCATGCCGAGCGAGGCTCCCTTATGCTCACCGCACACGATACAAACGAACTCATCCTCGCCGCCAGTATCGGGTTACCCAAAGAATTTCACCAGTCCCGAGTAAAAATAGGGGACTCCATCTCAGGCTGGGTAGCACAACACGGGCTGCCCCTATGTATTCAAAATATTCAAGATAGTCCGGAATTGAAATTACTAAGCAATCAGCTCAACGATCCGTCTTTCATGTCTGTACCACTGGAACGAAAATCTACTACGGAAGACAACAAACTTACCATAACTGGTTCTTTACCCAACCGGGTACAAGCCGTCATCAATGTCAATGCGAAAAAAGGCGGCGAACATTTCACCGAAGGCGACTTGAAAATACTCAGCATTCTGGCGAACCACGCCTCCGTCGCACTGGAAAATGTCCGGCTCCTCGAAACGCTGGAAGATGCTCACTTGGCAACTCTTAAATCCATGGCGCTCATACTCGAAGCCAAAGATGAATATACCCACGGACACAGCGAACGGGTCAGAAATTACGCCCTCATGGCAGCCCAGAAACTCGGCGTATCCAAACACGAATTTGAAACCCTCAAACTTGGCGCCATGCTCCACGATGTAGGCAAGATAGGCGTTAGCGATGCCATCCTCAACAAAGTCGAAAAACTCACCGACGAAGAATGGGACCAAATTAAGCTTCACCCCGTCATCGGCTACGATGTACTTCACCATGTCAGCTTCCTCACCAATCAGCACATGGCACTCATACGCTCCCACCACGAACGTCTCGATGGCTCCGGATACCCCGACGGCCTGGCTGGCGACCAAATTGATCTTCTCGTACGCATTCTCGCCGTAGCCGACACCTACGATGCAATGTCCGGAGACCGGGCATACCGCAAGGGCCTGAATAAAGAAACCATCCTGGAAGAATTGGAATTTTGCGCCAATGCCAACAAACTGGACCGGGACGTAACAGACCTGTTTGTCCAACTCATTGAATCGGGGGAAATAGATCATTTCGCCGAGAATGAACCAGCGTACATAGATATTGAAATTCTCGCCGAACCAATTAAGTAAACCTGAAACACCCTAAAAAAAGGCATGGTGCTATTCGGGTCTGATCCATTACTATATACCGATACGCTTATGAACCTACGAACCTTACGCAAACTCTTTACCAAATCTCCGCACACTCACCGCCCCATGGCGCTGTGGATGTGGAACGGTACCGCATCTGCCGATGAACTCTCCGCCCAGGCAGAACAACTCTTGGGTGGTGGAATGGGCGGTGCCATGATCGTTCCTGAACCCACCCGCAGTGCCAATGCCATGGACTACATGAATGATGCCTGGTACGACGCCCTGCTGGCAGTGGCTAAACGGGCACGAAAAAATCGCGATTCCATCTGGATATACGACGACTGGTCCGATACCCCTTCCCCCGCACTGACACAATTTCTCCACGAATCCCCTCAACATTGCTTYACATCGCTCGTGCTGCGAGAAGCTCTTTTGGATGACACCACTATCGGACAACTTACAGAGAATCCACCTCTTGCCGTATTTACTAAGGATCATCCCCAGCACACCTACTACGACACCTACAAACACGTAAGCCTTCCCGAGGATATGACAAAGCTCGCCGGAGAAGTGGCATACATTTTTGAACTCAAGACACATGCCGAAAAGCTAAACGTGTTCAACGAAAAAGCATTCGCCAGCTACATGGAGACTACACACGCTCCATGCCAGCAGCACATTAAAAAATACTACGGAAATACCGTCGGTATCCTATTGATAAGCGGAGCCAGATACATCTGCGCGCCGGGAGAACTTCCATGGGATACAGAACTCTCCTCCTATTTCAAAGAGACCTACGGATACTCCCTTATCACCCATCTCCCCGATTTATTTTTCGAAACCGAAGGGGCCTCCCGTATCCGCTACGATTTCTGGACCTTCATCCAGGCCCTGTTTCAAGAAGGACTCGYGCGCCCTTCCGAAGCCTGGGGCGAAGAACACGGCATACCCATTTCCGGATACTTCGGCCCCAGTAATCTGGAACATCGCTCACAAGGCCCTCTCGGATCTGCCATGGCCTTTCATGCCCATCGGCAATTTCCATCGTTGCGACTAAACAATGAATCTCTGGACTGTCTGGCACAGCTCACCCCTGATTGCGCCCACCAGATTGTGGCTATCAAAGAGGCCGTATCCGTTGTTCGCCAACTCGATAAAAGCGGCGTTATCAACGAATACCTTCCGGTGGATGCTACCAGCCCCGATATGAGTCGTCTTCACGCCCAGATTCAGGTACAAATTGCGTTGGGAGTGAAATTCTATGCCTACTACGCCACACCCRCCAATCTSAAAACGGCRCTGCGTTCTGGAATCACTACCATCATGGGCCCTCAAGAATCCCGATGGCCCCTGTGTAAGAAATACTTCGATTCCGTATCCCGCGTAGCCTGGCTTCTCAGCCTGGGCARACCCCTGTGCAATGTGCTTCTCCTGCACCCCGGAGATTCATATCACGCCCTGCATCAGCACCCTACACAGGATCAAAACGAAACCACCGAAAATATCAACCCGAAAGATACGCTGGAACGCCACTTCGCGCTCCTCTCCGCTGCACTGCTCAAGAATCAAATCGACTACGATTACGGCGACGAAGAACTCATAGGACGCTACGGCTCCACGACCCACCGAGCAATGCACATCGGTGCCCAAATCTATACCACCGTCATCCTCCCCCCCTCCTTGACCATGCGCTCCTCCACACTTCACCTCCTCCAGGATTTCGCTATGGGTGGAGGTAAATTATTCGTGGTCGGATCCGCCCCGCGACTTCTGGACGGTAAACCATCAAAAGAATTACAGGGCTTCATCGAGCAATATGCCATTCGCATCATCGACGGCGTAGATTACTTCAACTACGATCAAGTATTAGAAGCCGTCCGCCAAAATAGTACCGACACACCCCTCATGCTCGCCGACGACGGACGCCAGATATCCAATCTCATGATGCAGCACCGATCATCGGAAGATCTGGAAATCCTCCACGTCGTCCATACCGGGCCTTCCGAATTCTCCGCCAAACTAAACTGGACCCCTCTACGAGATGGCCATGTCGAATTATGGGACCCCCACACCGGCACCATGGAACCCATTCGCAATTGTCTCACCGGACAACGCATGGAACTGGCCGTCGATTGGGAACCCAACCAGTCGCGTACCTATCTCGTCCTGCCYGGCGAAATTAAAGCACCAGCCGTCACCCCCATATACGAAGAAGAACGCCGCATTGAGCTGGACTGCATCGGAACACGCACCGCCCCCAACATCTTCCCCCTTACTACCTGTAAAATTGGCGATAGCCCATGGATGTCTATCGAGCAAGCCCGCCAGCATATACAAGAAAGGCTTGATCTTTCCCATGAATCAACGAAAATCACCGTACATTGGGGATTAGAATGCAATCCAGATGCACCACCTGCTGGCATGCTATATGCCATACTCGACCAGTGCGAAGGCCGAGTCGTGTCCTGGAATGGGGAAGCCATTGAACCTCAAGCCGAACCATGGAGTACCGACGAYTCGTAYTTCCGGTATGCACTGAACTCTGTAGCGGGGAATGATTGCACCCTGTCCACCGAAATGACCTTGAGCGATATACGCGATTTTCAGCCCGCCTATATCGAAGGGGAATTCGCTGTGGTACCCGGAAATYYCCAACCCTGGCAGTTRCGAKCCACTTCGGAAACACTRACCTGCATTCCCTGGTCAGAAGCCGGAWTGCCTTTTTATCCCCGCAACGTCATATACAAARCAGAGAYCGCCGGATACGACAGATTYGGAAAAGGAAAGGCCGTACTCGCCCTGCCCGGACTAAACGGATGCGCCGCAATACGCATAAACGGAGCCACCGTCGATCACATCCTGTACCCCCCCTACGAATGCGACATCAGCGATCACTGGAAAAACGGCCCCCTGGAAATCGAAATCGACGTGTGCGGAACCCTCACAAATCTAATCAGCGCGGAAGAAATTCAAACCTGCGTAGGACTAACAGCACCGCCAGCCATCATACTGTTGATGGAACAGTGACAACTATTCCACGAAAACTAACGCCCTACGTTCTGGATTTTTTCYCCWGTACGCTTCAAATCYTCACCAGCRCCGCGCAGCGTATTRCACCCACTCAGCGAWCCCACAAACAYAAGYGCCRCCAWAGCCATGATAATCGAAACTCGCCTCATCGTCATATACTCCTTACTGTGCAATCCCTTGCACGAATAAACTGCAATATTTATCTCTACCAAACCGTACACTACTTACTATACTTTCAGAGTCGAGTCAAGCCCGGAATGCTGCCYACATTCAATTTCCCAGACAATTTACCCTCAATTTCAATAAGCAGGACACCCCCATGCGCATTGTAATCGCACCCGATTCATACAAAGAAAGCGCTACCGCCGTACAAGTAGCCGACGCAATCGCTACGGGCCTGAAACGGGTCTGGCCTGATGCCGAAATCACCCTGGTCCCCATGGCAGACGGCGGGGAAGGAATTATGGACACCCTAGTACAGGCTACAAACGGCACTCGCGTACCCTGCACCGTTCAAGACCCCCTCCAACGCAATATCGAATCCCAATACGGAATCCTGGGGGACGGAAAAACCGCCGTCATCGAAATGGCCGCTGCATCCGGTCTACCCCTCATTGCCGCCCCAGATCGAAACCCAGCCRCCACCACCACTTTCGGCACAGGAGAAATGATGCGTCACGCCCTGCACCGCGGACTGCGCCACATCGTTGTCGGCTTGGGGGGAAGCGTTACCAACGACGGCGGCACTGGCATGGCCAGCGCACTGGGATATTCCTTCCTGGATAGCGAAGGGAATCAACTCCCACCCGGCGGACTGGCCCTGGCGAAACTGGTCACCATCGACACCTGCGCCACAGAACCGCTCCTCATCCACGCCCGCATCGAAGCCGCCTACGACGTRGATGTCCCCCTCTAYGGYCCGGTAAGTACCTCCATGATGTTCGCCCRGCAAAAAGGSGCAGACGAATCCATGGCACRCGAACTCGATGATGCTCTTGCTCATTTTGCGCACGTCATACACGAACAACTGGGAATCAATATTGCCAACATACCCGGTGCCGGAGCTGCTGGCGGATTGGGCGCAGGCCTGGCGGCCTTTACCGGAGCGAAATTAGTATCCGGCGTAGATTGGGTAGCCAAGGAACTTAATCTCGAATCCAAAATACAGCATGCCGATCTGGTCATCACAGGAGAAGGCAAGCTGGATGCTCAAACCCAGCACGGAAAGGTTCCTGCTGGGGTTGCAGCCATCGCCCGGAAACACAGTGCCCCTATAGTGGCATTCGCCGGGTACGTCGATCCTGCCGCTATCCCCGCATTGAGCGATTCATTCGACCAAATCGTCGCCCTATGTACCAACGAAGCCCAAATCCCCGATGCCATACGAAATACTTCCAAATATCTCACCGCTAAAGCCGAAGCATTTGCGCGGGATTGGGAACGAATGATAAAATCACCAACGTGAGTAACTCGTTCTACACAAACGCCCACCAAAGCCAGCTTCGGCGTCTCATACCCGATCTGATCCGCAGCAGAGAATTATTGCGTGACCTGGTATGGAAAGACATCCGGGTGCGATACCGTTACGCCGTCATGGGATTCCTCTGGGCCGTGCTGGAACCCCTCTTCATGATGATCGTCCTCACCTTCGTCTTCTCCGTCGTGTTCCAACTCCGCTTCCAGGGCATCAACGGAGATGCCTCATCAGGCGAAACAGCCGTTATCATCCTTACCGGCCTCATCGCCTGGCAATTCTTCGCAACCGCCCTGGCCAGCGCCACATCCTCCCTCACAGACAATCGCGCACTCATCACCAAAGTAAATTTCCCCCGTGAGGTCATCCCGTTATCCACCGTAGGTATCGCCCTCGTAAATTTCGCTATCGGTTCCTGCCTGCTCCTCATCGTATACACCCTGTTGTTGGGCAAACTCCCCGGCGCAACAATTATATGGCTTCCTGCCATCTTTGCCATCCAATTCGTTCTCGTCACAGGCCTGGGAATGCTCTTCTCCTGCATGAACGCCGCATTCCGCGATGTAGGTTACATGGTCAATGCGAGCCTGCTCTTCGGATTCTACGCCACACCCATCTTTTACCAGACCACCCTCGTCCAGACCGAACTAAGCAATCGCGGATGGGACATCCTCTACACTCTCTATTTCCTCAATCCCATGGCAGGCATCGTTACCGCATACCGGGAAATTCTGTTTTATAATCAAGTACCGTCTTGGCAATTACTCGCATGGCCCATACTATCCGCAATCCTCGCTCTCACGGTGGGCACCATTTACTTCCGCAAACACGCCCCGACACTTTCGGATATCCTCTAAATCATGGACCCCGTCATCGAAATAGATCAGGTTACCAAAACCTATCGCGCTCGAACAGGTACACGCGTTTTGCTAGGCAAAGGCGGTCTGGCAGAAAAGATTTCCGGAAAAAAACACGACACCTTCCATGCCCTCGAAAACGTCTCCTTTACCGTGGACCCCGGAGAATCCCTGGGCATCATCGGCGCCAATGGCTCGGGGAAAAGCACTCTCCTCAAACTCATTGCCGGTGTGACCGTACCCTCCCAAGGCACCATTAACGTACGGGGTCGCGTCGCTTCTCTCCTTGAATTGGGCGCTGGATTCCACCCCATGCTCACAGGTCGAGAAAATGTATACCTGAACGCAGGCATCCTCGGCATGCGCCACAAACAAGTAGATGCCGTGTTCGACGAAATCGTCGAGTTCTCCGGCATCGGACGATTCATCGATCAACCCGTGGATACCTATTCCAGCGGCATGTATGTCCGCATCGCCTTCTCCGTAGCGGCCTATACCAACCCCGATATTTTCCTCATCGACGAAGTCCTGTCCGTAGGCGACGAAGAATTCCAACGCCGATGCCGCAGACGTATCGGCGAACTCATGGATCAGGGTAAAACCGTCGTATTCGTTTCCCACGACCTAGGCATCGTCAACACCCTGTGCGAACGAGTCATCCTGCTCAGCCAAGGCAAGATGCTTCTTCGCGAAACCACCAGCAAAGCCATCGACTTCTATCTGAGACAAATCGGTGAGGAAAAAGGATTGTGCACCATGGTCCATGGTCCCATGGAAGCAATCGTGTGCAACGGGCGAATCTCTATATTCTACAATGAAGAAGAAGTCACTTCCGCTTCCGGTCTCCAGTTCCAGGTCTTTTATATGGGCCACTGGCAAAATTCTCAAGATGCCGATTGGAGTATCACCGATAAAACAGAAACCTCCTGTACTGCAGAAGGTATATTAGCCAAAGTAGGTATCACACTGGTCTGGAAAATTACACTCGAAAACGGGAAATTTCACTGGGATCTGGCGTTGCGAAACGAGCAGTCCGTGTCCATCAACAAATACGAAATCAATATGTTTTTCCCCACTCGATTTAACCAGTGGATGTACGACGACACCAACGGTATGTTCCAGGACATCCTGCCCGACGACACCAACTACCTCGCCGCTACCTCGCCCGAACTCTTATTTGAGACCGCATCATTACTGGCAAACGACGAAGGACTCTGTGCCGCCATCGGCTTGGAAACCGAGAATCAGCGCCCCATGTGCCGCGCATCCTGGCACAACACCGATTTCATGACCGGATGTCGCGCATTACGCATTGAAGAGAGTCCAATGGACGGGGTCATTGCTTTTGAACCCGGCACACACACCCTCATAAACATGGCCCTGGACCCCACATTATCCCGCGAAGAGGTACAAAACAAACTGGGCATTGACAGCAGCAGATACACCATCGAATCTGGCCCTCTACGCAGTCGCTTTGATCGTGGTAAAATTCGCTTAACCCATGACGGCGTTCAACTAACGTCCATGCTCCATTTTTATACATCCATGTTGGTGAACAACGTATGGTACGACAGCATCAACTTCCGCTGGGATCAAATTGAACCTATCGACCGTGGCTTTCGTGTAGCAGGAACATCCCGCAGGATTCCCATAACCCAAATCTGGGAACTCACATCAACAGATAACGGCCTGCACATAGATATTTTTCTGGACATCGACGAAAAAATCGACATCCAAGAATACCACAGCTCGATTCTACTCTCCCCCGACTACACACAATGGAAAACCGATCACGAATCCGGCTCCTTCCCCACCATCGACACCTCCAGCAACGACTGGAGTCACGTAAGCACAAAGTATGAGCCGGGTCAAAGCGCCATAGCCACAGGCCCATCATTACCCACACTGACTTTTTCCGGGAAATTCCAGGATGAAATGCTCCCCCATACCATCCTTAACACCAATTTTCAGCAAGCCTCCCGGGTACTCCAAGCGCTCCGGCTTCCCACCCACAGCATGTTTACCCTAGACACCGGGCGGCACCTTTACATGAATGTGGATATTATGACATCCTATGAAAACGACTAACATAAAATTTCTTAATCCATCCATAATGTATACGCGAACTTCCTCTGGATCACACAAACAATGAACAATGATTTTTTTCGAAAAGTGAAAAGCTGCTTACTGCTGGAAAATATCCGTCTCCTGTATATGCTTCCCTTCTTCACCACCAAAGTCCAGAGGTGCCCTATCTGCAGCGGACCCGGAACCCTGGAATTTACCAACCGATATACCCCCTTGGATTGCTGCCAGTCATGCGGCCACGTCTACAGCCGTAAAGTCCCCAAGCGACGGATATTGAACCAAATGTACAAGGATTTCACCTACTGGGAGAAAGATAAGGAACACCAAGGTATCCACGCCGTAGAACCCGGTCCCCATTGGGACGGATATCTCAACGCACGTATAGGCATCATAAAAAAGACAGGGCTGCTTGATGATGACACTYCCCAAWCCTTTTTCGAAATCGGATGCTCAGAGGGCATACTCCTGAGAGAGCTCAATACGATGGGACATCACGCGGAAGGCTCCGAAATGAACATTCCAACGGCGCAAGCCGGAATGGATGCCCTGAATGTCACCATCTATACCGACATCTTCGAAAACCTGACCCTTACTCCCCATTCACAAGACGTAGTCCTGTCCTTTCACACCATCGAGCATATCACCGATCTGGATACCGTATTCCGAAAAATTTGCGATATCCTAAAACCCACAGGCTCGGTGCTTATCGAAGTTCCCTGCGGCCCGGAGGAATACACCAATACCGATCATCTTCATTTTTTCTAYGAAAACTCCCTTGAACAATTACTCAAAAACTACTTCAAAGAAGCAGAAATAGTAGATAACACCTACGTGAATCAACACGGAACAAAAATCGGCTCGCTATACGGCATAGGCAGGATTCCCAAGTAATTTATCTCTATTCGGGATTATTTATCACTTTACGCACTAAATCGCTCCATTTTGGGGAATTTGCCTTCAATATAAATGTTAAGACTATAAGAAGCCGCCTAAATTAGTATTTTCAAAAAATATATCTGGCAGCGATTACGCGATTCATTATATAATTACACTCAAATTATCATCTTATAAAGAGAGGATCTACATGTCCAGCGAAGCAATAAATATCAATCCCAGCGTTCCCAAAACATCCGACAGGGATTTCATCAAAACTCAAAAACGTGTGCTATCCAAACGAGGCGTGTTGTGGCTCGGTCAGACCTGCAACCTGCGATGCTATTTCTGCTATTTCCTTAATCGGATCGCCAGTACCGAACACCCCGAACACGCCTTCATGACGCTGGAAAAAGCAAAAGAAATTTGCTACACCCTGCGCAATCACTACGGCGACACCTCCATCGACATTCAGGGCGGCGAACCAACCATCCACCCGGAGATCCTGGAACTCATCTCCTACTGCCACGAAATTGGCTTATACCCCACCCTCATCACCAACGGTCAGGTCCTGGCCGACATCGACAAGCTGCAGAAATTCAAAGACGCCGGAGTCCGGGATTTCCTCGTGAGCCTCCACGGCATTGACGATCTCCACGACGAAGTAGTGGTTCGCAAAGGGGCCTACAAGAAAATTATTCAGGCCTTGGAAAATATGGTAGCACTYGATGTGCCCTTCCGCCTCAACTGCACCATGTCCAAACCCGTCATACCCATCCTTTTCGAGATAGCGCAGAAAGCAATCGACTACCGCGCCGAAGCGGTTAACTTTATCGCGTTCAATCCTTTCGAAGATCAGGAAACAGGTATCCGTACCCACGACAATGTACCCACCTATGCCGATACGAAGGTATCGCTGAACCAGGCCATGGACATGCTGGAAGACGCGAATATTGAGTGCAACGTGCGCTACCTGCCCTTATGTATGGCAGAAGAAAAGCATCGGAAAAATTTCTATAACTTCCAGCAGCTCCCTTACGACCACCACGAATGGAATTACGCTTCCTGGATGTGGACCGGCATGCAGCCCCAGCGCATGAAAGGCAGCGAACTGAATCAACCCTATAAACTGGGAAAAATGGCCCGCCGCCTCTATCGTACCGATCCACAAGAACTTCTCAAGCGGGAAAAAGAAAGCCCCCTGAAAAAAACTTTGCTGTACACGTTCCAGAGCATTGTCGCCGGAGTGGGCGATATGATACGCGGTAAAGAATACTGGTACCGTCGCGAAGCCAAATTRCGCGCCATACAAGACCTTCAATACGAGCATCATGAAAAATGCCAGGAATGCTCCCTKCGGGAAATATGCGACGGGTTCCACGGCGACTACGCCAAATTCTACGGTACCGACGAAGCCACCCCCGTTACTGATATCCCCCTGGTGAACGATCCCCTCTATTACATCAAGCATCAAGACAAAGTCGTGGAAGAAGAAGACAAAGCGTGGGCACTATAAGTTCATTACCCACCATCATTTTTACACACAACCCATAAAGGCATCCCATGGCCGTCGTTCACCAGACCAATAACGCCGTAACACCGTCGTCACCCTATACCAAAACCACCCACCGTACCCTCTCCAAACGAGGGGTCCTCTGGTTGGGCCAAACCTGCAATCTGCGGTGCTACTTCTGCTATTTCCTAAATCGTATTGCCGACACAGAGCATCCAGAACATGCCTTTATGACGCTGGAAAAAGCCAAAGAGATCTGCCATACCCTGCGCTACACCTATGGAAACACCGCCATTGATATCCAGGGCGGCGAACCTACTATTTGCCCTGACATCCTTGATTTGATCCGGTACTGCCACGAAATCGGTCTCTACCCCACCCTCATCACCAACGGACTCGTGCTGGCCAAAAAAGAAAAACTCCAGGAATTTAAAGATGCCGGAGTACGGGACTTCCTCGTGAGTCTCCACGGTATCGGCGACATCCACGACGAAGTGGTGTGCCGCAAAGGGGCCTACAAAAAAATCATGGCTGCTATCGAGAATATGGGCGAGCTGGGCGTACCCTTCCGATTCAATTGCACCATGTCCAAACCCGTGGTGCCCATTCTCCCCGAAATCGCCCAAAAAGCCATCGACTACGGCGCTAACGCCGTTAACTTCCTCGCCTTCAATCCATTCGAAGATCAGGAAACCGGTATACGAACCCACGAAAACGTCGCGCTCTATTCCGAAATTAAACCCAAACTCACGGAAGCTATGGACATACTGGAAGAAGCCGGTATTGAATGCAACGTACGTTACATCCCCATGTGCCTCGCCGAAGAACGTCACCGGAAAAACTTTTTTAATTTTCAACAACTCCCCTACGATCACCACGAATGGGACTACAACAGTTGGAACTGGACAGGTCTACAACCCCAGCGCATGAACGAGGGCGATCTCGTTCCACCGTTCCTCATAGGTCCCTTCGCCCGATTCATCCAATACCGCTACGTAGGTATAACCCGACGTTATCACGAGCGCCCCATACTGGGCGGGCTGGGCCTGTTTATACAGCAAACCCTGTCCCGCATTGCGCTGGCGCTTGCATCCAAACAGGGATTTTGGCATAAAGAAGGGGCTTTACGAGCCAGCCACGATGCGGGATATAAACATTGTTCCGCTTGCCAGGATTGCGCATTACAAAATATCTGCGACGGTTTTCACCGGGATTACACAGAACTATTCGGCGAAGACGAAGCCCAAGCCATCACCAACATGGGTGTAACCAACGATCCAACCTACTACATCCGCAAGCAGGAAAAAATCGTGGAGCCCGAAGACGAAGCCTGGGCGCTCTAACGAACACCCAGGCCTAATATCAAACCTACTATACTCTCAACGTAGCGTTTATTTTATCTCTGTTGAACTGGAAATTATCTTGTCTACCAGTCCATACGACAACGCTTCCTCAGCTGACATCCAGAAATTCCGTTCACTGTCCTTCGATATCTTCTCTACAGTCTGCCCGGTTTCCTCAGCAATCATCTTGTTAATTTTCTCGCGTATTTTTAATATTTCCTGAGCCTCAATGCGAATATCTGAAACCTGACCTCCCGCACCGCCGCTGGGCTGATGAATCAGAAAACGTGTACTGGGTAATGAATATCGCTGCCCCTTTGGCGCACCCATAAAAATCGGCACCCCAATACTGGCAACCCACCCAGCACCAATAGTAATGATAGGCGACTCTACAAATTTCAATATATCCTGAATCGCAAATCCCGAATCCACATGCCCGCCAGGAGTCGTAACAATCACTTTTATAGGATCATGCGAATCCTCATCCAACGCAATAATCTGTGGAATGACCTTCTGCGCCAACTCATCGTCAACTTGCCCATTCACAAGAACAGTCCGCGCTTTCAGCATCAACGCGCCGAAACCGCCCTCTTCCTTTTTCTCATCTTCTTTCTTATCTTCGTTTCTATATTCCAGCATGGAGTGTATCTTTCTATGGTTGATCTAAATTTTTWTATATACAAAATGTACCACAATATTGTGCCATTCGCACCTGTATCACTTCAAGATCCTGTATCCCTTTAAGGACGATGCAGCACCATCGCACGAGCGGCGTATGGAAATTCCCGAATTCCCAACGCCGTATTCCAATTAACAGCCAACGATCCATCCGCATTGGCAAAGATATACGCCAGCGCCACCGCATCCTCTCCCCGCCCATAGATGATAGCCACAGACTGCTGCCCCCCATCCTCAAGAGTATACGAATCGTCCAGCCATAATTCCGTCGTGCCTTCCCCTATACTCTCAGGCCGAACTTGCCACTCCTGTTTTATCTCGAATTCCGACTCCGCGCGATGTTTCGGAGATGCAGCCAATACRCGAGGSCCCTCAGGTGTCCGCAAATASCCAAYMAGCAAAGCATCCATAGGGAATGTGTTTTCMGCCGAGAACRRCAYATCCGTCAYYTCATCACAGCCCATAGCACCTGCCGCCTCTCCAGCAAGCATATCCTCCCATTCCAGATCGCCCAAAAGGAAAGCCAGACCCGCCGCTTGCAAAGCCTCCGGCACTAAAGACACCTCACCCTCCGACCTGTTCTCCGCCTTCAACGCCAATATGGGCAATACCGCTTCAATCCCCTCTTGAGCCGCCAATACACGCACGTAATAAAGAGTGTCAGCATCTACCGAACTATCCAGATCACGATATCGCACGATAACCGAATCCGCGTGATCAAAAACCTCCTCGTCATCGCTATTCTGACGAAGTGCCCACATGTATTCCAAACTCCCCCGTTCGTACTGCTCCAAATTTATGGATGCCCGGGCCTGCCACACTCCCAGACGGGAAGATGCGGAAGGGTATATCATATACAGATTTTCCATACGCCAGCGCAGACGATAATACGCTTCCCCCGATTCATCCAGGGACGCAGCATGGTCAAAATTTCGATTGTCTATCCCCGATCGCGGAGTCAGCCCCGGCAAATTTAATACCAGCAACGCAATCAATACAACAGGAAGGGCATACCACGCCGGAGAAATAAAGTAATACGGCTTGTCCTCACGTCCTGGCAGCACATACGCCGCCAACAACCCCAACAGCAAACCATCATGCATGCGAATCGGAATCGGTACCAGAGTCGAATACGCCACAGCAAAAAACAGCCCCGCCAGAAAAAAGACCTGTAGCCTTCCCCCGGAAGTCTTCCAATCCACAGCCATCTTCCCCGCCAACCGCGCCACCAGCCATAGCAACAAAGCCAACGCAGCCCAATAAACTGGCGGCTGTGAACCTATAAGCGTCTGCCCCCAATCGTAGGCATGATTCCTTCCCTGCCACACCTTCCCCGCAAACGCCCCGCCCAGTGCAATAGAAGCGAATGTAGCGGCGGTTCGGTGTAACGKACCAAATCCGGATCGCCAWGCCAGACCCACCCCAGCAATGAACAACAACGCCATCTGTAGTATCCCGCCGCTTACTGTCGACGACCCCACCATCATCGCCCCGCTCTCCATCACATAGGACGTAGTGGGTATGCCCGACTTGAATGCCGCTATATTTAACACCGCCAGCACCGACCCGGACATAACAGACAGAAACAATGCCCACTCAACAAGATACCGATTGCGAACCGTCGCCCCCACTGCCACAAACATCAACGCCGCAAAAACAGACTCCACAGGAAAAATGAATCCATCGGCATACGAAACCAGGCTCAATCCTAAAATCACCATCGGTATAACTGGCCACCACAGTTCGATAGGCATCTGAAACCCATAACGGCGCCGCTCCAGTACAACCGTCACCAGATACCCCACCGTCAGCACCAACGACAGCGGTACACCCACTCCCGGCAGCGTCTGGTAAATATCCATAGGCCACGCCAGAGCCAACGCAAACAACCATAGAGTTGACTTTTTTTCCGTGACTGCACTCATAACGTCACCTCAATCGATGACTCAACAGGTATCGTTACTGATGCCTGCGTACTTTTCCAACCCTGAATAATACCTACTAGGCTTATTGCCACCACCAGAAACACCAGCGTCCAACGCCGCTCCATTTTCAACTGCATCAATATATCCGTCATACTCAAATCGAACCCTTTATGCGTTAACCCATTCTGTATCAATCCACGTACGAACCGAATTAAAAAGCCGTACACTCTCCGCTCGCTTCATATCTTCTACCCGCACCACCTGTTCCCTAAGCGTCCCATCCTCAATCAAC
>NVWG01000108.1 GCA_002746185.1 Candidatus Hydrogenedentota bacterium
CACGCTCCGGTGTTGCCATCTGCACCATCGACAAACAACCCGTAGCCGAGGGCGGCTGTGTCACAATAGTCCCTGTACGAAACAATAGGTCACGGAATTCTACAGGTGCGCGAAACGCCCGTTTTTATTGGCTTTATCGAATGGGAATTGATGTGTGAAATAGTGTAGGCTGGCACCTGATTCGGAGCCGAATTAAGATATGGTTAAGCGGTATATGTCCAAACTGTCGAGAGCTGCGATCCAACGTGACCGCTATGCCGTGGATATGTGGATAAGCTCCCCCTCAATCAAAAGTGTTGCACTTTCTCTTTAAATCCACCCTATAATGAATTTGGGTTATGATTACGCAATCGTGTTGAATTGTTGGAGATTCTCTAAGAATGCCTATACTAGCTGTGATACCGAGTATTTTTGTAACGGTATACTTTTTATTTTCAGTCCCCTTCTTTTTTTGGCTGATGTCCTCAGTTCGGAATAAATATATTGATAAGCACGCGGTTGGCAGTAATGTTTTGGGCAGTCTAAATACTTTTACCTTGGGTCCATCACTTATTTTTCTAATATTATTCAGTTTGGCTGGTTTCGATGTACTCCTCTTTTTTATTCCAGGAAGCTGGGGTGGGCTTGATGAATACGCCGAATTCATTTCGCGTCGATCTCAATTATCGACGGCATTTGGGTTAGTTACTGGCGTTTTCATGGCATGGACGGTCACCACGCGATGGGAAACAGAGAGAAAAAATCGAATTATCAGGGATGAAATTGAATATACAAAGCAACGTATAGAAAAACGTAAAGCCGGCGAGTGGGCGTGGTAACACACTTAAAATGGAATTACTAACGACGATAGTTTTCCTTGGGATTTTTTCCACCATCTTTTTTTATGTATGGTATTACCTATACTTTGTGTCCAAAAGGCCAGCAGAAATGGCCAATTGGAGCCCAATGAAAATAATCCTGCTGCGCACTACATCATACGCATCTCTGGCAATACTCAATAGCTGTTCGTTTTACGCTATATTAGCATTCCTTCTAGGATCAGATTTCACATCGCACCCAATTGAATACAGGATAACGGTTATTGTAATTTCGATTTCTGTTGGAATCGCAATTACTACTAATATCATATGGGCACTGAAAAACAGATCAGAACTTCAGATTGAGAATAGGGCACTCGAAGAAAAACTTAGTGCATTACGGTTGGAATTGGACAGCATTCCACCCGCCCCTATGCCGCAGGATATAATAGACAAATTACCTGCAGAAGAGCGATTGCAACACACGCTCGATAAATTACATAAAGAAAGAGACGAACAAGGAAGAGAGAAAAATGACTAAACCAACACCATATATCCTAATCGCAGCCCTGCTCCTTTTCGCAAATCCATCCACATCCGAACCGCCCCTGAAAATCACCGGGGCATTCGGCATCAAACTCGGCGAAGTCCACGATCCATCCAAAATTAAAATAGAAAAAACCAATTCAAACCGAGAAACGAACAATCTCAGTTACTCTATCGACCCTCCAAAACCGTCCTTGCCATTCCACTCCTACGACATCAATATCACTGCGAAATCAAGGCGAATTTTCTCAATCTCCGCTACAGCATTTATAGAAAAAAGGGAAACAGCGTTGCAATATTTCAATAATATTGGCGGAATAATCGCCGAATTCTACGACAAGAATGTGGAGCCAGTTTACGAAAGTAATGGCGCTGAGCTTATTGCAAGACAAGGCGAAAAAAGAATTATATTGCTACTGGTGGAGATAGAAGATGGTGATAGATATATGTTGATGATTAATTACTTAGACAATGGCATGGCCAAAGTTAACGAATTCGAAAAAGCCAAAGAACTTGGCATTAACCTGGACAGCTTTTGATGTTCCACATGACGCATAGCACCCCAAATTTTTTATCATCCACACCTACTCAAAACCGCCCAAGAACCCCAACCCCATCGTCACCACATACCGTCACCATCTGCATCCAAAACGACCCTAAGCCGTCATACTCCACCCAAAAACAAATCAAAAAAAACTCATTTAAACCACACAATAATCAATAAATAAGGTCATATTCCAGAACATAGCCAAAAAAACCTAAAGCCCCCAAAATCAGGTGACTATTCTGGGGGTGTAGAAGTCGGAGGTTCTGTACGGTTTATTTTTAACGATGAAGCCCAGGTAGTGCCTGCCGAATAATCTCGGTGATGCGTTGTGAGGCTTGTTGGGCTGTGGCGACTACGTGTTCGTGGGTGAGGTGGATGGGGGCGCAGCAGTTGTTGGTGATGCAGCTGATGGATCCGGCGCGCATCCCTTTTTTGTGGCATCGCAATACTTCTGGCGCGGTGCTCATGCCGACGACGTGRCTTTTTCGGGATTGGAGTGCGCGGATCTCGGCTTGGGTTTCGTAGCAGGGACCGTGCATACAGGTGTAGATTCCGGTGAAGTCACAGCCGTCCAGCACGAAATCCATTTTGATCTCGTCCGGCGCATCTGCCCAGTGCGTGTATGGCCATAGCGCAATGGATTCCACTGCCATCAAGTCGCCGCTGCGCATGGTGTCCACCAAGCCACCTGCTGCGTTGGTATAGATCACCGTGCGCACGCCCTGGTCGTGCATGTAGTCCACTGTTTTGACCACGGTTTCGTAGGGGTGGCCTTCGTAGAAATGGAGGCGGCCGGATTGGAGGATGACGGGTTGATCTCCGCATATTCCGTGGGTGAAAGTGCCTGTGTGTCCGGATACGGCAGTGGGGGGGAGGCCCGGTAATTGGGTGAAGGAGACCACGTCGTGGTGGCTGTCCAGGACWCCTTCCAGAYTGATGCCSGACCCCGCCACGATKCCGAWGGGYGYGTTGGYRKTCATACGGGCCAGGACTCRGGGAAGAAWAGCTGCTGATAGAGTTCCAGTGCGTAGTGGTCGGTCATACCGGCGATCACATCTACCACGCGCCGCTCCAGATCGTCTTCATGAGGATAATCCGGTACACGTCCCTCCGGGTGATCCATAAGGTAGCCATAGAGTTCATTCAGAATTTTCTTCGCTTTGCCGATTTCCCGGTTGATGGGTTCAGATGGATAAACATGGGTGTACAGGTAATTCCTAAGCGCATTGATGGCATCTTTAACCTCCGGGAGGATGTCGATGATCCCGTTGCCGCTACCTGCGATGAGTCCGTCCACCATGGTGCTGATGCGTCGCGAAGATGCATCGCCTACCAGCGCAATGGCATCGCGGGGTAGATCGGCCAGGGTGATCACTCCAGCGCGAATAGCGTCGTCAATATCGTGGTTGATGTAGGCGATGGCATCGCACACGCTCATGRCCTGGCCTTCCAGTGTGGAAGCCTTCTCGCCGTCCCGTCCCAGGAGTACCACCTTGCCTTTGGAGTGGAACAGGATGCCGTCCCGCACTTCTTCCGTGAGATTCAATCCTTGGCGTTTGGATGTGGATTCCAATATATCTACGACACGGAGGCTTTGCTCGAAATGCCGAAAGCCTGGTGGGTATATCTCATTTAGCATGCTTTCTCCGGCGTGACCAAAGGGGGTGTGTCCCAGATCGTGGCCCATGGCGATGGCCTCGGTCAGGTCTTCGTTGAGGAAGAGTGCGCGTGCTGCTGTGCGGGAGATTTGTGCTACTTCTAACGTGTGGGTGAGTCTGGTGCGGTAATGATCACCCTTGGGCGCGAGAAACACCTGGGTTTTTCCCTTGAGACGGCGGAAGGCTTTGGAGTGGAGGATACGATCCCGGTCTCGCTGGAAGGCGGTACGGTAGGGATGCTCTTCTTCAGGAGTCTGGCGGCCTTTAGATTCGGCGGACAGTGCGGCTTGGGGGGATAGGATACTGCGTTCCGTTTCCTCCAACTGTTTGCGAATACTACTTGTTTTATCTTCATCCATGACTACGTACCGATTATGGTTTTAATGCCGGATTGATTACGGGTATTTTAGTGAATGCCCCCCGGTAAACGCGCCCATTTTAGCGGGGTACCGTGGGGAATGCAACTGCAATCAGGGACCACCAGTGCCCTTGATGGATTTCGTAGCAGGATTGAAGCGATGCATACCGGTGATGCGCCGTTTTTCTTCCATGGCATCCCGCACCGATTTGTGTTTTTCATCCGGCTTCTTTTTCGCCATGCGCCCCAGTTCTTGTGCTACATCCCCGAGATTTCGATACATGGCCAGTTGGCAGCGCAGGCAGTATGCGGATTCCGCCAGGGCATTTCGCTTTTGGCATTTGCTGCATATCGCATCCGATTCCACGCCCAGAGCCAGAACCTTGCTTTCTCGAAGGATTTGTCGAACACGCTCAATGGACAGTCGTGTCAATTCAGCGATTTCCGTATCGGTGGCGGCATGCTGCAGCAATATGGCTTCCTGTATAAGATCTTCATCCCGTACAGCATTTTCAGCGCAGACACGGCAATATTGACTTCCGCTATCCTGTGAAAATAGGCGTGAACAGATGGGGCAATTCTTCAAGTCAAGTTCCATCGTGCAGCAGCTCCTTCGCTATAGCGTCCACTTGATCGTGCAGTGCCTCTATATCCCGATCATTCTCTATAATCCATTTCGCCAAATGCACTTTTTGCTCTGGAGGTGTCTGCGCCTGAATACGTTGCAGGGCTTCTTCTCGGGACATGCCGCGATYCCGGACGAGTCGTTCGATACGAATTTCTACTGGGCATTTTACCAGAATTAGGGTTTCCATGGGTTCCCGGAGTGTGCCGTCCTCGCCATGAAGTGCTGCCTCAATGAGTGCGGCCTTATGTTTCATCTCCAGCAGCTCCGCGCAGCGTTGTGCAATCTCGGATTGGACTGCCGGATGTACCAGACTGTTCAAGCGTTGTAATGCTTCATTATCGTTAAATACCACCGCACCCAGCTTGATTCGATCCACTTTTCCTTCGTGCAGGATATCCTGCCCAAACGCGTCCACTACTCCCTGGAATGCGGGACCGTTCGGTTCCAGCACGTAATGCCCTAAACGGTCAGCATCAATTACTGGAATACCAGCATGAATGAAGCGTTGGCTCGCTGCGGATTTACCCGCGCCGATACCTCCTGTAAGTCCTATGATACGCAATAGCTATCCTCGTGGATTACTTCGATTTGTATAGTTTAACTTACTGCAATCTGAATAGGAACTTTGATTTGGAGAACTTCATTCAATCTGATACATACCAGATTGTGGGTATCTTTAGGGATAATCTCGTGAGTGAACTCAACGCGTTCTTCGTTGAGTCGAACTGTTAATCTCGGAGACGAAAGAGGCTTGGGTATGGCGAGCCGGATGGTTTGTATGGCTATGGGAGAGTCAAAATGAACGCGTACTCGCAAGAGATATTCGGGTTTTTCCTCTACTTCGTAATGCAGCCGTCCAAAAGAAATGGGGGTTAAAATGGGTAGTCGCAGCTTAGTCACACCTGTGGGAAAACGGGGCTTCAGCGTCAGGGTTTTGGTAGGAACGCTGAACGATAATCCTTGTATGGAAAACAAGCTATACCAAAGTGACATACACCCGGAATGGGAACCTGGTGTGGAGGCGACAGGTCGTCCCTCCGTGGTATCCCATGCCATGGGTTGACTGAACGCCTGGATGGGATCTGTGTAGAGACGTTCATAGTGAGTTTTTAATACAGTCAACCCGTCCTCTGTCCGGTCATGGGAAAAATCGGAACCCGCAAGATATGCCATATCGTGAAACGACCAGCCTGTACTTCCCCATTCACTGCGAGGGGTACGCGATGAAGCGCGCCAAGAGGAGCCGTCACTATGTGCGGCTCGTGCATAGCCATGAGGAAGCTGACAACATTGGTCGATTCTTTCCAATACTTTCCGAATACGACCGGAAGAAAATCCGCAATCCAGATCCAGCCACTCTGCAATCCACGGGCCGATCAATTGGCCTGTATGGCATACCCTTTTTTCGCTGGATTCTGTTACCGATGAATATTGAAAGTGATAGAACCCGTCATCTTCGTTCCAAAGAATATTTTCGAAACTTGCGAGTGCTTTTCGGGATGCTTTTTCATATCGATYCGATTSGTCCTCTTCTTTCRTRTGCCGRGAAAGATCRGCCATTGCCTTAAAWGCWACARTCCAAATAGACGCRCTGTATGCGGTSAGGCCGTGYAGCTCCCAYCCATCGAAGGTCGTGCAAACACCGTTTGCATCTGGGACGCCATCTTTGTTTTTATCCAGTTCAAGGGCATGGGCTGCTGCGGCTTTCAGTCTGGGATACAGGCTGTGCAGCATGGTAATTTTCCCTGTCATGTGGAAATTACGATAGGCGGTAAGTATGAATGCTGCATTTACATCGATATGCTCCGGGTCTTCCATCGAAGAGCTATTCTGTCCATCAAAACAACCGTCCCCTAAAGAACGTAGCATACGGCCGGGCTGGGAAGTATGCTCCGTCTCAGATAGCTGCATCAATTCCCGTTCGGCGTAGATTTGGAAGAAGAGTAATGTGCCTATAGAATGATATAGAGCGCGATCCATGATGCTCATTTTGGGATTTTCCGGAGATTCCATCATGGCGAATTCCCCATTTCGTGTAACCATCGAATTGGATGTGAGTACATGGGCACTGTTGATGAGCATACGGGAATACCATGTGGGCAGGGATGATCGTATGAAATGGTTGTGCCAATTGGAAACGGCAGCCTGAATATAAGAAGCTAATTTAATTCCCTGCTCGGCTACTTCCAKYGCATCRCGATGTTCCAGRGCATACGCATTACCCACATCGGATTTACCCAAGGTATACGATGGGCAATACCARCTGAGAACGAATTCCAATTTTTTKGTATCCCCGGCCTCCACCAAWGYGGTGGCACAAACGGAACCCATGTGTGCGGTACTATCAGCGGAACATTTGTTGGGAAGTTCACCGCGATTTTGAAAGCTATTCCAACAATCTTTTATGTCATCATGTCGATTGCGATCCCAACTCATGTAGCTTGAGGATGTACCCCGTATTGGGTTCATTGTAAGGCAATAATTACCGTCTTCATTTCCTGTTATGGGGGAATCCATACCAAAGGCCAGCCCCGTGTGAAGTTTGGTGTCTAATGTGTGGGCTCTGTTTTGTCGTACGAGGGATTGATCGGCGGCGAAATAATAAACAGGCTCAATGGACCCGCGATCTGGTGTGCTATCGGTTCCAAAGCTACTCCGTATATTTTCCCACGACATCATGGCAGAAACCTGAAGGCGCACTTGGGTTGTGTTTTTGAATTTAACCGATATGATGACCATGGGCAGACCCGATGCTTCCATATCGTAAGGAATAATCGGTGCGGTCCCTTTCCAGCTTACCTGTATAGGAAAAGCATCTGATGATAATTGGTAGCTGGATACCGGGTAGAGCGCGTTCCACTTTTGTTCTCCCGGAAATATATAGGGAGGGGTAATTCCCGCTTCAGTAAAAGGAATATCCGTTGATGGTTGTAGAATGCGAACGGCGGTTTGCTGGGGAGACGCACATCGAATTGCCAGGAAAGCATTCTTAGCTTCTGGGATTATATTTTCTGCAAACCGATTGTTATTGATGGTTATATTGCGAAATGTCCCATCCGGAGCAAAGTCGATTTTACCAGTGCCTACTCCGCCTAAAGGAACCCCGCTTGCCCTAGCGCCGTCTTCGGGAGATTTGGATGAAGGGTGCATAGCCGCTGAAACCTACCCTTCGGAATCCAGGGTAAAGATGTCCGCTTCCATGATGATGGCATCTTCACCGCTTCTGGAATAGTAGCCTTTGCGTCTTCCCACAGGCATAAACCCCATGCTTTCATACATTTTTCGTGCGGGTAAATTGGATTCGCGTACTTCCAGCGTAATCGTTTTTGCGCCGGCGTCTTGGGCTAACTGATTCAGGTGATACATTTGCTCTCGGCCATATCCCAAGCCTCGATGGTCTTGTGAAACCGTTACACTGGTGATGTGTGCTTCATCGAGTATAAGCCAAAACCCCGCATACCCGATAAGTTGTTTGCTGCGACGCGCCAGGAAAAAATAGGACCGGGTATTGCGAATTTCATCACGGAACATGCCCCGTGTCCACGGTTCAGGATAGGCTTCCAGTTCTATATCCATGAGAAGATTGATATGCTCTTCCCGCAATGCTTCATAAGTCAGTCTGGCTTGAAAAGAAATACTCATACCGATTTATCCTTGGCGATGGAACGGTTTCGTTCCGCTTGTGATTGCCGTAAATAAACCGGGACTATATCCGCCGCCACGGCAGGTTCACCGCGTTGAAAACATGCCAGTCCTATTGATGCCACCTGAGACGCTCGAGGTGTACACTGATCTTCGGGAGGGATAACGGCCTGAGAATTATTTTCCCGTATGGCATCGGCATAGAGCAGCGCGCCGTCGCCCAGATAAACGGTGGGTCCATCATCCGTGTTCAAAAACTGCTCGACCGGTCCCACTGAATCATTCGTAGTCTTTATCAACTCACCATCGCGCTGTTCATACACCGCGCAATACACTTCCTGCATTTTGGCATCCAAAAGAACACATATACGGCCTTGGTGATCTGTACWGGTTCGAGCCAACCCATCCAGCGTAGAAACGCCAATGAGGGGAATTGATGCGCCGGAAGCCAGTCCTTTCCAAGTGGAGACWCCCACCCGTAACCCTGTAAAGGAGCCAGGGCCATTAGCTACAGCCAGTAAATCCACGTCTTTCAACTCTAAACGGGATTTTTTAAGCAGATCGTCCACCACACCCAGAATGAGTTCAGCGTGCCGTCTGTCAGCCTCTTCATTATATTCTGCAAGGACGTGATCGCCATCGCATAAGGCGACAGTAAGGAAAGGGGTCGAGGTATCAGTAGCCAGCACTATCATAGGGTTGATATTAAACGCCTGCGTGTACCGGGTCAATAGAAACCCGAAATGAATCCGGTGAAATCTATGAATACAGTTAATCGTGGTAATTAAAATGTTTGGAATGTACGAGATACTGATTACGAACGGTAAATAAACCGTTCCAAAAATAGATAGTTTTAAAAGGGCTGTGATCTCTCCGGGTTACTTGACGAAGAATCGCTGGAGGGTTCGGGTGATGGTGTTGGTGCAGGAGCTGCCGCAGGTGTTGGTTCYGAWGKYKTAGGTGCGATAGATACTTCCCCTGATACAACTTCCTTCATYCGCTTGCCCGGACGAAATGTTACGACGCGACGTTCGGGTACAGGTACCTGATCCCCGGTACGTGGATTTCTGCCGATACGCGAAGCACGGGTTTTSACTTCAAAYACRCCRAAGTCMCGYAAYTCCCATCGMTYYCCMTYGGCCAASGCTTCRGARATRGW
Organism: Candidatus Hydrogenedentota bacterium; assembly: GCA_002746185.1. Lineage (GTDB taxonomy): Bacteria > Hydrogenedentota > Hydrogenedentia > Hydrogenedentales. Next base: position 9,336 of record NVWG01000108.1, read on the forward strand.
KTCAAARGYSGWYTCRAYKACTTTAGCMACTTCRCTTTGTGTCAKSCCYAGTTTATTCGMWACRCGAATAACCAGTTCWCGTTTKGTCATSGTCACGRYRGYARYCCTCWYWWYTYRWWKWWTRMYATRATKTSKMTAWGWMKRWAYRATSTWYRTAKWWWMRRWASTYKATACATGGCTTGCAAGTCTTTTCCAACAAATACCTTAAGACGTAATTGCGTGGTCTGGAACAATCTGGTCTTTCATATTAGACTTCTTGGTCCGCAGTACAATTCGATTGCCCAGTTTGGTATAATTGCGCTGTTTTTATGTGCATACCCCGCCTTTTTATATGGTTTTAAGCCCTTTCAGGAGTTTTTATGGAAATCCCCAAGAAATACAAGGTTCACGACGTGGAAGCCCAATGGAAAGACCACTGGGGCAATGAAAATATCTATGCCTGGGACCCCTCCAAGTCCCGGGAAGAGACTTTTATTGTGGATACCCCGCCGCCCACGGTGTCCGGATCGCTCCATTTAGGTCATTTGTTCAGCTATTCACACCAGGACTTTATTGTGCGGTTTCAGCGTATGATTGGGAAAAATATCTTTTTTCCCATCGGCTGGGATGACAATGGCCTGCCTACGGAACGGCGTGTACAGAATCTTATGGGCGTTAAATGTGAAGCTCATCATCCTTATGATCCYGACTTCAAAGCGGARCGKMRKAAMCCGAAAGATAAAACGCSGCCTGTGCCCATCAGTCGMAAGAATTTTGTGGAAYTGTGCGATGAAGTGATYGTGGAAGACGARAAAGTATTYAAGGCRYTRTGGACKCGTCTTGGWYTGAGYTACGAYTGGGAYCAGGAATATGCCACCATCAACGAACACTCCCGTCGCATCTCGCAATATAGTTTTATCAAACTCGTGGAAGCGGGGGAGATGTATCAGGCGGAACGTCCCGTACTTTGGGACGTGGATTTCCAGACCGCTATCGCTCAGGCGGAACTCACAGATAAGGAAGTGCCTAGCGCATATCATTTCCTGAATTTTGGTGTAGATGGATCGGACACGCAACTCGTCGTGGCTACTACGCGACCTGAATTGCTTCCTGCATGCGTTGCCATCGTCGTGCATCCTAATGACGAACGCTATTCGGAATACGTGGGTGGACACGCTATCACGCCGTTATTCAGCGTAAAGGTCCCCATTATCGCCGATACCAAAGCCGACCCTGAAAAAGGCACAGGTGTGGTCATGGTATGTACCTTCGGCGACCAGACCGACGTGGAGTGGTGGCGCGAATATGACCTGCCGTTGCGGCAGATCGTGGGGCGAGATGGGAATCTTGTCAGGGGAGGATTCAGATTTCTACCTATTGCGCCTGATGATGGAAGTCTATCTAATACTTATCAGAAAATTGATGGCAAACGAATTTTCGCGAAGTTAAACGAAAATGGCGATCGAATATTTGTTCAATTCGATGAAGATGGTGAGGAGAAATTTGCTGGTTTCGTAGAGCCTCAAATAATTCCCAGCTACGACCCTATGACTGCAAGAAAGGTGTACAAAAAGCTCGCGGGTCGCTACGTCAAACCTGCCCGCCGCATCATCATCGAAGAAGCCGAAGCTGCTGGCGATGTTATCGCATCGCCGAAAGAGGACATCACCCACTCGGTAAAATATTTCGAGAAAGGCGACCGTCCCCTGGAACTGATCCCTACGCTCCAGTGGTATACCAAAATCATGGACAAGAAAGATGTTCTCATTGCGCAGGGCAAGAAAATTAAATGGCACCCCGAGTACATGTACAAACGGTACGAGCATTGGGTGGAAGGTCTTAATCAGGACTGGTGCCTTAGTCGTCAGCGTTTTTTCGGCGTACCCATTCCTGTCTGGTACAAATGTGATAAAGACGGACAGCCTGATTATGAAAAGAGAATACTACCGACAAAAGAACAACTCCCCATCGATCCCTTGTCCGAAGCCCCGGTCGGCTTCACAGAAGACCAACGCGACAAACCCGATGGCTTTACCGGCGACCCGGACGTGATGGATACCTGGGCCACCAGTTCGCTTACACCCCAGATCGCGTCTGGTTGGGATTTCGATCCGGATCGACACCAGAAACTCTTTCCCATGGACATGCGTCCTCAGGGTCACGATATTATCCGSACATGGGCGTTCTACACTATTGTGAAAGCCTATCTTCACGATAAAGAAATTCCCTGGAAACACATCACCCTTAGCGGGTGGATTCTTGACCCGGATCGCAAGAAAATGTCCAAAAGTCAGGGCAACGTGGTCACCCCTGAACCCATGCTGGACGATTTCGGCGCTGATGCTGTTCGCTATTGGGCAGCGCGCGCGCGATTGGGCGTTGATACTGCTCATGACGAGCAGGTATTCAAAGTGGGGAAGCGGCTTTGTATGAAAATGTTCAACGCCAGTAAATTTGTTTTACAGCGTTTTGAAGATATCGATCCGGCAGAACTGGGCCCGGAAAAAATCACCGAAGAAATGGACCGCGCCGTCATCGCCGAGCTGCGTCCTATGATTGAACGGGCGACCCAGGCTTTCCACGACTTCGATTACGCCCAGGCGTTGCAGCTCATCGAAGAATTCTTCTGGGGCACCTTCTGCGACAACTACATCGAGCTGGCGAAACCCCGTACCTACGACGAAGACCTGACGCCGGGACGCCTCTCCGCAGCCTCAACCCTGCGCCTCCTGCACCGCGCCCTGGTGCGTATGCTTGCTCCGTTCACGCCATTCATTACCGACGAAGTGTGGCACTGGGCGTACAGCGAAGATGCGGATATGCATGACTCCGTTCATTGTAGTCCCTGGCCGACCCTGGAGGAGTTCGAGACCATCCCGGTGCCGATGCACGAAGGTTCATGGGGTGTCGCCGAAGAATTCATCAATGATGTACGAAAAGTGAAAGCTGCTCAGCAACTAAGTATTAAAGTCCAGGCTAAGCCCATAGAAATATATACCCATGAAAAAACCGTTCAAGTATTGGAACCCGGGATAGAGGATTTAAAGCAAATGCTCAGTATCGACGAAATCACCATACAAGTCGGAGATACACTGGAAGAAGGTCAGCTGGATATTCGGTACAATGGATTCCATACATAGAGTTAGTTTTTGGCGAAGGGAAACAGCATGAAGACCGACAGCCGAGTGCAGCGTGTTATTCAATGGGAGACTCACGATACTCCCGGGCCGTGGTCGATCACGTTATTCCCAACGAATAAATGTAATCTTTATTGTGAACATTGCTGGCTTCGKTGGGGGGGGTATGATCGTACCTACAAATCGGAAATGTCAGATGAACGCTTACTCCGTCTTGTTGATGAAGCTGCGGCATTGGGTGTGAAGGAATGGACTATTGTTGGCGGCGGGGATCCCATGGTGCGGGGCGATGTTGTTTTGGAAATGTGCGAAAAAATCAGRCAGCATAATATGGATGGCCTGCTTCATACTAACGGCACACTCTTTAAGYCCAAGCATCTACAATCGCTTGTAGACATGCAATGGGGGCGCGTTGCTATAAGTTTGGATGGTCCCACCTCAGAATCAAATAATGCTGTGCGCGGAGCAGGATTCGAAAAAGCTACGAGGAACATGTCAAAACTGAATGAATTGAAGTCATCACTGGGTGCTGCTCTCCCGGCGATGAGTATCCATTCCGTCATTACAAATAAAAATTACGATAAGATAGATGAGCTTCTCGATCTGGCTTCGGAACATGGCTGCGATACTGTAAATTTAACGCTTCTTCTTGTTGAGAGTGATGGATGTAAACCATTTGCAATAACGGACGCCGAAAAAGAAACCCTTAAAAATAATGTTGAGAAAGCAATTGAAAAAGCAGATAAAATGAACATTCAAAACAACTTTTCTCTTTTTCTGCGCGATGAAATAATTACCAATTCAACACAAATGAAGCCGGATGATGTCATTCGAGTGGAAAAGGGAATTGCTAAGTCCATGTGTTTTGAACCGTATAGCAGTATGACCATTCACCCCAATGGGTTGGCAGGGCCGTGCTGTGTTTATTGGGATGAAGAAGCGAATTCCGTAAAAGATTCAAGTTTGGAAGATGTCTGGATGGGACCCTATTTTCGTTCACTACGCGAAGATTTCATGAATAATAGACCCAAGCGTTATTGCGAATTATGCCCGTCCAGTTTGTATGGACGTATTGAAGCTACCCGAAGTGAAATAAAATTGGCGCAACAGCCTTCCTACCAACGTATTGGGGATTTACTTGGCAAAGGAATCCAAGGACTTCAGCAAGATGGACTTCAGAAAACGCTACAGCGAGGTTCGAGTTGGGTAAAGCGGCATCTCTAAGCGGGTATAAGAATCACATTCAATGACTAAGCATAAGTAATGACAAAGTATAAGCCCTCATATGGCTAATTTGCTTCATCTTTGCGAGTACTGCTTAGATGGGGTGACTGGCGGAGGTGGTTTAGCCCTGAAAGGGCGATCCTATACTAGCCCAGGGCCAACGCCCTGGGTCATGATAAACCCCCAAAGAAAAAGCCCTGAAAGGGCGCCCTAAATATGCCCCAATCCCTATCCAAAATTTATGTACACATAATATTCAGTACAGCCCGCCGCGAAAAAATCCTTCCAAAAGAACTACTACCTGAACTTTACGCTTATTTGGCCACGGTCATTAAAAATCTTGATTGCCATGCTGTACAAATAGGTGGTACAGAAGATCACATTCACATCCTCTGCGTTCAATCCAAAAATATTTCAACGGCGAAACTGGTTGAAGAAATAAAAAAGCCGACCTCTATGTGGTTAAAGACAAAATCCGATGCATTAACTCAATTTCATTGGCAAAGCGGATATGGTGCATTCTCTGTCAGCCAATCGGATGTGGATCGTGTGCGCGAATACATACAGAATCAGGAAGAACATCACCGTAGTAGATCTTTTCAAGATGAATTCCGTGAATTTTTGAGTCGGTATGACGTGGATTTCGACGAAAAATATATCTGGGATTAGAGCGCCCTTTCAGGGCTTTTTTTCTACGCCTACTGATACCCAGGGCGTTGCCCCGGGCTTGTATAGGGTCGCCCCTTCAGGGCTGGTGTGGCGTGCATTTTGTACCTAGGCGTTGCCTTGGGCTAGTATAGAGTTGCCCCTTTCAGGGCTAAACTATCTCCGCTAGTCATCCCATATAATCAGAGCTCGCAAAGATGAAGCAAATTAACCGTATAAGGGCTGCCAAATAATTCTTGGGCCGAATAGTTTGGGTAGTAACGATTATTCATGAACCAATGCCTGATTTCCACTCAGACTAATAAGAAAAGTGTGGGGGAGAATTAGGCAATTTTCCCGGCGATTCCGTTGCACCAACCTACAGCGTTTCGGTATACTCTTTGCCAGTGCCGGAGTGGCGAAACTGGCAGACGCGCTGGATTCAAAATCCAGTGGAGGTAACTCCGTGTGGGTTCAAGTCCCTCCTCCGGCACCATTATTTAAGCCCCAATTTTATTGGGGTTTTTTAGTGCCTGGATGGTGAGAATTGTCAAAAACCAGTGGATATAAAGGGAATTTTGCTAAGAAGGTAAAAAAGTGGCGGGGACGACSRGACTCGAACYSGCGACCTCCTGCGTGACAGGCAGGCGTTCTAACCAACTGAACTACGCCCCCGCAAATCAAGCTGTGATATCAGCTCGAAAGGGAAGCAAATAGTAGCATAGGAATTGCGTCTACTGCAACTCTCGGCGGATATTGAAAAGTCGTTATATAAAGATAGTGATTTAAAATGGGGATGGGTAAGGTTATACTGACGGGTAAGAACAATACTAACTATATGGAGGTGATACCGATGAAGATTACAAGATTACTGGCGGCCATGTTGATTGTACCTTTTGCGCTCGTTGGGTGTGGTGGTGACAAAGAACCGACATTAGGCGAAGAAGTAGGCGAAGCAATGGATGATGCGGTTGATGATGGCGGTAAAGCATTGAATGATGCYCAGGAAGCATTGGACGACGCATCGAAGTAGCTCATATAACGCGTTTTTTCTTCTCTGCCGATATATCCGGATCTAGTTAGGTCAGGGATTGCGTGTAGGCTGTCAGTTCGTCCAGTTCACGACTGATAGGGGTTGTGTGTCCTGGATGAAGGATTGGGGCTGCGTAGTCAACCCTTCATACTACTTTAGCTTTAGGTGTAGTCTGATTCCTTGTCCCAATTCACTGTGCACTCGAAACGAGAACAGGCAGCAGAAAACTCGATAGGGCGGAAGGGTTCTCGTCGTTGAACTTGCCATAGAGAATGCGGATTATTTAACTACCAGGTTCACCATTTTTCCGGGCACTACTATTTCTTTGATGATGGTTTTACCTTCGATGTGCTCGGCGACTTTCGGGTCGGCCTTGGCGGTATCGAGCATGGTCGCCTTGTCAGCATCGGAGGGGATGGTGACGCGCCCCCGTAGTTTTCCGTTTACCTGCACAGGAATCTCGATGGTATCTTCCACCAGTAGCGACTCGTCGTATTGAGGCCAGGGTGCGTATGACAGCGTATCTTCGTGACCCAATCGTGCCCATAGTTCCTCGGCGATATGCGGTGCCATGGGAGCCAGCAGTAGCACGAAACTTTCTGCCCAATCGCGCTGGATCACGTCCTGCTTTTTCGCATCGTTTACGAATTCCATCAATCGTGCGATAGCGGTATTGAATTGGAGATTTTCGATGTCGTACGTCACGGCTTTAATAGTCTGGTGGAGCTTCTTCTCCAGTTCCGGTGATCCGCCGTCGGTCTGAATCTTCGACGACAGCTCGCCGTCTTCGCTCACAAACAGACCCCACGCGCGTTTCAGAAAACGATTTACCCCATGCACGCCCTCGTCGGTCCACGGCTTGTCACGATCTAGTGGGCCCATGAACATTTCGTACAGCCGCATGGAGTCCGCGCCATATTTACTGATTACGTCGTCCGGATTTACCACGTTATATTTAGACTTGGACATTTTCTCGACTTGCGTCTGAACAGTTGTACCGCTGTCGGAAACTTTCCAATCTTGTCCGGATTTTTCGACCTGATTGGGATAGTAATATTTACCGTTATCGTCCTTGAAGGAATTAGCCAGGATCATGCCCTGATTAAACAGCTTCTGAAACGGCTCTTTGGTGTGGACGTATCCTGCGTCATATAACACCTTGTGCCAGAACCGGGCATACAACAGATGCAGTACGGCGTGTTCTGCGCCGCCGATATACAAGTCCACGGGCATCCAGTATTCTTCCGCCTCTTTGGACCACGCCTCTGTATCGTTGTTGGCATCGCAGAAGCGCAGGAAATACCAGCACGACCCTGCCCATTGCGGCATGGTGTTGGTATCGCGTTTGGCAGGCGCGCCCGTTTTCGGATCGGTGGTGGCGACCCAGTCTTTCGCCCTCGCCAATGGCGGCTGCCCGTCGGCGGTAGGTTTGTACTCGTCCAGATCGGGCAGCAGTACGGGCAGGTCTTTCTGCGGCACCGTCTTGATGGTGCCGTCCTCCAATTCAATCAACGGAAACGGCTCGCCCCAATAGCGCTGGCGAGCGAACAACCAGTCGCGGAGCCGATAGTTGATGGTACCTTTACCCAGA
>NVWG01000109.1 GCA_002746185.1 Candidatus Hydrogenedentota bacterium
AAATAGTGAGCACAGGCGTTCCGCCTGTGATTTAATTGACCTGCATGGGCGAGACGCCCATGCCCCGTGGTGGTGAGGATAGTCGTGGCGGATTGGTYCGGCGACTTTTTCAACAGCCCCGTCTCGCCCATGTACGGGCTGCAAGCCCGTGGAGTCTCTACGTTACGCCATGGGCTTCCATGAGAAGGGCATACCGAAACGGTAGGATGGTATAGAATTTTCGGGACACAGGCATCATGCCTGTGATCAATCTCAACATGGGCGAGACGCCCATGCCCCGAAAAGAGTGTAGAGTTCGGTTTCACATCACAGCCGGGGGCGGCTGTGCCACAATAGGTTCCCATTAAAGGAGAATTGCGCGAGTGGTTCAAACTTGGAACATGCCCAGCAGTATGAAGTCTGTCGACTGCCCTCTTCGATATGGATTACACCAAGTAAGCATATTGTTCGCTCCAATGGTTCTGTTTTTCACTTGACGCAATTCGCACACAGGACTATACTCAGGGATGTGCGAAATCAACCAGTCTGTTTATAGTTATAGGGTTCCTCCTGTAATTTCAGGCAATAAGGCAGGTAAACATGCAACATAAAATTATGAAATACCTAGGAGCGCTCCTGATGGTGCAAGGCATCGCGATAAGTGCGTATGGCGCTGGTGCCACCGCGTTATACAATGACCAGACCATTATCATCGAAGAAGTATTGGAAGCCCCCATCGACTTATGGGTGTCGCCAGCCGACCTGACCAGAATTAACGGATTCGTCCTCAAGCCTGAAGGCGCATGTCTGGGCGAAATCTGCATTCCTATCAAGCAGGATGAGGACAGCGAACTTTTCGTGAAGCGCCTGGGGAAATCGTGGGTTAATGTCAGCGAACTGGCTCGAAAACTACAACAGCCTTTCGTAACCGATGCCAAAGCCGCTGCCTGGAGTTTCGGTGCCATCCCTCAAGTGCGGAAATCCTTTCTCGAATCGGCTATAGCACCTGATTTCGCTCTCAAGAATCGCAAAGGAGAAACGGTACGTCTTTCCGATTTTAGGGGAAAGAAGGTCCTTATCATGACATGGGCTTCCTGGTGAGGCTGCCAGCTTGACGTGCCCGTGTGGCAGTCTATTTATGAAGACCTGAAAGACCAGAATTTTGAAATCATCTCTGCGGCTCAGGATACGGGCGGCGAAGCAGCGGCCGGCCCTATCTTTGATCGCGCCAATGTAACCTACACCGCCATTGTGGATGTAAACCACACCATCAGTTCCCTCTTCAATCTGGTAAACGTACCCTCCGGTGTATGGATCGATGAAGAAGGCCGAATCGTACGTATTGACGAAGGCACCTACACCAAATCAGCTAAAGTCCTGGGCAACACCATCGGGCATGACGGGTATGTACCCGCATTGCGCGATTGGGTTGAAAAGGGAGACAAGAGCGAGTTCATTATGTCCGCAGACGAAGTGGCATCCAACATTCGTTCCCGTACAACCGACGAAGAACTGGCCGAGCCCACCTTCAAATTAGCGAACTATTTCTATGCGGAAGGTGACATGGAATCTGCAAACACCTATTGGGATAAAGCGCAAGCACTCAACCCCAATAGCTGGAATTTCCACCGTCAGGATTGGTCCTTCTTRCCYAMCAARGARACCATGAAAAATTTCCTGGGAAAAGTTAATGCGTTGACCACCACCCCCTACTACGTTCCCATGGAAAAATTGCCAGAGGACGGAGAGTAAGCTGCATTATCACTACAATTGGAAACGAACATTTTTTAATGCGGGAGGTAATCATACTTCCCGCGTTTTTTTGATCATAGCGGAGTTTTCAACGTGTTGGTGATGCCGCCGGAAGAAACGCGTCGGTATGGATGGCAYTCATGCTGGCACCTGCCATGAAGGTCTTTCGCTGCATCAGTTTAACCATATCCGGTGCGCCGCAGAGAAATACGCGCCATCCCTTAAATTCCGGGTGCTGCTCCATGACCAAGTCCATCATATTTCCTACATAGATCGCCGAGTCGGTGGGTTCACCCTCCAGCACACATGGCGTATAGGTCACATTATGATGTTGCGCTGCCAAGTCTTTGAGCGTGTCCACCAAATACAACCCCGATTCCCGCAAGCTCCCCTGATACAGTGCGATAGGGCCTGCATGTCCCTGTCTAAGCGCATCCCGCAGAAGTCCGTACAACGGCGCCAACCCGGTACCCGTGCCAAACAGCAGCAGGGGCTGCTCGGCATCCCCCGATATATAGAAACAATTCCCCTGAGGTCCCAGTAAATGTACTGTATCGCCGGACTGTGCGTCGTTGGCCAGCCAACCACTCATCTTTCCGTCCGGCATGATCCCCACATGAAATTCTATAATCGATTCATCCGGTGTACCGTTGGCGATGGAATAGCTTCGCACCACCCCGTCGGCATTCATCAGGTTCATGAACTGGCCGGGAAAATACGATATTTCTTCGGCCACTTCCACGCGCACATCCAAAATAGTATCCGACAACTTAGTAATGGAATGAATCTTCCCGGATACTTTTGCGCCCTGCCCGTCAAATCGCGATACTGTCAAATCCGATTCAGGAAAACACGAACAGGAAAGAAATACGCCTTGCGCCGCAAGCGTCTCTTTTAATCCCTTTTGCGCATCAGATGGGAGGTCGCCGTCATCGCATTTCATTAAGCACGATTGGCACACACCGGAACGGCACGACGAGGGGATTTCCACGCCGTGCCGTTCCAATGTACGTAAAACCGAGTCACCCTCTTCTGAAGGATATCGTTTATCTTCAAATGTAACTGTTGCCATAAATTATACTAGCGTCCCAGTACATCTTCACGCGTACTTTCCGCGATTTCCAGCACCTGATCCACGAGCTCTTGGCCCACGCCCATTTCAAGAAGCGTTTTACCCAAGTTTTCTTTGATGGCATCCACATGACTGTCGTTCAGACCTTGTGCTACCAGATGGGCATGACCATCGCGCATATCTTTTCCTGTGTAATTGTGCGGGCCACCGAAGGCCATGGTCAGGAACGCCTTTTGCTTGGCGGCCTGCTTGTCCATGTCCACTCCTTCAAAGAAGGAATTGACCCGATCATCGCTCAGTACATGGCGATAAAAAATATCCACCGCACCGTCAACCGCTGCTTCTCCCCCCAATTGTTCAAATACTGTGCTCATTAGAATTCCCCTTTCGTTGTGTTTATTTTGCTGTTCAATTTTTAAAGTTGTATTTCAAATACATTTTATACGATACTGGAAAAGTTGTCAAATTTTTCCAGTATGGGTACCATGAGCAAAGATGATATTAAGAGGTATTTATGCAACTTACTCAATACACGGACTATTCATTGCGGACGCTTATTTATCTCGCGATTAATGAGGACGGCGCAACKATTGCCACCATCGCAGAYTACTAYGGRATCTCCAAAAACCACTTGGTCAAAGTTGCCAAYCATTTGGCAAGAYTRGGGTATCTCTCYACCAAYCGAGGCCGYTCCGGRGGKMTYAAGCTGCAGGGGRATCCTGATGATATCAATATTGGAAAGGTGGTTAGCCAGGTGGAGCCTAACTTCTATTTAGTAGAATGCTTCAATATAGAGAAAAATACCTGCCCCATCACCCCGGTCTGCAAATTAAGCGGTGTATTGGGCAAGGCTCACAAAGAATTTATGAATGTACTGAATGAATATACCTTGACGGATCTCATCCGTAACAAGGAAGAAATACTGGCAATACCCGGCGTCAATAGCCTGAACTAGCAGTCCGAATTTAAAGTTGGCTTCAGATAATCAGAAACGTCCGTTTGCAGCATAATAATCTGCTTCCAGATACGATTCCAATACCTCTACACCCTGTTCAAAAGCTGTCAGCGCGTCTCCCTCATCAGCAAGAGAATACTGATCCAGCAAACGCTCCGCCACCTCCCTTGAAGAAACGCCTGCCACTTCCATGCCATAAGCCAATGCATCATTGTGATGAGCCGTTGCTACTTCAACTGATTTCCTGAATGCAGCCTCTAGTACAGCCTTTGTTTCCACATCAAGTTCGCGCTTCACACATACGACTGTCCATGGCAAAGGTAAATCAAGCTGGTAATGTGCAAATCGCTCACGTAATTCACATAGCACGACCAAGCCTGCATCCTCAAAGGCTTGCACGTCGTAATTTAATACTACACCGGCTTCGATGTCGCCGCGCTGTATAGCAGAAAAAATAGCATTGGAAGGCATATACGTTTCCCCGAACGACGGCAGCAATGTTGTACACACCAAGGCAGCAGTAGACTGAGGTCCCGGCAAGGCAAGATGCTTACCTGCTAAATCCCGTAATGCCATTTCCTGGTTCGCCGCCACTACCGGTCCACTGGCAGCAATCACCGTGTTGCATATTGGCCGTCTTTCGTAACGCGCACTCGCCCCAAGAGCTGCGGGAATGGACAGGGTAATCAAATCTGGCCCTTGTCCTGAATCAGCCCGGGCATCCACCACACTAGAATCTTCGGGCTGTACCAAGATGGTGTAGTCCGGAACCGACACCAAACCGGATGCCAAGCCATAATGCCGATACCCATCCCACACGGTTGCCGGACAGGCTACTATTGCTTCATCATTCATATACTTCCTGCCTTTCCCCTTCTTAAATAAAAAATCGCAGGCTCAAAACCCATGTGGGAGGACACGAGAATCAAGCCTGCTATGAGAAGGAGAATTATTGAGACAGACTGAAGGGGGTCGACCACTGGGTATTACCCCACGCCATTTTAAGTTGACCGCCATCCGTTGTCTCTTCGAGTTTAATCACAAATCTTTTTGCGGTTTCGTTTGTTGTTTTCGTGGTTAATGCGACCTCGGCCACATCAAACTCTGCCTTGTGCTGTGTACCCCAAATATCCGGCTGTTCATTGAATACCAGACTCCAGCCAGCATCCGTCTTTTTCAGCCACAGACTGTATACACCGGGATAGTTATCAGCAACATTGTTTGTCTTAATGATACTTCCATCAAAATTCAAACTGGTTTCCGTAATCAGCTTCGTAGCCCGGGATCCTGTGAACTTAAACACGGTGCCCACTTCCACATCCTGCAACGCCTTGAAATCCGCAGACGCCTGATTCAAATTACCGAATGTCACTCGCACTTTTTTATTGTCGGGCAAACGTAACCGCGCCTCCGTGGGCGCTCCACGACGACCCTGTACGAAATCTTCCTTCGTCGCTTTTCGGCCTGTGATTTCACCGGAGAAAAGTCCGCTCTGTTCCGAAAGAGTACCCTTCAATCCGCCAGCAGACTCCTTAGTCACCAAGTGCATAGTCATTTCGTTTCCGCCCAGGTTCAACGTGAATTTAAAATCCAATCCGTCTGGCCCTTGGGTAATTGTCTCAACAGCCTGCGGTTCCGACATCATCTTGGAATCCAGCGTAGCACCGACTTTTCCTTTGATATCCACCACATCAAGATTAAAAGACATTTCATTGCCGTTAAAATCCAAGGTTACCAGCCACGAACCTTCATACCGTTCCGCTTCAGAGAAATTCAACTCTGTGGGAATGGGTTCTTCAGAGAAGGCGGCCGGGGTTATTCCTGCAACCAGCGTCAGGGCGATTGCCGCCAAGACCGGTTTCATATATTTTCGGGTCATCATGATGGTGTAYTCCATGTTAAATTCTCTGGTCCGTTTGTTACCTGCTACAAACTCAATTTTGTAACTGACGGGCGGGCCCGGAGATATGCACGGGCCCGAACCCGCCGATGCCGCMGACTAATCGCCCGACTGTGCGGTGACGGGGTTAGCCGGAGCTATGGTTATCCAGGCCAGGTCCATTTCATCCGTTGTGGGTCCACCAAAACGAATGGCCCGATCTGAATTAAAGCCGATAGCCTCGGCAAGCTCAGAAGAATTGTCGAATACGAAATCCATTTCGATGCGCGTACCTGCAGGCAAAAACTTGATTTCAGCTAAGTCATACTGAGTCTGCCAATTGAAGTCATACGCAGGGACATCCAGCAGCAGTTCGCTAGTGCCGTCTGGGTAGAACGCAGTGTACGTACTGGATTTTCCACGTAAGTGCATGTGCGGCATCATGGACAGCAGCATGGTGTCTTCTCTGAAGGTCCGCGATGCGCCAACGCGCCAGTCGGATACACCAGGAGGTATCTCGAATGCGCCATGAGCAATCGTACTGATATCAATGGGATGCTCAATTTTGGCACCCTTGGGATGGAACTTCATACCAATCGAGCTTAAATCCATCATGCCTGTGCCAGGACCGCTTTCTTTGTGATAGTGCATAGCGAATGTAATGCTTGAACCTTTGGGCAAGAGAAGGCCATAGCCATCTGGCATTGTACCGTGTTCTGTTCCGGGAGCCATACCGCCCAACATRCCACGGGTATTGGCGCCTTCAACTCCCGAAGCTGCACCGGCCAACTCTTCCGGCAGCGCATATCCGATAATATGGTGAACGACTTCACTGCCTGGGCGGAACTGAATTTCAGAAATCCAGCGGTCTTCCGAAAGTATTTCTTCCGGAATTTTCACCGTCACATTGTGATACAGATCTTCTATTTCATCCGCCACAAAATACGGCTCATCAAATTCAACGACCATGTCCGGCTCGCCAAAATTCCAGCCTGTTGCTGGGAACGTGATAGGTTCCGGGGCATCTTTGATGTTGCCGCGAGGCGCATTTCCAACGACCCATTTCACGATTGTCGAAATTTCATCTTTCGTTAAAGTACGTTCGTTCTTGAACACGCCGTGAAACGATTCTGAAGCGGTCCAAGGCGGCATGGTTTTTTCCTGTACCGATTTCGCGATGGATTTTGCCCAGGGACGCACTTCCCTATATGTAATAAGAGACATGGGTGCAACCATCCCTGACAAATTCTGTCCAGAAGGACGATGGCAYKYYTGGCAATTTTCCTGCAGRATKGGGAGTACATCTTTGGTGAATGTGGGCTTAGCGGGCACATCGGCACTGGCACTCATCGCTCCAGTAACCGTTGCCGCAACAGCCAATATAAGAGTTTTCTTCAACATATCTACTTCCTCCTCACTTTTCAGTGAAATATCCGATTAAATTATTTAGCTTAATATTCACTCACGTTGCTGATGCGAATAACATTCAATCCTTTGGCCTTATAAATCATGCCTTGCACCACTGCCTTTTTTCCCATCATAGGTTTTAGGATTTCATTGGCCGTCTGTGCGCCGGATGCTGGCGCGTTATTACGAAATATGCAGATGTAGACCTCTCCCGTTTCATCTTCTACGATACCCACGGGAAAACCCTGACTCGTTCGCGAGGCAGCGGCAGCGGCATATCCCGGATCGCTTAACCCTTTAATGGCATACGTAGATGCTTCAATAACGGTACCCACTACAAATCCCTTTTCACCTTGGGAATCAGCCGATACATACGCGACGGTCGAACAGACAGCCAGTATGGCTACCACTGCAACAGTAAATTTCTTCATGATTTTTCCTCCTCGGAATCAATAGCAATCTAATCAATCTATACAGTTCTTGCATGAAGTATGCCAAATTCCGAGGGGATTTATTTTATGCTGTAACCTGTTACAGCATAATGCCTTACCATATTTTATCATTGAACTATTCAGCTCGTCCGCACTGTGCTGTTGTGTAAATAAGGACAGTATTGCTCAGGGCACAATTGCGCAAATGGGTATCTTCGTAGGACAAATATTCGGATTACTTCAATTCCCCCAAAGAAAAAAGCCGTGCTCGAAAGCACGGCGAAAAAGCCATATCTTAATTGCCTAATTGATAATTAAAAACTTCGCTATCCGCTAGGTGACATATTCTCAATTATCTTCAAGAGAGTCGCGATATCTACCGGTTTTGACACGTAACATAGGGCCCCTGCTTTCATCGAATCTTCCACATCAGCGGGATTCGCCAATGCAGACATAGCAATGATGGGCATACACGAGTTGCTTTTTCGTATCTCTCGAATGGTATGAAACCCATCTTGCTCGGGCATCATCAAATCTGTAATCACCATATCGGGATTCCACTCACGCACAATTTTCATTCCCGATATTCCATTATCTGCTACCTGTACACGATACCCCTCTTCCTCCAGCAGATGTTTGAAGGTCAGGCAGATTGATGGCTCATCATCAATTACCAAAATCTTCTGTACCGCGCAAACATGCGACGTTGCCATGGGCTTTTCCCTTTCCGTCATGGCTGCAACTGGACCTCTTCCAAATCCTGCCCAGCTGGGTCATGAGGAGAAACATGATCAGGGCGCATAGTTAATATCGGGCAAGGTGCCAATCGAACCATTCGCTCAGCCACACTGCCCAGCAGTAAGCGCGATAGACCCTGATAACCATGCGTAGGCATTACTATAAAATCTATATCCTCTTCTTCAATCATCTCAATCAAGGATCGATGCGGCTGCCCTTTTCTGACTCGGCATAGCACATCAATACCCTCTAATCCCACAGCCATGCTTTCAAGGCGCTTTTGAGAATCCTCCACATTGTCTTCCGATTTTGTCATAGCCAAACCTGTCTCAAGCAGGGGGTATTCCATTCGGATGTCAACAACATGTCCTAGAACAAGTTCCGCGCCTATCGCTTGGCTTAAAAGTGCTGCTGCCGACAATCCTTTCTCAGTATTTTCAGAAAAATCCACCGGGTATAAGATCCGCTTTATTTCTAATTTTCCTTCGTTTTTCTGAATAAAACTCCAATCTTTTGGATATTTAACCGTCAACACCGGAATAGGAGATTGGCGAACAATCTTCTCGCAGGTGCTTCCGAAAATCAATCTATTGAACCCTGTTCTCCCGTGGGTCGAAATCACTATCACATCCGCTTCCAGCTCCTTGGCAAGCGCAACCGCTTCTTCTGCGGGCCGACCCGTCCGATGGTGACCCACAACGGGTACGTCTTGCATTTCAAAGCGTTTCACTATCTTGGTCAATTCTTCTATTGAATGGTCTTGTATCCGCTCCAGAGTTGCATCAATTGATCCTGTCGAGACATAAGCCCCTTCCACCATACTTCCTGCTGTTCCAGGATTGAACACATGTAAACAGTGCAACTCCCCACCTAGCAGTTTAGAAAGCTCATGGGCATACCAAACTGTGTAATTCGAACTTTCCGAAAAATCCACTGGGCACAAAATTTTCTTCATCATCTCTAAAACTCCTTAAATCCAATAGCTCTGGAGTTGGCACAAACACTTGTCGGATATAATTCTCCACATTAAAAAGCATAATTTGTGCCAATAGCTTCGAAAGAGGATAAATCTAAAAAAGAACCCTGAAGGGAACCATTTAGGCTCCGTCAGGGTTCTAACAGATTGCTGAGGCGACTGCCTAGTGACACTGTTGCTCAGTACAAAAGTGTCCTGCAATATCTACATTGTTACTTTCAGTTGCTCTTTTAAGGGCGGCACTGTCAATACCGGGCACGGAGCCAATCGCAGCACCTTCTCAGCCACACTTCCCAGCACAGCATGAACAAAACGAGTGCGCCCATGGGTAGTCAGTGTGATCAGATCAACATTTTCTTTTTTGGCAATAGATGCCAATTCGCGATGGGGAACACCTGTTACAACCCGCGTTTCCACTGTCAGTGGCAGCAAATTATCGGCCAATTTTTTCAATTCTCCTTCAGCATGATCTATTCGGGATTTCCGGATCTCCATCTCAGAATCCGTAACGARATCGGTATAATCCAGCCATTGATCCACTACATGCACCAAAATCAGCGTCGCACCGAATTGGCGGCATATTTCCGCTGCATACGGAAGCACCTGCCGAGAAAAGCCTGTAAGATCAATGGGGCACAACACTTTCTCGATGGCGATGCTTTCGTCTTCCGGATTTACAAACTCATGTTCGTCTTGCTTGATCGCCAACACTGGAACTGATGACTGCCGCAACACCTTCTCACAGGTACTGCCAAAAAGAAAGTGGTCGAATCCCGTACGACCGTGAGTTGCCATAACAACCAAATCCGCATTCACTTCAGCTGCATACTTAACCACATCCTTCGCTGGATTACCCACCATAGTGTGTGTATCCGCCTTTCCTCCTTTGGCTCGAATTACTGTAGCCACTTTATTAATTTCTTCCTTCGCATGCGTTTCCACTGATTCTATATAGCTGGTGTCTTCCGATTGCATTCCATACACGCTTTCAGCGCCGCCTCCTTGAATAGCGGATTGATCCACAACATGGCAGCAATGGACGGTTCCATTGACTAACTTGGACAACGCCACGGCATAATGCAGCGCGTTATCCGAATACGCCGAAAAATCGGTTGGAAAAACTATGTTCTTAAACTCAATCATCCTTAATCTCCTTCATGAATTTTGAACCGCGAAACCAATTTATTCATTTCGCCGTATTAGCCTTTCTCAATCGAAATTCGGTCGGGTCAACTTGAAATGTTTAATCTTCTGATACAGCGTATTACGAGCGATACCCAATTTACGTGCAGATTTAGCTACATTCCAATCGGTGGACAATAGAGCTTCCATGATGCGATCCTCCTCCTGCCCGAATGATCCTGCCTCATTATTTCCGCTTAACGACGCATGAGATCGCCTCCCTGAACCTAGCATTTCTGATGGCAGATTCTCTGGTTCAATATAGGGACTGTGACAAACGATAAATGCCCGCTCCAGACAATTCTCCAGCTCACGTACATTGCCAGGCCAGGAGTAGTTCATGAGGATCTCCATCGCCTCGGGCGACACACCCTGAATCTCTTTTTTCTGAGCGGTATTAAAATATCGGCAAAAGTGATCCATTAACAAAGGTAAGTCTTCCCTGCGTTCCCGTAACGAAGGCAATTCAATACGCACTACATTCAACCTGTAATACAAATCCTGCCTGAATTCACCGWTRCGAATTTTYTCCTGTAAATCCTGATTCGTGGCAGCAATGACACGCACATCTGCTCTCATGGTAGTAGAATCGCCCACGCGCTCGAACTCCCCCGATTGCAGCACMCGCAGAAGMCGCAATTGAAGCCGRGGCGATATATCTCCWATTTCATCSAGYAGAATGGTGCCYCCRTGMGCCGATTCRAATCGCCCGAGCCGATCACTCACTGCTCCGGTAAACGCCCCTTTGACATGGCCAAACAACTCGCTTTCCAGGAGGTCTTCCGATAGCGCAGCACAATTCACTTTCACAAAMGGACCATCRCGACGAGAACTGGCTTCGTGCTGCGCCGTGGCAATCATTTCTTTTCCTGTACCGCTCTCGCCGTAAATCAATACGGTGGTATCTGTATCGGCCAAGTCCTCAATTAGTTGAAATACTTCTTGCATCCGTGGGCTTTTTCCAATTATATTTCGATATGCTTTACTGTCGGCGAGTTGTTTTTCCAACATCGTCACCCGCGTCACATCCCGCATGACCAACAGCGCGCCACGATCCGATTCATTTTCCTGAGAGATAGGACCAGCGAAAATATCGTACACGGTGCCCTCCTCATCTCGCTCCAGTTCCAGACGTTTTCCCTGCACGGGATCGCCAGTCTGCAAAACCGATTTCAATATTTCTGATACCAGTGCCATATCTTTAGGGAACCAATCCGAAATGGGTTCTCGCCCATGTTTAACAACAGCTTTGCCCAACATACCTCGTGCGGTACGATTTACCTGCCTCAAGGTCAACTCTCCATCCACCATGAAAATGGCGGCGTTTACACTATTAAAAATGGCATCCAGATCCTGCCGATATTCCTCCATCTGGGCAGCRTATAYATCCCGCTCTTTCTCCAGCGAAACCCGATCCAGCGCCTGCTTCACCACCTTTTTCAAAGCCGGTCCCGTCACAGGTTTGGCCAGATAGTCGAAGGCGCCAAGTCGAACCGCCTCCGATGCCGTATCTACGCCGGGGTCACCGGTGATCATTATAGTAGGACAACTCGATTCATATTCATGGATATAGTGGAGCAGATCAACACCGCTTTTCCCTCCCAACACAATATCCGATACAACCACATCCGGGCTGATTTCCGACAGATGTTTCRCCGCTTCGTCATAACTGGAGGCTGCGTACACGGTATWCCCTTCTTCCTCCAGAAATTGTTGAAAGGTTAGCCTTAGAACGGCCTCGTCTTCTACAATTAAAATATTGATCATTAAAAAATCACCCTAATCATGAAGTGCGCTCCGGGTGGTGACGAAGTTCACCGCCATATCGATTTTTCAGAGGCAGCTCCACAATGAATTCTGTAAACTCACCTATGTTGCTATTCACCGTGATGGAACCGTTATGCCCCTTGATGATTCCATCGCTGACAGACAGGCCCAGACCTGTACCCTGATCGCGGCCTTTAGTCGTAAAAAAAGGATCGAACACCCTATCTTGATGGGCCGGCAATATGCCAGTGCCGTGATCGCGAATAATCAACTTTATAAAAGGGTATTCCGCCTCAGAAAAAGCCCGGGCGGTAATGCGTAAAATTTTATTCTCATCATGGGATGAGTACCGCTCGTCCAGTGCATGCATGGCATTGATAATCAAATTCATCACAACCTGCTGCACCTGTTCACTTCGACACTCCAGCTTGGGCAGATCCTCCGGCACATCTGTTTCCAGGTGTATAAACGATTTTTCCAGACCCTTTCGAGATAGAGTCAAGACCCCATCCACAATATCTGTCAAACGTGCCGCGCTGTATTCCTTCTTGTCCTGCCGCGAAAACGTCAATAAATCCCGAACAATATTGGCGATTCGATCTGCTTCTGATCGAATCAATTCCGAAAACTGTTTACTTTTCGTCCCATCGGCGGACTCTTTAATCAAGATGTCTGCACAATTGATAATGCCATTGATCGGGTTGTTGATCTCGTGCCCTACACCTGCCGCCAATTCTCCAATAGAAGCTAATTTAGAAGCCTGCATTACCTTGGCCTCTGCTTCCAAACGTCCGATTGCTTCCCCGAATATGGAAGCTACTGCACGGATCATATTCAACTTATCTTTTTGCACTACTCGAAGGGCTTCCTCCGTTTGTTCTCCTACAAAAAATACTTCGATATGGCCCCGGACTCGGTTTTCCGCAACGATATCGGCATGGAGTTTCCATGGAGTAGCCTGGAAGGGATCGCTTGTATACTCTCGGTCATCCACCGCTATACGTGTACCAGAAACATCCGCATCGGCGATAGTGGAATGAAGCAGATGTGATACCTCGCCGAATTCACCGCCGCCTACTTTTCCAGCCCGAATAATTTCCCCCACACGAAACAGACAGTTCAATTCTTTGTTACGCCAATTCAGCTCTTGAAGCAGCCGATCTTTTTCTGCCTGTGCTTCTTTCTGCTCCGAGATGTCATGGATAACACCTGTGAAAATTATCTTATCCCCTAGCTTCACTTCGCTGACGGCCAGCTTAACTGGAAAGGTGGACCCGTCTTTACGCCGAGCCACTACCTCGCGACCCTTCCCAATAATCTTGCGCACTCCGGTCTTAAGATATGACTCCAGATAGCCGTCATGGTTCTCCTTGTAGGGTGATGGCATCAGTGTATCTACATTCTGACCAATCAATTCTTCGGAGGTATACCCAAACATGGTTTGTGCTGCAGGATTGATATATTCAATGACTCCGCAGTTATCGATGGTCACAATTCCATCCACTGCGCTTTCAACAATTGCCCACGTCCATTTTCCATCATCGACCATGTAAGCATTCCTTATTGCAAACCTGAAATCTAATCAATCAGGCATGCAGGATACCGTAAAAAGCCCTAAAAGTACAATACTGCTCAGTTGCGTCGCGTAGGACACAAGTGTACTTTTCCCGAAAACACCCTGATTAGTCCCTAATTTATTACTTAAATGATGATGAATGAAGTAATGTTATGGAATTATCTACAATACCTTGGAAGATATTTTAGAARARAYWKWACCCCCTGTAAAGTGAGGAACCATGAATTTTAAATCCATACAATATGAAACAAACGGAAGGGTGGCAACGATAACGCTGAATCGTCCTGAGAGCCTRAATGCCATTGATCAGTATATGCCTGGTGATATCGAGAAGGCTGTCAATCTGGCCAATGAGGATGACGGTATACATGCCATTATATTGACTGGTGCTGGTCGGGGATTTTGCAGTGGGTATGATCTGAAACAATATGCTGAAGCATCTGGCGAACAGCCCGGATCGCAATTGGGTGCTGATCAGGGTGGTCCCTGGGATCCCATGCGCGACTATTTTTTCATGAAGAAAWATACGGAACAATTCATGAGTCTCTGGCGTTCTTACAAACCCACCATCGCCAAGGTTAACGGTCCGGCTGTGGCAGGCGGAAGCGACATCGCCCTTTGCTGCGATTTGATTATCATGGCAGACGATGCCGTCATTGGATATCCCCCTGCTCGTGTATGGGGCTGCCCCACAACCGCCATGTGGGTATATCGATTGGGCGCRCAAATGGCAAAGCGCATGTTGTTTACTGGCGACCTGATCTCGGCAGCGGAAGCGAAAAAGATKSGCTNGYRCCTRRAAWCSKTNANCCWGCYKCSRAWYYWGMKGMWMRWRWSGMYRARCWMRCCMGYMRCAYMWMMRGKGKCSSCAAKRAYCRSCKCMKKWYGSRSAAGCTGACCATCAACCAAGCCTACGACAACATGGGACTGGAAAACACCCAGATGTTCGCTACCCTGTTCGACGGCATAACTCGCCACTCCCCCGAGGGGGTATGGTTCAAACAACGCACTGAAGAAGTGGGCTTTAAACAGGCCGTTAAAGAAAGGGATTCCGGCGATCCCATCGCAGAGGATTCCAGCGGACCGCTGGCGCAATAAATTCTACACAGCACGAAATCATCCCTACCAATTCTAAAGACAAATGAGACTATCTCGATTCATACCCATCAAATTATCTACAATACTCCTCTTGAGAACATACACTACTAAATCACAACTGAAAATACATTGAAAGAAATAGCATTGTGAGCATTCCGAATATGGATAACCCCCTGGATCTGTTTCAGCAGTGGCTGGATGACGCAAAGGGGTACGACACTATCGACGAGCCTACCTCCATGACCCTGGCTACCATAAATTCCGATGGCTATCCCGACACCCGTGTGGTTTTACTCAAGGACGTTGACGACTCCGGTTTCGTGTTTTACACCAATCTCACCAGCACGAAAGCGACCCAGCTCCAGCAAACCCCTAAGGCTGCACTTAATTTCCATTGGATGCCTCTGAATAGACAGGTTCGCATCCAGGGCAGTGTCACCCCCGTCACCAATGCCGAAGCCGACGAGTATTTCGCTTCCCGACCGCGTCAAAGCCAGCTGGGCGCCTGGGCATCTAAACAGTCCCAGCCTGTAGAAAGCCGACTGGAACTGGAAAAACGGCTGGCTAAATACACTGCCAAATTTCACGTAGGCAAAGTACCCCGCCCCGAATTCTGGTCTGGATTCCGCCTCAAACCGATAAGAATAGAATTCTGGCTGAAACAACCGTTCCGACTTCACGACCGATTGGAATATACAAGCACCGAATCGGGTTGGAATCAACGTCGGCTCTTTCCATGAGCAGAAATTGACCGCTGGGTTAAAACACCGTATCGTATAGAAAATTAAACAGGAGAATCTCATGTACCGAATTGCCCTGATCGCTCTCGCTAGTATTGCATTGTCRRCACCGGGWTTTGCCCACGAYGGCAAGCATCCTGATGCRCCCAACCCAAGCCCCGTWGCCGCGATTGCACAGGTMGTRGGYTAYACYAATATMTCCATTGCCTACAGCCGCCCCGGCGTGAAGGATCGGGAAATCTGGGGCAAGCTGGTGGAGTACAACGAAGGGAATCCTCGCCCCTGGGCGGCAGGTGCCAACGGATCCACCGTGATCACCTTCGCCGAAGATATTAAGGTGAATGGTACTGCCTTGAAGGCTGGCTCTTACGGGCTGCACATGATTCCTTCGGATGGGGACTGGACGATTATTTTCAGCACGGACAGCAGCCGTTTCGGTATCATGAAATACACTCCCGAAAAAGATGCCTTGCGCATTACGGCCACTCCGGAAAAAGCCGCATTCCAGGAATGGCTCGCATACGAATTTGAAAAAACGGGGGAACTCACCGCTGACCTGAACATGCACTGGGAAAATTTGAAAGTCGGATTTCAGATTGAAACGCCGGACAAACGTAAAAGTAAAAGCAAGCACGATGCTGATCACGAAAAGGGACGTAAGCACGATCACTAAATCATGAATACGCCTGTAAAGGATACGCGCAGAGAAATTCTGCGCGAGGTCATTTTCGAAGCGGATACACCGGCGGGAAAATTATTCGATGTTGTCCTGATCATTGCCATTCTCCTGAGCGTGGGTGTGGTGATGCTGGACAGCATCAAGAGCCTTCAGGAAGAATGGGGACACACATTTTACGCATTGGAATGGGTATTTACTATCCTGTTCACCATCGAATATATCTTGCGGCTTTATTGTATCGGCAAGCCCTCGAAATACGCGTTCAGCTTTTTTGGCATCATCGATCTCCTGGCTATTCTGCCCACGTATATCAGTCTATTCATTCCCGGCACCCGCTACATCGCTATCGTGCGTATACTTCGTGTGCTCCGGGTATTTCGTATCCTCAAGATCGCTCAATATGTGAGCGAAGTGGAAGTCCTCATGCGGGCTGTCCGTGCCAGCGGACGCAAAATCACCGTATTCCTTTTCGCCATGGTCACCATGGTTGTCATCCTGGGTTCCCTCATGT
>NVWG01000110.1 GCA_002746185.1 Candidatus Hydrogenedentota bacterium
TGACACCAGACTGATCGTGTCGGTATAGGTAGCGCCGCCGCGATCGCGGATGATGTCAAAATCAAGATCGCCTGTGAGTTGACCATAAGCAACCGCGCCCGTGCCCGGCTCAAGGAACAGGGTCGTAACCGAAAGCGTCCGCCCGATCCCCGGGACGATCGGCTCAATCACGATCCGGGTATTACCTACATTCAGACCGGATCGCAGCAGCCGGGGCGGCCTTCTATGGGGGCGTGGCTGAGTTACGGGATTGGGAGCGAAAATTCGGATCTGCCGGGGTTCATTGTGCTGATATCCCATGGCAGCTCGAAGCGGGATGCCCAAGCGTTGTTTCAGCGTTTGTGGGGACCGGGATTTTTGCCATCAGAACACCAAGGGGTGAATTTTCGGGCTGGGGCGGACCCGGTGTTGTACTTGAATAACCCTCCTGGGGTGACCTCCGATACGCGACGAAATATGCTGGATGGATTGGCGGAAATGAACCGTATGCAGTATGAGGCATTTGCCGATCCGGAGATCGTGGCGCGTATTGCACAATATGAAATGGCGTATCGCATGCAGTCCAGTGTGCCGGATTTGATGGATTTGTCCCAGGAGCCGGACAGTACGTTTGAGTTGTATGGGGAAGACGCTCGGARACCGGGGACCTACGCAGCGAACTGCTTATTGGCGCGGCGATTGGCGGAACGGGACGTGCGGTTTATACAACTGTTTCACCGGGGCTGGGATCAGCACGGGAACCTGCCCACGGATCTGCGTTCCCAGTGTGAAGATGTGGATCAGGCATCGGCGGCGTTAGTAACGGATCTGAAGCAGCGAGGTCTGCTGGACGATACGTTGGTGATTTGGGGCGGGGAGTTTGGGCGGACGGTATATTGCCAAGGCGATTTAACACCCAAGAATTACGGGCGCGATCACCACGGTCGAAATTTCACAATATGGATGGCCGGGGCGGGAATTAAACCGGGCATGACCTATGGCGTGACGGATGAGTATTGCTATAACATTGTGGAAAACCCGGTACACATCCATGATCTGAATGCGACGATTCTGCATCAGTTGGGTATTGATCACACGCGATTGACGCATAAGTTTCAGGGGCGGGATTTTCGACTCACGGACGTGCATGGTCATGTAATTCAGGATATCTTGTCGTAATGAATCTGAATGACGCGTTTACCAAATGACCTGAAAGCGCGTCATAATTCCGTTAAAGTTGTCGTCATAAGCGGGAATAATGTTTTCCAGGTCGAAGATATCCAGATCGCGATCCACTTTGCCGTAAACGTAATTGAGCATAATTTTGATGTTGGCATTGAGATACCAGTTTAGCCCCAGAGTATAGTTCTCTATATCGCCGCCACGGATCATACCGTCGTTCAAGTCCAGTTTTGAATATCGCGCGGCCACTTCCCAGGCGCCGGTACCGCCCTGACCAAAGCCTTTGAATTTGTTGTTGATGTCTACCTTGCCAAAGGTGCCGTCGCCGAGTTTATATGATCGGTTCTCTCCTGTGAGGAAATAACTGACCTGGGCATAATATCCGGAAAGATCGGCATCGGGTGTGCCGGACATACCGTCGATATCTGCCTTGGTGTATTCGGCTTGCAGGGAGAACGGCCCGACGACGAGAGCGGATCCCAGGTTATACGCTAATATGCTATTGGTCATAACAGGATTGGTATCCACCAATGCGTCTATTAAATGGGCTCCGGGGCGTTGACGGTATCGGAATGTGCCATCCACATCTTTATAGGATGCAGCAGCTCCGAGATGGAATACACGACGCCCATCCTTGGCATACCAGGGCGCTCCGGTGATGCGACCGGTAATGTTGTATCCGCCATTGTTGTCCTGCCCACTACCGAAATTGTCTGTTTCCTTGAACAATCCAATAGCGTATCCCATGCGTTTGTTGAACACGGCGTTGGATACGCTAATGCCAGAATTACGTCCTGGAGTGAACACATCAGACAAACCTCGTTCCATGAATGTAAAATTTTTACTGCTCGCCATGGCTTCCAAGCCGAACGGTTCTTTGAAATGTCCTACGGAAATTTTTCCCAAGACGGGTACATTTTTGACAGCTACGTACACATCTTTGAATTCGGCGCGGCTGCTTGCGAAATCAAACTGTGCTTTGAAYTCGAAATTCTCGTATATATCACCGCCGATGAAAATTCGTGCCCGGCGGAATTCGGTGCCGTCCTGCGCGTTGCGCCCGGCGAAACTGATTTCGTCACCCAGACTGAAGAACCCCCAGTCGTTATGTATTCGCCCGCCAATTCTAAGTTTGAAGTCGTTATTATTGCTGTCCAGGCGAAGTCCGTCTCTCCAGTATACACGGAAATCTTTTCCTTTGGTCTCATGGGCTTCTTTCGCTTCTATTTCAATCTTGGTCACGCGTTCCTTGAGTTTAGCATCTGGTTTTGCTGGTGCTTTCTCATAGGTTTCCAGGCGTTTTTCCAGATCGGTGACACGTTGATCCAGTTTTTCAACCAGGTTAAGTAGTTTTCTTTCCCGTTCGGTGAGTGGCGGTTCCTCGGCGGAAATCGTCGTAGAAAACGTGAGGCATATTAAAGTCAGAATAAGTGAAGCGACATAAACGCACCGAAATGACATGAAAHTCTCCTTTAGAACGCAGCCTTGGCACTCTTTATATACCACAAACGGCGACGGAATGACAGTTCAGGCTGTTGGGTTGGCCTGCTTGCGGTATGGTAGCATGAGCCAGCTTTTCGGGAGATTTTATGAGTCATACACAGCATACAGAATATGTTATCGGCGTGGAGATAGGCGGCACGAAGCTACAGGCTGCGTTGGGCACTTCTGCCRGGGAGGTGGTGCATCTTGAGTCTGGCAAGGTTGCCCCGAACAGTGATGCAGAGACCATTCTCTCCTGGTTTGATGCGAGTATTCCAGCTTTGCTGGATCGCGTGGATACTTCCACCGTTCGGGGTATAGGGGTGGGTTTCGGCGGCCCGGTGAACACGTCTACCGGAACAGTCATTACTTCTCACCAGGTGGAGGGGTGGAGCGGATTTCCCATTGGGAAGTGGTTCGAAGAGCGATTCGGGCTGCCGGTACGTGTGGAAAATGATGCGAATGCGGCTGGCTGGGCGGAATATTGCCTGGGTGCGGGGCGGGGGACGAAGACGTTTTGTTACATGAATATTGGCAGCGGGATCGGGGGCGCGTTGGTACTGGATGGGAAGTTGTACAACGGGCAAGGGCTGGGAGCATTTGAAATTGGCCATACCTATATACCGGATGCTTATGTGGAGGAATCGGGGCAGGCGGTAAAACTGGAGAATAGATTTTCGGGTTGGTCGATAGAGCGGCGACTGCGTTCGGATGAAGCTATACCGGAGACGTCGCTGCTTTGGGAGCTGTGCGCGGACCGCCAGGAAAGTATGGATTGCGCCATGCTAGGTGAAGCTGCTCGTCGCGGTGATTCTTATTCGCTTAAAGCGATTGATACGATTGCGAAGTTTATAGGTGTGGCCTTGGTAAATGTGATTACGCTATTGCATCCAGAGGTAGTGGCGATGGGTGGCGGGGTGAGTTTGATGGGCGAGGTTTTATTGAATCCGTTGCGCACTGCCGTGGAAGAACATGTGTTTATGCCTTATCGGGGAACGGTGCGGATTGAGCCAACTCAATTAAAAGAGGATATCGTGGTTGTGGGAGGGTTGTTGTTGGCACCTGTGACTGAATGAGGGGAATGATGCCCGAGCTGAAATATAATTGTGATATACTACGTATGTAAAGCGTTTTATCGTGCAAGGGAGAACACGATTTGGCTAAGATTTTAATAATAGATGATGATGCTCAGATTCGTTCGTTGGTTACGAAAATTATGGAGATTGCCGGACATGAAGTAGTTTGTGCGGAGGACGGGGTTGATGGGATGAAATTTTTTAAAGGGGATTCCTTTGATCTGGTCATCACAGATATTATCATGCCGCACAAAGAAGGGCTGGAAACTATCGTCGAATTGAAGGAGTATAACCCTGATATTCCCATAGTAGCTATGTCGGGTGGTGGTCGGGTGGAGCCGGATGATTATCTGAAACTGGCCAAGATACGGGGTGCCTCCGTCATTTTGAAAAAACCTGTGGAAGGAAGCATGCTGGTTACTATAGTGGAAGAGCTTCTGGCGAAAGAGTAAGATTGCTGGTATGTTCCTTTGAAAATATCTTGCAGGTAAATTGTGATGACAGCAGCGTTACCGTATCCATATAAAAAGAAGATCCTCATTGTACTTTTTGTAAGTCTGTTACTATTTCTCGGATTCTCCAAAGCCCTGCTCCAATTCGGGGACTCCTTTATCCGTGAGATGGCGGCGCAATCGGCACTGGTTCGCGGCGATGAGATGTTGAACCAGCGAAATTATTCCAGTGCGGTTCAGGAATTCCGATCTTTCGCCATGTTAGCTCCAGATGATTACCGCGCAGTGAGTCGGTTGTCGGAATCATTGATTTTGCGAGGGGAAATTAAGGAAGCCCGGGTGCAGGCAGCGCGCGCCTTGTCGCTGGCTGATGAAGGGGAAGAAGTGGATGCCTTATCTCGACTCGCTCGTGCTGAAATGGGGACGGAGGCTGCGGTGGCGACGGTTGATCGGGCATGGGAAATATCTTCGGAATCACAGCGGGAAACTCTGGCATTGGTACGGGCAGCAGCTTATCGTCGCGCAACGGACTACTCGGCGGCAACGAAGATGTACCGGGACTATCTTGTGGATCGTCCTGAAAGTGGGGAAGCCTGGTATGGTTTGGCCATATCTTCGGAGGGGGTGCAGGACTTTGCTGATTTACGGGAGCAGTGGGCGAACGCGGCTCAGTGGGTAGATGGTGAATACACGGCTGATTATGGGAACATCGTAAACCGTAACCGGGAGCGTGCGGCGTATTTTATGGCTCAGGAAAAGGCATCGGAATTAAGTGCGGAAGATTACGCATCCTGGGGGGTGGCGTTGAAGGGAAATGGTCTGTGGGATCAGGCTCAGGAGCGTTTTGAGCAAGCCCGGGATGCAGGGCGGGTTACCCCGGTTACATTATATTGGCTGGGCGTGAACGCTGAGATTCAGGGAGATGTAGATAAGGCCAAAGCTTTGTATACGGGAGCCTTGGACATTGATCCATCGCATGAGGAATCAAAGCGAGCTATTGAACGGCTGGGCGAATAATCTTGGTAATAGCGTAACGTGACCTGACCAATTAGCTAGGGAACAAATACCCTTTAGCCAATTCAGTGTAATCTTCTATCTGCTTTTTTACCCATGCATCATCTTTCCCTAATTCGGCTGCCATGAGCGCGGCTGTTGCTGGCGCGGCTTCAATGCTGGCTCGTGCATTGAACAAGATGCATCGAGTGCGCCGGGATARTACRTCTTCCACGGTGCGCGCCATTTCGTTWCGMACSGCCCACACCACTTCYCCTTTYARCGGMGGTAAATCGGGGTGWAGCAATTCGCTGAATTCGGATTTTTCGGCAATCACTTGTTTCAAGGCAGGCACATCGGCACCGTAAGTGGACCAGTCGCCATGGGCATCGCTGTTTTCATCGTAGCCGTGAATGTGTAACGTCTTGGTCACACAAGGACGATCTTCCAGCGCACCGATAGCGGCGGCTTGTTCGATAGTGTCCTCGGCCATTTTGCGATAGGTGGTCCATTTACCCCCGGTGACCGTAACCAAGCCGGCTCGGGAAACGTGTATGGTGTGGTCGCGGGAGAGGACGGAGGTGCTGGTGCCGTTTCCGCTTTTAACCAGAGGACGTAATCCGGCGAATACGCTGAGCACATCGGCAGGGGTTGGGTCCTTGGTTAAGTATCGTGCGGCATGGGTCATGATGAAGTCTATTTCATCTGGGAGGGCACGGGGTTCCAGTGACGCTGTGTCCACGGGAGTATCAGTAGTGCCTACGATGGTGCAGTGGTGCCAGGGTATGGCGAAGAGTACCCGTCCGTCGTCGGTATGGGGCACCATGATAGCGGTATCGCCGCCCAGGAAGGATCTGTCCAGCACGATGTGGATGCCCTGGCTCAGTTGGAGCATGGGTTCGGCTTCCGGGTCGTCCATGTGTCGGACCGTGTCGGTGAATACACCCGTAGCGTTAATGACAACCTTGGCAAAAAGTTTGTATGTTGTGTCCGTTTCTTCATCCCGGGCTTCCACGCCCTGGACCATATCACCGTCTTTCATGAGACCAGTGACTGGCATGTAATTGATGAGGATGCCGCCTTGGTCTGCTGCGGTTTCGGCCAGGTTGATAGCCAGCCGAGCATCATCGAACTGGCCATCATGATAGACCACGCCTCCGCGCAAGGATTCCGTTTCTATCTTGGGGATGCGTTCCACGGTTTCTTCCAGCGATAGATTTCGTGAACGACCGAAACCCAGCTTGCCAGCGAGCATGTCGTATACGCGTAGTCCTATTCCGTAAAACGGTGCTTCCCACCATTCGTAGTTGGGAACGATGAAGGGAAGGTCTTTTACCAGATGAGGGGCATTTTCCAGCAGAAGGCCACGTTCTTTCAAGGCATCAATGACGAGGGTAAGGTTTCCTTGCTGGAGATAACGAACACCGCCGTGAACGAGTTTGGTGCTTCGGCTGGAGGTGCCTTTGGCGAAATCGTGCTGCTCCAACAGGAGTGTCTTATAGCCTCGGGAGGCGGCGTCCACTGCGGTGCCCAGTCCGGTTGCGCCTCCGCCAATGATAATGATGTCCCACGTTTCTTTCGAGTCCAATGCTGCGAGCATGGTATCCCGGTTCATACATCCTCCTTCAGAATTCTATGGGTACACACTATATGCATACCTGTTTCATTGTGTAATATAGAAGAAATGGAAAGGAAGTATCGTAACACAGAAGAAGCCGGGAGGTTAGTCCCGGCTTCAAGAAAGATTATTAAAGTAGTCTCAGATCAAGATTCGCCAAAAGTCCATTTCGTGCTGGTGTTAACGGGTTCCTGATAGGAATTGGGTAATGTTTTGAATTTCGCTTTAGCCCATTTCTGCCATTCCTTGTCCGTCTTAAATTTCTGGTCAGGAACCGTTTTTGCCAATGCTTTCTGTGCTGCCTCTCGTACCGAAGGTGCCGGATCGCCCAATGCTGCAATAAGGTTTGGAACCTGTTTGGGGTCTTTGGATTTTCCCAATGACTCCACAGCGGCAGCGCGCACATTGCCTTGAGAATCCTTCAGAGCCGATTCAAATACAGCGGCATTATTCTCCGGACGATTCTTGGCGAGTATACGCAGCGATTCTTCTCTCACTTTTGAATTGGCATGGTCACCCGCCAGTTCACGAGCCAAGTCTACTCCCTTATTTTTATCAATGGCCTCAATGGCCCGCAAGGCAAGAACTTGACCATTACCGCTTTTATTAACAAGTYTATTTTCCAGCAGCGGAGTTACCGCCGACCCCATCTCTACGATCTGGTTGAAGTCGTGCTGGCGTTCTGGTGTCATACTCATGTCCAGGTCGGCATGCTCGGACGGTACGATGCGAGCCATATACGCATTAAACCGGATCACTACTTCACCGTCCAATTCCTGTATCTCACCCTCTTTTTCATCTGAAGCGTCATACGATTGAACTYCCGGCGCCTCAGAATTTCCATCGTCCTCTGGAAGCATGGAAGAATCTTCAAGTATAAACTCTTCAATGGAATCACGATTGATGCGTACTTTACCGCCGGGGATTTTAATGACCAGCAGTTCGGCATCAGGATCAACTATCGTGCCGCTCAACACCGATCCGTCTTTCAACAGAATCCTGTCTGCATGCACTGGTGCCGTTAATACCAGACTCAAGATAGCACCAATTCCTAAAAGTAACAGCTTCTTCATGATTATCTTCCCCTCAATTGTATCTTTAACTGTAAACACGCAGACCCCGTGTCAAAACCAGATTCCGTATATCGGTAATCGAAAGAAATGACGATGTGCGCTGATCCCATTCAAGGCGCAGGCCTAATCCGGTTCCAGAAGAGGTCTTGGCYGTGCCGAGMACTCCCAGATCTGCAGTGACCATGGCTCCTCGGATATTGAATTCACCGTCGAACCGCGCTCCCCGGTTGTAGCCCTTGGCAACAGCGATGATTGCTCTGTCGGTGTAGAGGAGACCATCCACAGTCAATGCACGCCCGGAAGACGGACGACTAAAATTATCGTCATACCATATCTTTTTCAACAACAATTCAGGGAGCCAGCCCTGATCGGGACTGAATACACTGATGGCCGCGTTGCCAGCACTTAATTGTGCAGGAGAAAGCGACTTGATCTGGCTGTTGAAAAATCGCGGCTCCCCTTCCACATTCAAGTAGAATGCGGTATCGGTATCACGAATTTTATATATTCTGGGAATGTAAGATGAATCGKMTMMGRSKWTCTKMACWKSWYNCNKCKATNKGAASAWAGNWRYKKGCRYWKMWRTWNAANNATTSATCYMCNTNRCCCTRYRKTMAKAWYYRKKGGANRKWCWTWANYCGTWRSTYTNNGCTNRATANNAAYTGYTNTTSWAGCKCATNMRRKMMTKASTYWAATAATCGCCCACCATAATGTTTCCGCCAGCAGCATACGCCACGAGATTTTGTGTTCCATCTGCTGCAACGCCATATTCCGTGCCGTCAGCGTATGTAACATCACCCACAATATACATGTTGCCTCGTGAATAGATTTGACCGGTCCCTTTAATAACACCTTTGAGAACCACATCCCCGTCTATAGCCACTTTCCCATCAATTACGATAGGATTGGCATCTGTCCCGATGAGGAATGTGTTTCCAGAGTAGGTACCGTTCTGAAGTGCAATTGTTGCGGCTGAATTTGAACTGTTGGGTAAGTCACCACCCCCATACGTACTGCCATTGTCCACACCATAACGTATGCCTCCGGAGATGCTTCCAAGAGAGTTGTCCGAAGTAAAACTGGTAACCATATTTGACCATTCGGTATCGTCAATATTGCGATCACCGTTTTCATCCGGTACTACAGAAGGARAATTAGTGGGAAGATCCCCATCCGTCATTCCTGCTTTATCCTCAGGATAATTGGTGTACAAATTACCCATAGGGTCGTATAGCCCTGTTTCGGAATTGATACCGGCTAAATCTAATGAATTGGATGTCATATTGAAACTGGAATCTTCTACGATATTTCCAGAATTCGTGTTAAATTCGTAACCAGTGAAGGTCGTTCCGGCTAACGTGGACAAAGGTGTTTCCACCAGGCTTGAGTTTACCCTGATGATGCTCCCGCGCGTGTAGACCGTTCCTGCCAGCTGGGAATCGGCGTTATAGCCTGAATTGATACTTAGATTTGGGTCATGTCGAAACATAAGCGTTTCCAGCGACGCGATTTTCACRCGCTCGAAAGTRTTTTGYAAAKYWGGATCSGTATTCAAGACGCGTTCTATGTTGTCAAATGTTGCATGGCACATCAGGCAGTTAATATTATTAGCCAGGAGTGCATAATCAAATCCGCCGAATTCCTCACCGCCTACACGAAAACTTTGCGCAACCGTGCGCTGGACTCCTTGCGATGCTCCCGTGCTGGTTACGCTGATGGTTGATCCAAGGGGATCGTCCACGCGGCTGATTTGTACGGATTGGACATTCGCGCCATTTCCTAAATCCATAGCAAAAGCAATCAGAGGCTGCGGTGCGGCGTTGCCATCAGCCACCA
This sequence comes from Candidatus Hydrogenedentota bacterium, assembly GCA_002746185.1. Taxonomy (GTDB): domain Bacteria; phylum Hydrogenedentota; class Hydrogenedentia; order Hydrogenedentales. The sequence continues at coordinate 9,692 of NVWG01000110.1, forward strand.
AGTTATCAAGATAGCCAAGAAAATCTATGGTCGTACCAGAAGTTCCGTCTCCGGCAGGATCGGTGGTCAGGTAATCTTCCCAAAGACGCCCTACCGCAAATTCGAGACCCGCCTCCGCAGCTTCAGTAGCTTTGGTATAGGAAATATAACTGGTTGTCTGCTGATGCTCACTAATGGAGCGTTCGCTGATAACCATGGATATCCCGGCGATGGCGATGGCCAAAATCATGACCATAACCAGTGCATATCCTTCATCATTTCTTTTTTTCATACTACTATCCTCCCCAAGACAAAGTCTTGTACAGGTAAGACGATATTGCTATCGTATTCAATTCAAAATCGGTACGGTGAACGTCAGATTGTCCGTGGCAATCATGTTTGCGGCATCATCAATGGGCCGACGGCTTACTAGGTTTACAGTCATGATCTGGCCGTTTAACGTAAAGGTTAAAACATCCACATTAGTACTCAAGGTGCGGATTTCACCGGGATCATTGAAATCGCCATCCTGGTTAATATCCTCAAGTCGTTCAACAACACGATCCAATGCACCGTTATTGTTTAAGTCTTCGCCGGGTTCYAAMAGTAAATTCGCATTGGCATCTTCATTGCGTAACTGAATGGTAATGGGATTGGTCCATACRGTACCGTCAATRGCCAAYGGCTGCTGYAYCGTAACGGATGTACCTGGATTTGCGTTTTGCGTGAGYGGTTGAATTGCGGGSRCYTGCGAAACATCTCCTAACAGGGAAGCGGTCATAAGTGAATTGCGTATGTTGATCTCAGCGGCTCGAAGCGACTGATTTACCATAGCATGATCTTCTTCTTGCTCCCACGTATTCATGGAGCGATTTAATACTCCTGCTACGGTTAAGATAAGCAGGGAAGACAAAGCCATGGCCATGGAGAGCTCCAGCAAAGTATACCCTTTGGAATTTGATTTCATTGTGGTCATCTCCTTATGTTCCGCTCAGGATACTGGTGAGGGTTTCAGAAAAAATTCGCCCTTCTATTGTGGACCATTGAACTTGAATGGTGACCGTTAAAGGGGAAATCGCTACATTGCCGTATCCAATAATGACGACTTCGTTTGGAAGTGTTGTACGCGGAGGCACTAACGGTCCAGCAGGAAAAGCAGCAACGATCCCCGCCGGTACGGCTGTACCCTGGTTGCGAGCCTGGCGGATATTATTCATTACAATCTGAGCTTCTTTGATGGCWATGGTACGGTCGCCGCTATTCATTACGTTTGAGTAGGAGCTGGCTACACCGCCCATGAGAGCCAAAAACATGATGCTAAATAGTGAGAATGCGATGACTAATTCCAATAGGGTAAAGCCATCGCTTTTTTTTGTGTAAGACGTAGTAACCTCTTGTTTCATAAGCCTAACTCCCAAATGAAAAATCTAAATTGATGTACTTTATCGAAATTTATCGACAAAGACGTGCATTTAAATCTTGCATGGGAAATCGTAAAAAAGCAAAAGGAGGAGAGTTTTAAATGCAATAATTGAAATTATAGTAATTGCAGTCGAAGATTACGGGATATTCTTATTGAGTTATTATGGAGCGAGGGACAAATTTTGTCACAATTACCAAATTTTGTGACTTTTTAGGGTCAAGCGAATCTTGCGGAGAGGTTGTGGCGTCGCTCTTCTTGTCGTCGGTCAGAAACCCGGCGATCTACTCCGGCCCATTGGAGGTTGCTGTGGCGTCGTTCTGTACTGCGCCTATCCTGGTTCCGGCGATCTTGTTTCCGGCGCAGGTAGTATTCCAAACCCACGGTATAGCTGATAATGAGGGTTAATATGACTACCAGCGCAATAAATAAGTAATAAAAGCTCATTTTGATACCACCGTTTTTTACAGTAGATGGTCAATTATACCCAAAATCAATGAATACAATAAAGAAAAATTATTGTCATAACGTCGCAGTAAAGGTAGTTTATTCGATTTATAGATTTTAACGCCCTATACACGGGGACTCAATGGGTGATTYTATGTTGTTAAAACACCTTTGAATCAAAAAATATTCTACCACTGAGGGGTACTTAAATCCCATCAATGAGTATATATCCGAATGGATCGTCYTCAAAACGGTGGTCATAGTGAAATCGCTCAAGTTTATGGGTAAGGAGGCGACCGTCAGATGATATATATTGAATTTCTTTTAGGGGGCCGTATTTACGAAAGGGGAGTCCRTCTTTGAGTTTGACTGCAAAGGTTTCGCCACTTTTTTTGTGTTTCCAGTATTGGAATTCCAATGCCATTGTTTCTTCCTCGAATTGTTAAAGGGCTGTATTTTTTTAGCTATTTTTGATATACTATTGGCTTCGTTTGGGCGCATTTTTCACAAGGAGCAAAGCACCGATATGGGACGAACTATTTGGCGGTATACCCTCACTTCTCGCGAGCAAAAACTGTGGGATCGGGATGATATGAAGGGCTGGTGCAAGGCTCTTGAAGGGTGTGTTGAAGATGATGCCCGTGAACAAGGAATGAAGAAATATATCATTCAGGACACTGGCGGCGAAGTGGTTATCAAAAGCGATGTCACTATTCTTCCCGATCCTAAGGCCATGGAAACGCGTCGGGAAACCACGGTTATTTATTGATTCAATTTTTCTGCAGTATTTTTATCAAGGTTGCTTCATTGTCTATACATTGGAGCAACCTTTGTGCCATTCAGGGGGTATTGAGCTAAACTCTTTATGTGTGTGTAGATATGGGTAGTTGTTGATGTGACAGACAGATACTAGCTCATTCAATTATGTACGTTGGTTAGTATCGCGTACAATTATGAACGTATCGGTGACAACATGGTTGTAGGTGAGGGATAGGTTTATGCAATTTCGGGAATGGGTTTCGACAGCGGATCATGTGGCTGCGGGAAAGTGGTCCCATGCATTGATGGAGAGACTTTTTCCTATCTGCCGCAGTATTACGGGRGATGGGGTGCGTGAGACGCTGACCTTGATGCAGGAGCATATCCCTCTGGAAATACATGAAGTACCTACGGGGACGCAGGTTTTTGACTGGACGGTGCCGAGGGAATGGAATATTCGCGACGGGTATATTAAGGATGCGGCTGGCAATCGTGTCATAGATTTTCAGCAGCACAATTTACATGTGATGAATTACAGCGCTCCGATTCAAGGTACGGTGTCGTTGGAAGAATTGAAGGCCCATTGCCATACCCTGCCGGAGTATCCGGATCGCATTCCGTACCGCACCACGTACTATGATGAAAAGTGGGGATTTTGCCTCAGCCAGAATCAATTGGACGGATTGACGGAATCGGAGTATGAGGTTTTTATTGATTCAACACTTTCTGATGGGCATCTGACTTATGGGGAGATAGTCATACCGGGGCAGACGGAGGATGAAATTTTCATTACCAGCCATATCTGTCATCCTTCTCTGGCGAATGACAATCTGTCGTCGATAAGTATCGCAGTGTATCTGGCGAAGGAGCTCAGTCAACTGGAATTGCGTCATACGGTTCGATTTGTATTTGCTCCTGCTACTATAGGAGCTATAACGTGGTTGGCGCGGAATGAGGATAGGCTGCATCACATTAAACATGGTCTGTGTCTGGCGTGTACCGGCGATCCGGCGAATGTGACGTATAAGCGGAGTCGGCATGATTCGGCGGAGATCGATCAGGCCATGATGTTTGTTCTTGAGCAGCGCGGTACGGAGCATACCATCGAACCGTTTACGCCATGGGGGTATGACGAACGGCAATATGGTTCGCAGGGTATCAACCTACCTTTGGGCTGTTTCATGCGTAGTGGGCCGGATGGGTAYAACGARTATCACAGCTCGGCGGACAATCTGGATCTGGTTCAGCCGGAGTACCTGGCGGATTCGTTTGATGCTTTGTTTCGTGTTATTGAGGTACTGGAAGGCAACGACTGCTATCGCAATGTGAATCCAAAATGCGAACCGCAGCTGGGAAGACGTGGTTTATACGGCACGGTGGGGGGGATGACCCAACATGCAACGAACACATTATCAATTTTGTGGGTGCTGAATTATTCTGACGGAGAACATTCGCTGCTGGATATTGCGAGTCAATCGGGATATAGCTTTGCATTGATTCGCGGTGCGGCTGATGCATTGCTGGAAGCGGACTTACTCGTGCAATGTGACTAGTCTTGAGAGACCTTCTTGGCGGGATCGTATTGCCTCCGCCGCGCGGCGGCTATTCTCGGTGCGACCAAAACGCAGTGAAGATAAATAGTTATGTTGTTGTAGATGCCTCGGGGCCACAGTCCAAATATATTTTCCACGATATCCGATAGTGCCAGCAATCCTGTAGAAATATAATTTTCCAATAAGGGTGTAGCAGGATCTTTCAGGCGCATCATATAGCGACCGTGATTTTCCAAGCGCCATCTCCGTATTTTCGCTTGCTTGTTCGGTAGGCTGTCGGTGGGTACCAATTTGCCGTGAGCATGCAGTAAATGGCTGCCAGGCACAAGCAGTATTTTATAGCCCTGATACAGTGCCCCGCGCCCGAAATCGTCGTCACATCCATAAAACCAGAACAACGGGTCGAGGCCGCCCAGATCTTCCCAGGTTTCTCGATTCGCAAATATGCTGGCACCGATAATGTTGGTGAGTTCGTATACTTCGCGTATGGGCCGCCCCATCAACATGTCTTCTGCCAGTTCTCCACTGGTCCCGGCAATTCTCAAGGCGTTAGGATCCACTTCATCGGGTTTGCGATAATTCAAATGGAGCGGGGTCATGATGCTCAGGGGGCATTTGATATTGGCATCTATAAGGAGTTGAATCGCACCCGGTCTGAATTCCGTGTCTTCGTTCAGTAGAATGATGTAATCACAGGAAGAAGTGTTCATGACTTCCTTCAATCCACGGTTGATAACTTCCACGAGGGGACGGTTGTCTGGGGTGTGGAATACTCGAACATTGTCGCCGCATTTTTGGGCTTCATCCGGAGTGTTGTCRGWGGAACCGTTGTCCATAACGTAGATTTCGATTTCCAGAATGTCGCTGACCTGYTCCTGRATGGATCGAATACAGATGCCCACGAAGTCTTCGCGGTTGTGTGAGGTTATCAATGCGGCGAGTTTAGCCATAACAAGTGTGCTGCCTCAATCTATCACATGGAGATGGGGTATAGGAACCACGAATTGGCCGCCCCAATCTCGAATGTAGTCCATTTGAACCATAATTTCATCTTTCAGGTTCCAAGGCAGAATGATGACATAATCCGGGCGGTCAATTCGAATTTTATCTGGTGCATAGATAGGAAGGTGACTGCCGGGGAGCAGGAGGTCCTGCTTATGAGGGCTTCTATCTACGGTATAGGCGATGAGATCGGTGGAAATGCCGCAATAATTCAGGAGCGTATTGCCCTTGGCGGGGGCACCGTATCCCACGACCATTTTGGAATCATCCTTGGCCTTTTTCAGAAATTCGAGTAGATCGGCGCGTACGGTTTCCACGTTTTGTGCRAAAGATTCGTAGCAGGATATATCCATCAGCCCGGCGCTTTTTTCCTGATCCAGCATGGCGGCTACAGCGATAGTTTCCGGGTGCGTAGTATCGTCGTCGTGGCAGGCATAAATACGCAGAGATCCACCGTGAGTGGGCAGCTCTTCCACGTCGAAGAGGCGCATACCGTGGGCGGCGAAAATTTTCTGGGCCACAAAAAAAGCGAAATAACTGAAGTGCTCGTGATAGATGGTGTCGAATTGGTTGTGCCGAATAAGCTGAAGCAGGTGCGGGAATTCCAATGTTACCACGCCGCCGGGTTTGAGAGCCTGTTTGAAGCCCTCTACGAAGTCGTTCAAAGTGGGGACATGGGCGAATACGTTGTTGCCCAGAATAAGGTCGGCTTGTTTACCGTCATCGGCCAAAGCACGGGCCGTGTCTTCGCCCCAGAAGGCAACTTGAGTGGGCACGCCTTTTTTGACGGCTTCCTTAGCCACGTTTGCGGCAGGTTCGATGCCTAGGCAGGGGACATTTTCTTCAACGAAATACTGCAGGAGATATCCGTCATTGGAGGCGACTTCGATGACGAGACTGTCGGCGTTGAGAGACAGCCGCTTCGTAATCATGGATACATAGTGCTTGCAGTGTTCCAGCCAGGATGTGGAGAAGGAGGAGAAGTAGGCGTAGTCGCTGAAAATCTCCTCGGAAGTGGCTACCACTTCAATGTGGGACAGCATGCAGTCCTTGCACAAATACAGGTCCAACGGAAAAGTGGGCTCTACCAGGTTCGCTTGTTCTGGTTTCAGATAGGCGTTGGAAAGAGGCTGCTGACCCAAGGGAAGAATTAGTTGCTGATCCGACGACCCGCAAAAGATGCATGTTACAGAACTCACAAGGCGTTTCCTTCCAATATTTATGCGTATGACGCGTAACTCATTTTATCCTGATATTGCCGTATCTGATTCAGACTTAATTCCCGCAATGCATCTCCACTACAGCCATCGTAATAGGCCTTGTACCAGTTCACGGTTTCCTGAATGGCTTCTTTGGCTGAGAGAGCGGGTCCCCATTTAAGAAGGGCGTTAGATTTACTGATATCGAGCTTGAGCAGATTCGCTTCGTGGGCGTGACCTTGGGATTGAACTTCATAGCTCCCTTGACCCCAGGTAGCAATCATCATCTGCACCAGTTCCTCTACTGGAATGGTGTTGATGTCGTTGGGCCCGAAATTCCAACCGCCTGTATGTTGGGCRCCTTCCGTGAACAGCTTTGCTGTAAGGTGGAGATACCCCGATAACGGTTCCAGCACATGCTGCCAAGGGCGYACRGCGGAGGGGTTACGCAGCACSACGGCCTCTTCTTTGGAAATAGCGCGGACGATATCCGGTACGATG
>NVWG01000111.1:0-15000 GCA_002746185.1 Candidatus Hydrogenedentota bacterium
GGCGACACCCGCGCCCTAAACCGCGCCCTCCACAACACCGACGTCACCCGACGTAACACCCGCCTCGACCGAAGGCTAAGGAATGAGATATAAACTCTTACTTTTCCCATTTCCAGTTGGCATAGTAGTGGCATTGTATGGTAAAAGAGAAGCGGGTTAGTGCTGAGATGTGCTCAGAATAGGGTGACTGTCCCCTCAAAGTAATAAGGGAAGATTTATTATGACGGAAACAAAAAAAGAACACTTTAGACAGGAACTTCGCAAGTATTGTTCTCAAAATGGTGTTGATTTTGATGGTCTTGACAACATCCGCCGGTCGAATTTTATGACGAAGTTTTACGTCGGGGAAATTCTTTCGTCGATTAGCAATCAATTAGCACCATCTGATGAGGATGAGATTGAAGACCATATTGTGGATGGTGCGAACGATATGGGTGTTGATTTCATATTTCGCATCGGCCAGAGAGTTCTGGTTATTCAAACTAAATATCAAGGCAAGAAGAGCAATGCCAAGGAAAATGTAGGCGAGGTTACGCGATTCTACGCTCTATTGAAACGCCTTTATGCAGCGATCGAAAGTGACTCCATTAAGCATGAAAATCTTAGAGACATCGTTTCTGAGATAGATTGGGATAATGATAGTTTTGATTTGCACTACATTTCACTAGGCAAAAGGAATTGCGAAATCGAACGGCTTGAAGAATCTGGTCAAGAGCCTATCAATGGACTTGACGATATCGAGGATAGAGTTTCTATCAGATATCTTGATGAATCGGATTTGAATCAACAATTAAGAACCGCGCGACAGTTTGAAGATGTCATAAAAGAGTCTATCGATCTACGACTCACCAGGACTAAAGGAGAACCAGCTTGGATAACATATGTCGCTAGCGACAGTCGTACCAGTTACACAGGTAGAATTGCAGGAAATCAGCTGTACGATTTGGTCAGCAGGTATCGTGAACGATTATTCAGTCTCAACATCCGAAACTACATTGGGGATAATCGAACCAATAAGAAAATTATTAAAACTGCAACAGATGAAGCAGAAAAATTCTACTTCTACAACAACGGGATCTCGGCAATCGCAACAGAGATAGTCGAAGATGCAAAAAACGGCGTTCTTCAATGTAAAAATCTTTCGATTATCAACGGTGCTCAGACGGCGAATTCGATCCACAAGGCATTCAAGAAAGACAAATCACGGAAAGCCAGTGAAACTAGCGTATTGATAAGAATTTCCGAAATTAACTACAAAAAGGACAACAAAGAACACGGGTTTCTCGACAAGATTACGCAATATAATAATACGCAAAACTCGATTAAGTTGTCTGACTTTAGGAGCAATGACAACATACAATTAGAATTAAGAAATCGTTTCAAAAAAATGAATCACCGTGGAAAAAAGTTCCACTACATGAATAAACGTCAAAAAACGAAATCGAATCATTTCGGGATACGAATGGAAGAATTTACCAAGTTTTTGCATTCTTTTCAATTCGGGCCAGTGGACTTTTATGGAGGAATCAACTATCTATTCGATTCGGGAGTGGATGGCGGCTATCGAAAATTGTTCGGTGATGGGGAATCCCTTGTGGACGAAGATGGCAACGACACTTTCGATTTTCTCGCAGGAATGTGGTTYMTKTKMATGKAGNNATYAMNAKYMAKTAYNTCNATWKMRMKWWMMARKAKWMAKKRMRWMKAMYCWKWKWWSGARGNTNCCKTAKMNTRKWRAWKAWMRMGTWRWNAYGGAAATATTGTATTCTATGTTTTCGGAGAAATTTTAAGACTAAAATCATCGGAGGAAGAAGGAAATCTTTACGAGCAAACAATACGGAAACTCTCCGACCCGAAATGGTTAGACGATGAAACGAAATTAGGCTGTGTACAACAATATACCGAGTTCGCAGTTGAAGTCTTGGTTCGAAACTACCTGCAAGCGATGGATAAAGAAGATTTCATCCACAGAAACTATTTTCGGGAACGTAATACCTTGTTGAAAATCCAGAATGACATCAAAATTTCAAAAACTGCTTACAAGAGTCTAGAAACTTTTTAGACGATCTGAAAATTGCCGTCCAAGACTACAGGCGCCAGCCCGACCCGGAACGGGTCTCCAGCCCCTTTAATTAAACCCCAACTTCCTATACCATAATACACCTATGGAAACCTTCCGAATCACCAACGGCGCATCCGTTTACTTCATAACCTGTACCGTCGCCGATTGGCGTCCCATTTTTATATCCGAAGCTACCTGCACCATAATCGCCGACAGCCTGACTCATTGCCATCACCACAAAAACCTGCGCATCAACGCCTTCGTCATCATGCCGACCCATCTCCATGCCATCGTGTTTGACCATAACCACGACTCAGAAAACCTGACACTCCCCGCACCAATGCGCCGCGACTATCCTCCTACTCACGGGGCATGGGCGTCTCGCCCATGGAGAAGACAAATCATAGGCGGAACGTCTATGTTCAAAATACTAGAGGTGAGGCGGAGCGTGCGCATGGGGGCTCACGGACCTGCGGTCCGTACATGGGCGAGACGCCCATGACCCGAAACCCTCAAGATGTCCATGCCTGGAAACCCTCCTCCGTTGCGGCGGGGTATTCCTGACCCAGGTGCTAGCCTCATATACTGTACGGAAGTACCCCGGAACGGGTATCCAGCTTCACCGCTCAGCCCCCTCTTTACCCAATAAAATCAACCCTTTCGCGCCCCTGTACATTTTCGTACCCTATTGTTTCCCCCACCGACCTATCGGAGACATACAGCTCCTTTCCCACTCCCATTCTCCTCCCTGCAACACGGTTGTCCATACTATAGAGGCATCACATGAGGCTGGGCACCCTATGAGCATGTTTCGTTGTAGTGACAAAACAGGGGACAGTTGTTTATTGATTGCTAAGGGGGTCTGTAAATTATTGAAACGGGCACGATCCTAAAGAGGATCGCGCCCGGAATTTGTAAGGTGGGTTGTTATTATTTATTCAGCGAGACAATCATGTTGAGTTGGCCTCGGTGGTATGCGTCGTGCTGGAGCATGGTGGCCAGGGACTCACCTACGTTTCCGAAGAAGCTGCGCGCCGCATCGGGTATATCGCCTTTCAGGTCGCTGCCGAGCTCGTCATCGCCTAGTGCCGAAATTAGTTCYACCGYCTTTGCRCCGATRGCTTCGTAATTCGCTACGGTGTCATCCCACGACGGGTAGTCATCGCCATTTGCAGTGATGGGTACGCCGCCCATTATATCCGGCGCGAATTTCGGATGCGACTCGGCAGGAAGTTGTCCTTCTCCAGCGAGAATCCACTGGTTCACGATGAGGTCCAGTGCCTGAGACAAGTGACCCACAAGCCATAAGGGATGAGCCTTGCCTTCTTTGAGCTGGGTGAGTCGGACGTTTTCAGGCACGGCCGCTGCGGCTTTCACGGTGGCATCGATGGCCCCCTTGAACTGTACTGCCAATAACTCTGTTTTTGCATTGCTCATGGTACTTCTCCTTWWTCAGGTTGGTTTTNTTTCGTTACACCATYATCGGTTTGCTCATGGGAAATTCGRTTRGCTTAGWKSMYWYKAAYTARTYRKRTGAGCATACTGGATTGTGTACTTGAGAAAAGAACATGTTGAGTGGCTTGTATTATTCCAGAACGAGCATTCAGAAAGGAAATTTTTAAAATGGGAAAAGTAATTGGGTTGGCAATTAAACATACTCAGAAAATGCCGCTGGAGATAGCGGATAGTGTCGATGTAACGGAAGTGGGTATTGTGGGAAATATTGAGCAGTCGCCTGATCGGCGTATTACGCTTCTCTCCAGGGAAAAATGGGAGGATACCATGGGTGATTTGGGTGAGGATCTGCCTTGGACCGCCCGCCGGGCGAATGTCTTAGTAGAAGGCATTGATTTGGCTTCGTGTATGGGTAAGTCCTTGCAGGTAGGTGGGATAACATTGAAAATAATGGGTGAGACGCATCCCTGCGGCTTTATGGAGCGAGCCTGTGATGGACTTTATGACGCTTTGGTGCCTGCATGTCGTGGAGGGGTACATGGAAGTGTGGAATACGGAGGAAAAATTGCTGTCGGTGACACCGTATCGTTGATCAGTGAGTCTGAATAATAGAGGTCGGGTTTACCCCGCAGCGCCATTGGTATACAATGGAAGCTAAGTTGATGATTAGCAGGAGTTTCTGAGTATGGAACATTCCAATCGCCGATACACGGAAGAGGAAGTGAGTGAGGCCATTCGCCGATCCTTATCAAGGGGCAGCGGCACGCGAGATACGATCAGTCACGACGAACTACTGGATATCGCGCAGTCGTCCGGAATCACTCGGTCCGAGCTGGAGTCATCACTGGAATATCAAGAGTCCCGTAGCGAATTGGAAGCGGCTAAGGCACATTGGGTAAAACGCCGCAGGCAGGATTTCTACAGTAATCTGCGTAGCTACGTAATTGTGAACGGTGTTTTGCTGCTTATGAATTTAGTGACATCACCAAGGTATATTTGGGCGATTTGGCCCATCCTGGGCTGGGGTATCGGATTGTTATTTCACGCATCGGACACATTTTTTGTCAGCGAAGAAAAGATCGAACGGGGTGCCCGTAAAATCCTGAAGAAACAGCAGCGTTACCGTGAAAAGATCATTGAGGATATTTATTAGAGTCCGAAAAGTCCTTTGGCGAATTCTTCCGTGAACGGTTTACTTGGATCGTACCCGCAAATCCACTCCCCATCGATGAGTAAATACGGCACCCCCAGTTTTCCGGTCTGGGCTTCCAGTTCTTCGCCGTGTTTCAAATTTTCCCGGATGTCCCGTGTTTCGTGTTCGATGTCGTTGGCATCCATAAATGCTTTGAGAAGCTGGCAATCTCCGCAGATCATGGCGGAGTATAAAATAATGCTGCGCATGGTCGAATAATTCCTTTTCTTTAGAAGATTCCGGCTACTGCCACGGTGTTTCGCTCCTACTGCGTTTTCTACTGCATAGTATAATACTGCTTCCCGGATGGGGTTGCAACAGGGTGTCGGGCTGGATGTGTTTCGGGGAAGCGTGTAAACTTGCAGGAATAATCAATTTTTCCGCCGATTTAGGGAGACCAGAATGCAAAACGATAAAACCGTTCGACAATATAAAACGTCCGAAGGCCGGGTCATATACAAATTACCTGTGGAAGCCTTYCCGAATCACGTTACCAATTGTTATCTGGTGATGGACGACCCCGTTACGCTTCTTGATACGTCATCGGGTTGGGAAAATGCCCAGCAAGATATGTTGACGTGCTTTGAGACGGTGCGGGAAGAATTTGGGGAAAAGGTGACGCTGAAGGATGTGGGTCGAGTCATCATTACTCACGGTCACATTGATCATTTCGGTGGACTGAATTTTGTGGTAGAGCAGTCGGGTGCGGAAGTGGGTATTCATGAGCTGGATGCCAGCGTGATTCAGCATTTTCGGGAACGGCTGCTGGTATCCTCCAGCAATGTGCATCAGTACCYGAACAGCTCCGGGCTGCCCAAGGAACGAATCGACGCGCTGGTTCAGATGAACAAATGGTCGAAGGATACCTTTGAAGCGCGAAAATTGGACTTCACTTTTCATGAAGGTCAGATTCAGGATAGCGACATGTTTGCCTTTCACGTACCGGGGCATTGTCCGGGGCAGGTGTGTATTCAGCTGGATGATATTTTGTTTACGGCGGATCATGTGTTGTCGCGGGTTACGCCCAACCAGTCTCCTGAATCCATTACGCGATATACCGGTGTGGGACATTACATGGAGTCGCTGCGGAAGATACAGAAGCTGTCGGGAATTCGTATCGGGCTGGGCGGACATGAAGATGAAATGGAGAACTGGCGGGAACGCGTCAAAGACACTATCCATTTTCACGAGGGACGTTTGCAGAAGACCTACGATCTGCTTAGTGAGCCTAAGAACATCGCGGAAGTGTCTACGGGCCTGTTCGGAAAACGCATGGACTACCATATTCTGCTGGCGTGTCTGGAGACGGGCGCGCACATGGAATACCTGTACGAACGGGGTAAGCTGGTGGTGGTGAATATCGATGAAGTGGAGGCGGATCTCACCGTTATTCCACGGTATCAGGCGGTTCCTTAACTCGCCTTCGCTGGATCGATGATGGCGGTGTGGGACAGATGCTGGAGTAACCGGCCTTCCTTGCCCAGCGCCACCAGGTTCAGTACGACGATGCCGTGGCCCCGCTTTTCGTAGGAGTGGGCGACGATTCCTTGTAATGAGACTTCCTCGCCATGTTGGGGCAGGGCGTGGTGGCGCACATCGCTGGCAGTATGAATCCACGGCCCCAGATTTATATTTCCCATGATCACCTGATTAGCCTGGGCTACCACTACCGCCGGGTGGAGGGGTGGCGAATCGCTTTTATATAAGGCTAACGGATCGCGCATTTCATCCAGGAAATCCGCGAATTCACCCTGCGTGTTCTCCAGATCAATGGTGTATTTCAATGAGCCCAGAAGGTGATCGTCTTCAAGGGACTCGATCTTTGCCGGTAGTTTGCTGTCGGCATCGGGCATATCCTTAAAAGGTAATTTAACCAGATCCACTTCTGGATGGGCCTCGGGCAGGGAAGCTTCTCCTACGGCGCAGAGCATGTCATCCTGATTGACGATATTGACGGATATGCGCAAGGGATCGAGGGCGGCGACTGTCGCGGTCACTAAAACGGGTTCTTCGTGATAGATGGGCTTGATGAATTTGCCCGTCATGTGACCGTGAGCGAGCCAGTCTTCTCCCAGTGCTTCCACGATGGGTACGGTCATGTATCCGTATATGCCTACTCCCGGAACCAGTCCGCCTTTGTATCCATAATCCTCTGCGGTGCCGTCGCTGTGCATTTTGTTATCGGATGCTTCAGCGTAGTTGTGGGCGATGATGGTGTGGGGCGCCAGTTCCTGTCCTACTTCATAATTGCTCATGGATTCAGTCTTCCTCCACTATGGGCAGAATAAGTGCCGATGGGTAATAGGCGTTGTGGTACAAAATATTCTTTGCCACCATGGGCGGCTTGTTGTGTTCACCCGGCTCATCACCGTTATTCAGATTGATGTCGAAGCGCGGAAAATTACTGGAGCTGATGTGTACTGCGATACGGTGTCCCTTTTCAAAAGTGATGGCGGTACTCCATAGATCGATATGAAGTTCAACGGGTGTATTTTTAGGCATGAAGGTTTCATCGCCGGGATGCCGTCCATTGCGATACCGGGCGCGAATGGGATTGTCTACTACTATCGCTTCGTATCCATCGGGATACACATCCACCAGCTTCACCATGAAGTCAGTGTCCAATTGATTTGTGGAAGCATATAACGTGAAGTTAATTTTGCCCGCTACAACTACGTCCTCCTCCAGAATGCGCGTCGTGAAACGGTGATAATCCTGTCGTTCACCGATGGCGCGTTGATCCATGGGGCCTTTCTCTATTCGGAGGTTGGCACCGCCGAAAGTGGGGATTGGATCGGCGGGTATATGGAAATATTCAGAATTAGCTGTGTGGTGTCGCGGCGTGTTCCATGTAAGCCGATGATTGGAATTCAGATACAGTTTCCGTGTGGTCGTTTTAGGCGGCCAGTTTTCGGCAGTGATAGGGCGATTCTTAGAGGAAGCGGCACCTTTGCGCGCAGAAGCCATCATGTAATAACGCACGGCCGGCTCGTCCATGATGCCGTTATCATCCCCCTTTAACCAGTGATCGAACCAGCGTATATCTTCTTCATTAAAGGCCGCTCTCAAGCCGCCGCCGTCGGGATATTCCAGATCCCCGGACAGATTCCCGTGACCGAAGGGGCCCATGTAGAGTTTCTGATTGCCCAAAGCACCGATTCGTCCCTGGTGTTGAAGATAGGTGAAATTAAGAATATTTCCTTGGGCAAAAATGTCATACCAGCCGCCTACATTATAAATAGGAATATCGATGTTTTGAATGTGATGGACCAGATCGGTTTGTCGCCATTGATCATCCATGATGACCCGTTTTTTCAAGGCGGGGATTTGATCGGCAACCCCTTGACTGCGCATCCAGCCTCCTGCATGGCTTTCTTTAAATACGCCGCCGATGAATCGGGATTCGTAGAAGAGACTTTGCGGGGCTACCACTACGTACGCACATACCAAATGCGGCGGATCGGCTGCTGCRGCCARATTRGCGGTWATGCCTAACGCCGATGCGCCRGTCATMCCTACTTTKCCGTTGCTGAAATCCTGYGCGGCYACCCACTCCACCGWGTCATAYCCGTCTTCCATATCGGTTTGAAAAGGTTCGTATTTGCCTTCCGATTTGAATCGACCGCGCACGTCCTGCATGACAAAAACATAGCCATTATCGGTATACCGCTGCGCCCTGCTTTTCCCGCCGTCCTTATTGTAGGGCGTTCGAGATAGCACCACGGGCCATGGGCCAGTCCCTGAATCGGGCTGATACACGCTGGCTGCCAGTTCGACACCGTCCCGCATGGGGACCATCTGTTCACTATGGATATATTGGGCATGACTGGTTGCTGTCCAAAAGGTTGCAACTGCCAGTGCAAGTGCTAGAGTCATTCTTTTCACGGYCATTCTCCCACGATCAATCCGGTTTTAGGTCTCTAGCGATATCATATACGTTGCTATACGCGCAAGCCGTTGAAGAAAATAGGTCAAAATATATTGACTAAATTATATAGTCAATTATATATAAATTTGACATAWTATGTAATTTATGMTACTTAATAAAGATAATTATTAACTTATAAAGTATTTAATAGTAGATAATGACTACAAAATTAAGTCAAAATAAATCTCGAAATGTATTAGCAGCTCTGTTCTCTTCGTCGGCCAGGGTAGCGTTGCTTCGCATATTTCTATTGGACCCGAATCGTGCGTACTACCAGCGTCAGTTGGAAAGTGCGACCGGTATGGCATTGCGAGCYGTGCAGCGTGAATTGGAGCGGCTGGTGGATATTGAGCTGCTTTATCGTCATCAGGAAGGTAATCGTGCGTATTACTCCGTGGATCCGTCGTTCCCGTTGCTTTCTGATCTGCGTGGCATCGTGATGAAAGCGGGCAACTCCTTTGATCGGCTTCGTGGGGAACTATGCGGGATGGGGGAAGTGCGTCTGGCATTTTTAAACCTCTCCGAAAGCACGGCCTTGGTCGTGGCAGATCAAGCCATCACGTATACGCCGGAGGTTGTCGAAGAATTCAAAATCACTACGATTTCTTCGGAGGAATTTCTGGGGTTGGTTCAAAAAAAGTCTAAACGCCTTATCCCGTTTTTGGAAAAGGGTGTGGATATTTTGGGGCGGCGTGACGATGTTATTTGGCGCCGTATAGAAGCTGCTGGTTATAGCATTACAAAGGGGGAGGGAATTCCGTAATGGATCCGTCGCAAAAAATTAGTATGTTGTGTGAAAAATGGTGGAATGATCTGGCGTATTCTAAGTCGGTAGATTTGAGTACCACCGGGATTGATTTTTTATCGCTGCTGGGATGGGAAGATGTCAACCGTCTCGAGGGTAGTGATACGTGCGAATCGTGGCTGTTGCGCACAAAATCTGGATTGCAGGTGGGGGTGCATTGTCTTATGCCTAAGATGTTGGAGTCCCCTGCAGCGGTATTGGAAAGCGGATTGGATTTTTGTGAAACCACGTTGATGCTCGTAGGCGATGCGCTGGATGATGGGTTTGACTATGTACTAATAACTGATTTTCAAAAATTTTATTTATATGATGCTACATCCGATGATTTATTACTTCATGCGGATTCACCTCACTTTTTTGTGAGGGATATGGTTGAGGAGTTGATTCGTGAGTCGGTAGAGGATGGTTCGTTAGACCGTATTCGCCGGGAGCCCCGCAGCTTTATGGCCCGCCAGCTTAGGGTTTGGGCGCACCGTACCAGGAAACGTCTGGAGACGGTAGCGCCTATGGACGAGGATACAGCGGGGCGGGTAATAGACAGGCTTATTCTCCTGCGTTTTTTATATGAACATCCTATTTGTGAGCAAGAAGACTGGTCATTGCGGTATATCGTGTCGGGAATTGCCTGTGAAGCGTTTGAGACTCCTGATACTTTGCGCGGTGAAGCATTGATAAAATTGTTTCATGATTTGCATACCCGCTGGGGAATGGATGCGTTTGCGCCGGATAGGGTGGTGGAGCAGGTGTTTTCCGATCATGAACTTTCCGTGCAGCTTATGCGTGAGTTGACATTATTAAGCAAATCTAAATTTGATATCGCGTCTATTCTGGAGAGTTTTAATTATGGAGAAGCTGCTGAAAAGGCGCGTGTCCGGTTGGTGCCGGAGCGGCATGAGGGGCGGGAAACATTCCTGGCTACGCAGCGTCTGGAAGGACTAGGAGAAAAACATATCGAGATTGATGTGCTGGAAGAGGGATACCGTGTGATTGGGCATTGGATGGATAAGCTGGTGGCGATGCACCGGCGTTTGGAAATTGAAGGCGATGTSRGTATGGAAAAAAGGAATACAGTGGCGGAAGAAGAGTCGTTGTYAAATTGGGCTGAGCATCCGACCCGAGGAGGTGTGCAAGTGGATGATGTGTTTCATCGTGTGCTGGAGAAAAGTTTTCGTATATGGGTTGATTCGCCTCGACAGCTGCGGACGGCACGCTTGATGCTGTATTTACACCTTATCCAATGTTATGAAGAATCTGGTATGCCGCTTACTCTGTTTCCGGATGTGGGATCGGTGTGTGCGTCACGGCCGACCTTCCTGGAAATTGATAGGGAGCAAATTTACCAAGCAAATACATTTTCCCGCGAATGGGATGTTGTGTAAGTGCTGCGAAGTGGCTGTGTAGTGAGGCGAGTTGGGTAGTGATGCTAAATATCGTCGCCTATTTCGAGGGCATATTTTCGAATTGGCACCTTCATTTTGGGCAAATACATATGAAAGAATGAGGATTAAGATATGCCCGCTAATTAAGATAGCCCAACGCTTCTAACGCTTCATTCTCTTTCTGAATCATGCGATTGATCTCGTTCTCATCCACCTCTATGCCAGTTATTGAAAAGCTCAACCCGCCGATCACACTGACATCCTCTTTATTAAGTGGAGCGATTACATAGTATATTTTCTCATTTAGAATTGTTATGGATCCTATGTCGAACCATTTTTGGGCAGGTTGGTTGTCAGCCCCAGGCGACAATATTATAGGAATAAAATCATCCTCAGACGGTCCGGTGCGAATTTTAAAGGAACATTGTTGTTGTACGCCGTCAACAGGCCAGGTTTTTGTGAGTATCTTTACATCATATACGCCATTTGGAATGCTCCTCATTAAGTCCATTTCGGGTACAGTTTCAGTTGCGTTATGAGCAACATAAAAGATGTTTGGAGATACCATAAAATTCATTTCTTCGGATACTTTTGTCCATTTCCCATCTTTAGGATTACCTTCGTCAGAGATCATATCTTTAAGAAGTAATTCCCAATGTGGGAATTTAAAATAGGTAGGAGTAACTAAAGGCTGGGCTTCATGAAGCCTCCATTTTGGAATTATTGTATTTCGTAAAAATGATTCGATGTGTTTGTTTTCAGCGGACTGAGGTGTAGAGTAAGGCACCCGTATATGGGCATAATCAGGGTATGCCCATACATTTAATTCCTGTTGGATTTGTAAAGGAGATTTTGGCGTTGTTTTATCATCCTCGAAAATTCCTGGATATTCGTATTTAGCATCATCTGTAATAAGAATATGTTTTGGTTCTAGTGTGACGTGTTTGTTTTGTGCCTTTGAATATATTATCGGATGAATGGGGCTGGGGTTTATTTCGCTGAGAAGAGGCACCAATGTAGTACCATCATTTGTTGAATTGGTATCCAGTTTGAGCCAGTCCACCAGAGTGGCTACAATATCGATGTTTTGAGTTCGAGTAGAAATCCTTTTATTTTTAGGTATTCCGGTTCCACTCAAAATTAGAGGGACATGTAATAGGTCATCAAAATATTGATGTCCTGGATGACCAAGCGTTACGCCGTCTTCAGCTAATACTTCCCCATGATCGGAAGAAATAATTATTAGTGTATTATCACGAATGCCTAATTTTTCCAAATGAGAAACAATTTCTCCTACCGTATAATCTGCATAAGCAACACCCCCATCATATAAATCTCGAATATGTGAAATGTCGGCATTATTGAATGGAGAACCTGACCWATTTCGTAATTCCCTATCTCGTTGTTCAGGAAAAGATTCATCTACCCATGTTTTAAAGGTGTTATGTTCCCCTCGTGGTTCGTGAGCATCTAAAGTATGAACATAGAGAAAAAAAGGCTTTTCGATATGATCGTTCATCCAAGTAAACAGAGATGGATTTGCATTCCTAAAATCCCCATTTTCCAACTCGTATGATTTGCTTAGCGTATCGAATGTATCAAAACTTTTTGCAAGACGTGAATCTTTTGTAAACCAAGGTGAAGCAGAAAACATTCCAGTTGAATATCCATTATCGTTGAAAATAGTTGAGATAGTTTTTTCATCTTCCGCAGGAGATCTTAATAACCAGATACCTAAGAAAAATGGGTCTTGATAGAAAGCCGGAAAATATTTTCCTGTCATATATGTCGGAACTGACAGAACGGTGTTGGGCCCTTGAGCATAATTTTGCTCGAACAGAGCCCCCTCTAATGCAAGTTTGTCAATATTGGGAGATGTTTCTCGTTCATATCCGTAACAGTGGAGGTGGTCGGCGCGCAATGTGTCTATCAATATCCAAACCACGTTTGGTGTGCCGCTTGGACGGACTGCTGTAGGAACTGACTCTGAACTGCACCCGGCGAGTTGCGAGGTGATGGATAGAGATATACCGATAGCAAGTAAGTAATGGAATGAAACAGAGCGGGGGTGTCTGGCAAGTAACCGGAAAATATTCATCAAGTTGAAAACCTCATACTACGGAAAAATTTTAGATTATTGTTGCTTATAGTTTAAATTAAGATCGGACATTATTTCAATGATATATCTTTCTTTGGAATACGGTGATTGTGTGTTTGGCGGAAAACAATCATATAACTGTGCACCCATAAACAAAAAGAACTATAAAAATGTAATTACTGTGCGTTGCTGATACGACCAGAAATAGAGCTAACCTTGTTGAATATCGTGTGTTACAGGCAGGTTTACGAATTGGCACAATTTTGTATTTAATTCGGTAACTGGGCTTAGCAGTCCGTTGCAAAAGTCGAACGCGACCTGCGCGCGGTTTTTTTTGAACGAACTCTTCGTTGGAACCCCTTGAAAATACCTGCATTTCCTGCGGGCATCCGCCTCGATTTCATCCAAATATCCTCACGCTCGGCTTCACGCCACTTTTGCAACGGACTGTTAGACCGACTGATTTAGTATCCGGGAAGCCAATCTACAGATTTCGTGAGGAATTGAAGGGCGGAATTCCTTTGTCCTCGAAAGTGGACGAGGGTACCATGTTTAATATCAATCTGCCAGTACATGAATTGAGTAAAAAATTGAGTAAAAATTGTGATCGCATCCTGTCCTGGTTCTCGTCACGCATGCGTACAGCATTTGATTCGTAGCAGGAGGCGTATTCAGGGAGTTGTTCTCGGAGTGCGTTTGGGGGGAAGGCACAATACGGAGAACAGTAAAAAAGTGCCTCCCAGGCATTCCATACTTTCTTCGATATTCGTGGCGTGTTTTATTTCCCATTCCTGATCGCCAATGGCAAGCTGAACGATATTTTTGATGATGCCGCGATCAAACGATTCGGAGAGAATCCATGATGCAAAACACATGACGAGCAGTGATAACGCTAATCGATTATTCCATAGTTCAGAAAGTTTTTCTGGCCGTTTCCACGCAAATCCCCAGAGCACAATAAGTGTGGTGTAGACGATGRTGTCYGACCCTTCARAATGAATTTCYCKCATGACAACGGCTGCYCCCATGATGGCTAACCAACCGTACACATAAGCGCGGGTTAGCTGCCAGCTTTGAAAAGCCACCAAGGTAAAACACAGCAGCGCGACAGGATGAATAATTTCCATGTCGGCACGGAGCACTTGCGAGTTATCCCATCCGCGAAAATTCATTTCAGAGAGTTTGTAAATTCCCAGAATGAGCGCAGCTGGAATAGCGAGGAGGGGCCAATAGAATTTTTTTAGAAACCAGTTCAATATCGTTTTCATGATGTACCATTCGGGGCCGAGCATTTCGTCATTAAAGCGGATTTCCAAGCGAATGAATGCCTTGCTAAAGAGGTTCACATAGTGGCAGGAGCCTGGTAAAGATTCAACCAGGGTGCTCAGGGGGAAGAGTGGGGGATTATAAAAATAATTTACTGTTGACATGCCTATTTCAGAATGATATAGTATCGCTCCTTTCGGTTCAGCAATGAGCCAAGGCGATACACTCGAGCCCCGGTACATTACGGGAACGCTCCCAGAGGTTTAGGGATGCGGTATAGAGTTGACATCCTCTTCGTAGCGATGTTACACTACTTGACTGAGTGGCGATTGGCGCCAATTACGCCAATTGAAGTACGGGTCGCGTACGATGAACCCCCAACCCATACCGGGTGCAGGTTTGTTCGGTATAGGGAAGTTGGGGGCGTTTTGTCGCCCGGATGTTCTTTGAAAATTGAATACGGTACATGTTTAGACACACTGTGTAAGGGAGTAGGATTGGATTTTCCAATTCTACACTCTGTCAAAATTACCCAATGTAATAAGCGGCACCACCTACCTTTTGAAGCAGGTGAATGTCGTGAGTACCTAGCGATATATACAAGCTAAGACTCAGATTCTCAATCAAATCGGTTTCGGCCGATTTAGTTTTTTTATCGGAGAGTTTGATCCTGGCTCAGAACGAACGCTGGCGGCAGGCTTCATACATGCAAGTCGAACGATTAAAGCCCCTTCGGGGGTGTATAAAGTGGCGAACGGGTGAGTAACAGGTGGATAAYCTRCCTTYYWGTGGGGRATAMCRGTTGGAAACGRCYG
>NVWG01000112.1 GCA_002746185.1 Candidatus Hydrogenedentota bacterium
CCGCTTTGTCCCGTGACATTAGCAGCGTAGCCGAAGCGCCATCGGAAAGCTGGGAAGAATTACCCGCCGTTACCGAACCGTTCTCCGGATCAAAATACGGTTTTAACGAAGAGAGCCCTTCAATCGTGGTGTTAGCGCGATTGCACTCATCCTTGTCCGCAGTAACCGCCTGCTCCCCATCCATCTTCTTGGTTTCCCGATTGAACAGGCCCATGGAAACATCCATAGGAGCGATCTCTTCATCAAAGAACCCGCGTTCCTGAGCCGCCGCCGTGCGYTGCTGGCTGATCAGAGAATATTCGTCTTGCGCTTCCCGGCTCACGCCATACCGCTTCGCAACTACCTCAGCCGTGTCACCCATAGCCATATACAGACCCGGTTTGATTTCTTGAACTTTCGGATTGAGATTACTCTTACCCGAAAGCATCGTAATAGATTCCACGCCGCCGCCGATAGACGCATCCGCGCCCTCGATCATGATTTCATGGGCAGCCATGGCAATAGATTGCAGACCCGAAGAACAGAAACGGTTAACCGTAGTTCCGCCTACCGAAACGGGCAGTCCGGCCAAAACAGCCGCAATACGCGCAACATTATTGCCTTGAGCGCCTTCAGGGTTTCCGCACCCCATTATCACATCTTCAATTAACGCCGGATCCAGATTGGGAACCTTTGCCACCACATCCTTGATACAATGGGCCGCCAAATCATCGGGCCGCGTCATATTAAAGGAGCCCCGAAACGATTTAGCCAATGCCGTGCGCGAGCTGGCAACCACTACAGCTTCTTTTGCCATGTCTATATTCCTTTTTTATTTATCCCTGAATTTCAGAGAATCAAGAACCAATATGCCAAAACCATTCAAAATATATCTGTTTGTACACATTCGCAGTAAAACCCGGATTATGCCAAAAAGATCCCCCAAGCCTACTGAAAGGCGTCCCAGATTGTCAATAATCGCCTTGTTTAAGGAGAGCATTACATGGATTCACAACGTGAAATGGGGTAATCTAATATCTTTCCCAGAATCATCAAATTCAGATGGACCAGAAACAACCATGACCAAACCCTTTGCATACGATCTGGCGGCGTTCAATGCCCTGCAGGAATGCGTGTCCGACCAGCCACACCGATTTTCGCTCAATATGGCTGTCTGTTCCGACGCGACCATGCGCTCAACACTCACCCAGCAGCTCCTGGCAGCCTGGTCGAATATCGAAGTAATTTCCTTCTGGCCCTACAGCGAAGATGTGTTCGAGCATGTACACGAAAAAGTTGGGGAAGGCCCTCGGGATGCCATCTTCATTTACGGTCTGGATGATGCTATTGCGTCCGGGGCCGATTCAGCTTCGCTSTATCGMAARCTCAAYGCRTCGCCGGATCGATGGAAAGCCTGGTTCGCATGCCCCATCATTTTTTGGGTGGATAAACCTACCGAAGAAATCCTGCGCAACGAAGCAAAAGATTTCTGGGAATGGCTTACCGGACATTATCGGCTGGATAAAGCCCCTGATTCATAATCGCACAAGATAGCGATGCATCCCTGTCAGGCAGCACTCCCCATCTTGATTGCAGACCGCGCTCTCCAGCGTCACCACCCCCGTCGTGTTCTGCCGTTTCAGTTCCGCAATACTCAACATGGGATACAACGTATCGCCTGGATACACCGGCTTGAGAAAACGCGAAGACTGCTCCAGAAAACCAACCAGTTTTTCTCCCATCACATACGGGAAAATCCCTGCACCCGCCGTCGTGAAAAGCAGCACCTGAAATCCATGGGCCAGAAGATCACGGTGACCCTGCGCCTTGCAATACTCCCGGTCGTAATGGATGGGGTGCGTGTCGCCCGACAGCAGCTGGAATGCAGCAAAATGCGCTTCCGTAACCGTGCGTGAAGGCAGCGGAAATTCGTCACCCACGTTTAATTCATCAAATGATTTCGCCGGAACCACCGGGGGATGCTCCATCAGAAACTCCTTTTATACCTGCTTAGCACCGCGATTCTTCAACTCGGCAACGGCTTTTCGCACATGCTGCGCCTCATCTTTAGGCACGACCAGAATGCCATCCTCCGAAACCACCACAATAATATTGTCCACGCCGATAACACTCACCGCCATGTTCTCCGCGCCCACATCGTTATAGACAATACTATTTCGTACATCTACCAACACCGGATCCCCGTGCGTCACATTGCCATCACTGTCCTGTTCCCGTGTACGATCCAGGCTCGGCCACGCGCCTACGTCATCCCAGGGATAATCCGTGCGAACCGTGGCCACATTCTTCGCATGCTCCATCAAAGCGTAGTCGATGGAAATGCTCTCCAACGACTCGAACAGCCGAGCCACTTCTTTCTGGTCGCCACGCTCAATAGCCTGCGCCATGCCCCGAGCGGCGGTTTCCATTTCCGGCTGCGCGCTGCTCAATTCCTGAAGAAACGTATCCAGTCCCCAAAAAAACATACCGCTGTTCCAATAATAATTCCCCGCCTCAATGAAATCTTCTGCCTTCTCCTCGCTGGGCTTCTCATGAAAAGCCGCTACCGGATACACCGACAAACCGTCTTCCTCATGAAGAGGCGCGTCCGTTTTCGCCTGCACATAGCCATACCCTGTCTCCGGACGTGTGGGGGCAATACCATGCGTCACCAGCATGCCGTTATCCTCCGCCACCGTAAGCGCCAAATCCACACACTCGCGGAATCGATCCGGCTCCCCGATCAGATGATCCGCCGTAACCACTGCCATGCTGAGATTCGAAGCATCACCGCCATGCTGCGCCAGCACATGAGCCGCCGCATATACCAGACACCCTGCCGTATTGCGTTTACAGGGTTCCGCCAGCACATTCTCATCCGGCAAACCCACGCCGCTGGACACAATAGCGTCCACCAGGTGAGACCCGGTCACAATATAGATACGTTCCGGCGGAATGAGCGGGGCCAGCCTATCTACTGCCTCCTGAAGCATATTTTTCGTRCTGCTCGTAAGTTTTAAGAGCTGTTTTGGGTGATTTTGCCGTGAAAGAGGCCAAAAACGCTCCCCCGATCCACCCGCCATAATAATGCCGTAACGAATATATTTCTGCTCAGATGTCATGAATTTTTGCCCCGAAACGTTATAATACCACTGCAATTTTAGTTAAAACACATATACAGCATACCCCAAAACATAGGAGTTATGCATGATAATTCACGAAACCGGGATTGTTATGCTCTCTATCGTGTGTTACCATATATATACGGGGTTGATCCCCACATTTACGTCAATTTCCGGTCAATACGACTGAAAATCAACATGAGGTTACTAAATCGTATTATGAATGGTATTTTTAAACAAGTTTCCCTGTGGATTATCCTGCTGATTATCGTATTGTTGGCATTAACGACCATGACGGACCGGGGAGACACTAAAGCCCAGCTCGGTTCCCAGGATTTCGTGGCGCAGCTCGAAAATCAGAATCTCAAGGATGTGAAAATTAGCCGCATTCCCGACGAGCWGTATAAGTATGAAGTCACCTTCAAACAACCCGTCGAAGATCAAACCACTATGGAATTCAACTACCCCGATATCCCTGAAGACTGGCGGGAAGCCATGTGGGCACAGGGGCTCGATCCCGATCCCAAGCAGGAAAATAATTATCTCATGGGATTCCTCTTTCAGTTTGTACCCATCATTCTCATAATCGGGTTTTTCTGGTTCTTCATGTTCCGCCAAATGCAGGGCGGAAGCAATAAAGCCATGTCATTCGGTAAAAGCCGGGCACGTCGCATCAATCCCGGTGAGACCATGGTAACCTTCAAAGACGTTGCCGGAGTAGACGAAGCCAAAGAAGAGCTGATGGAAATCATTGAATTTCTCCGTGACCCCAAAAAATTCACCAAGCTGGGYGGACGTATCCCCAAGGGTGTCCTCCTCATTGGTCCTCCGGGGTGCGGTAAAACGCTTCTCGCCAAAGCCGTAGCAGGCGAAGCCAATGTACCTTTCTTCTCCATAAGCGGCTCCGACTTTGTCGAAATGTTCGTGGGCGTAGGCGCAAGCCGTGTTCGCGATCTCTTTCAGCAAGGACAGAAAAATGCCCCCTGCATCATCTTTATCGACGAAATTGATGCCGTAGGCCGTCAGCGCGGTGCCGGACTTGGCGGAGGCCACGACGAACGGGAACAAACTCTCAATCAGTTACTGGTAGAGATGGACGGGTTCAATTCCAACGAAGGTGTCATATTGATGGCTGCCACGAACCGGGCGGACGTGCTGGATAAAGCACTCATGCGTCCAGGTCGTTTTGACAGGCAAGTTATGGTGGGCAACCCCGATATCAAAGGCCGCGATGCCATTCTCAATATCCACATTGCCAACAACCATGTTCCCTTATCCGACGACGTGGAAATTCATACTATTTCCCGAGGCACCCCCGGCTTCTCCGGAGCCGATCTGGCTAACCTGGTCAACGAGGCAGCCCTGATGGCAGCACGCCGGGATCAGGATGTAGTGAAGAATCACGACTTCGAAGAAGCCAAAGACCGCGTTATGATGGGCCCCGAACGCCGTAGTCTGGTCATCAGCGCCAAGGAAGCCCGGAATACCGCCGTACACGAAGCAGGTCACGCATTGATTTGCCGATTGCTTCCCGAGTCCGATCCCGTACACAAAGTCACCATCATTCCCCGTGGCCCTTCCCTCGGATTAACCAGTTGGCTGCCCGAAGAAGATCGCCACAGCATCTCCAAAAAATATTGCATTGCCATGCTTCGCGTCGCCATGGGCGGTCGAGCGGCTGAGGAAATCGTATTTGACGAATTCACCAGCGGCGCAGCAGGCGATCTGCAAATGGCTACTGGTCAGGCCCACTCCATGGTCTGCGAATGGGGCATGAGCGACCTGGGTCCCATCGCATTCGGATCCCACCGGGAAGTTTTCCTGGGTCGTGACTTCAGTAAAGAACGAGAATACAGCGAAGATACCGCTTCCGCCGTAGACAATGCCGTTCGCGAACTGCTGGAAAAGGCCTACGCAGACGCAAAAGAAATGCTTATCAAGCACCGCGATGTGCTGGACGCTATTACCGAGGCCCTGGTTGATCGCGAAACGCTGGGTGCCAAAGAATTGGATGAGATTATCATCAAAACAGGCGGCAAAGACATTCTGCCCGATGTGGAAGTTAACGTGGAACCGGTGAAAACAGCGGCCAAGGAACAGCAGGAAGAACCGCCTGCCTCCGATAAGCCGATCCAAGAAGATAATGACCGGAGCGGCGAAGCACCTCCCGGAGATATCGTCCCCGGCACAGCCTAGCCTACCCATGTCTCATGAGCCCATCGCTGCCGTAGTTGTGCAGCCCACACGTATCATGGGGGTACTGAACATCACCCCCGATTCGTTTTACGGTCCCAGTCAGTTAACCGATCCACAGGCCATTTCCGACGCAGCAGCACAAATGCTGGAAGACGGAGCGCATATCCTGGATATGGGCGGCGAATCTTCACGCCCCGGTGCCGATCCTGTTGGAGTAGATGAAGAAATCGCCCGGATAATTCCAGCCATGGAAGCGGTACGCCATCTCGAAGCCCGCGTATCTATCGATACCTATCGGGCCAAAACAGCTCAGGCCGCCATCGATCTGGGCGCTGCCATGGTAAACGACATAACCGCGTTGAGAGGCGACGCTTCCATGGCAGGGGTCATAGCGGATACGGAAGTGGAATGTATCCTGATGCACATGCAGGGAATGCCCCGGGATATGCAGAAGGCACCACATTATGAAGATGTAATTGACGATATTTGCGCATTTTTTGAAGAAAGGTTACACTATGCAACGGGGCAGGGGATAGCCGAAGATAAGATATGGCTCGATCCTGGATTCGGATTCGGTAAAACAGTGCAGCATAATTTGACCATGATCCGGCGATTGGGGGAGTTTAGACGTTTCGGGCGCCCGATACTAATCGGGACCTCCAACAAATCCACCATCGGCACCGTTCTGAATACAGACGTGGCGGATCGCATGGAAGGGACAGCGGCAACCGTAGCAGTAGCCATATCCAATGGAGCGGATGCCGTTCGAGTACACGACGTGAAACACATGGCCAGAGTGGCCCGCATGGCAGATGCCTGCACGGGGAGATTAAGTTTTGAGTGATCGATTATTCGGGACAGACGGAATTCGGGGTAAAGCAAATGTATACCCCATGAACGCGGAACTGGCTCTGCTCGTGGGTCGTGCCGCTGGACATATTTTCCAGAAGGATGACAGCCAGCATACCATCCTCATCGGCAAGGACACCCGCCAGTCAGGCTACATGTYGGAGAACGCCCTCACGGCAGGTCTCTGCTCTATGGGTGTGAATGTACTCCTCGTTGGGCCACTGCCCACTCCCGGCGTGTCCTACATCATGCGCAGTCTGCGTTGCGATGCCGCTATCATGATCTCCGCATCGCACAACCCCTACGAAGACAACGGCATAAAATTCTTTGGACCAGACGGATTCAAACTTCCCGATGAAATGGAAGACGAGATCGAGGACCTGGTAAAAAATAATGGTATCGATTCTCATCGTCCCACAGGAAATAAAATCGGTCGAGCCAGACGCATCGACGATGCCGCCGGACGCTATATTGAATATGCAAAGTCGACTTTCCCCAAAGGCATGCGTCTTGATGGATTGAAAATTGTATGCGATGGCGCCAACGGTGCAACCTACAAAGTGGGACCCAACGCCCTGCGCGAACTGGGTGCCGAAGTGATCAGCATGGGTGACGAACCGAATGGAGTAAACATCAACGAAGGATGCGGCTCCACCCATCCCGATGATATGCGCGCCCGCGTCATCAAGGAAAAAGCCGATCTGGGTATTGCATTCGACGGCGATGGCGACAGAATTATGGTGGCCGATGAGGAGAGTCGTCTTCTGGACGGAAATGCCCTGCTTAGTATCCTGGGCGTGGATATGTTGGAGCGGGGCCTCTTACCTACCAAGACCATCGTCACCACTATCATGGCCAACGGCGGGCTTGCCAAAGCCCTGAAACCCCATGGCGGAAAGGTATTACATACAAAAGTGGGGGACCGCTACGTGGTGGAAGCCATGCGCGAAGGCGGTATGCACCTGGGGGGCGAATCTTCCGGACATGTCATCATGCTGGAGCACAATACCACCGGCGATGCCCTCATCACAGGCCTGCAGTTACTGGCCACCATGATTCGTAAAGACAAAAAACTCTCCGAATTGGCGCGGGTCTACGAASCCATGCCCGAGGCCCATTGCTCCGTGCCGCTCAATGGCAACGGTAAGCCGTCTCAGGATAAACTCGATGGAGTCATCGAAAAGGCCGAACAGGAGTTGGGTGATAAAGGCCGTGTCGTCATTCGTCCTTCAGGAACTGAACCTATCATTCGGATCATGGTCCAGCACGAATCCCAGAACCACGCGCAGACCATGGTGGATTCCCTGGCAGAAGAAATC
Source organism: Candidatus Hydrogenedentota bacterium (assembly GCA_002746185.1). Lineage (GTDB taxonomy): Bacteria > Hydrogenedentota > Hydrogenedentia > Hydrogenedentales. The sequence continues at coordinate 7,466 of NVWG01000112.1, forward strand.
CGCAATCTATAATTCTACCCGTTGCAATTAARACTACATCGAGCCTTTTAACGGGCCGAAGTGCGCATATATAATGAACGCTTGCCAGGTATAGTCACTTAGCAGAGACCGTTTCCATGAAAGAACAATTATTCCAGGAAATACTGTCCGCGCGACAACGCGTGTACGCCATCGGAGATCCCACTCCCTTGGAAAAAATCGCCCTCCCCGTCATGGCCCAAGTCTATATCAAACGAGAAGACCTGTCGCCCATTCACGCATACAAATGGCGGGGTGCCTACAACCGCATGGTCATGCTGTCCGATGCGGAACGCGACCATGGCGTAATCTGTGCTTCCGCTGGAAATCATGCTCAAGGTGTTGCCCTGGCTGCACAAAAACTGGGCATCAATGCCAAAATCTATATGCCCTATTCCACCCCCAATATGAAACAGATCGCCGTRAAACGCCAYGGMGGCGAGCGYGTRGAAATCATTCTCCACGGCGACAACTACAGCGAAGCAGCCGAACARGCCTTTGCCGAYTTGGAAGCCGCCCAAAGCACCTTCATCCACCCCTTCGACGACCTAGGCACTATGGGCGGTCAAGGCACCCTGGCAGATGAAGTCGTCATGTCCGGACATGGCCCATTCGATATAGCCTACCTCCAGATAGGCGGCGGCGGCATGGCAGCTTCCGTGGCTTGCTGGCTGAAACACTACTATCCGGACATCAAAATCGTCGGTGTCGAAGGCGTTGACCAAGCCTGCATGAAAGCCGCCATCGAAGCAGGCCACCCCGTATCCCTCGATTACGTAGATGTATTCTGCGACGGCACCGCCGTCAAAAAAGCCGGAGAACTCACCCATAAACTCTGCGCCGAATTGGTCGACGAATTCATTACCGTCACCAACGAAGAAGTCTGCGCCGCCATCCAGCTTCTGTGGGAATCCCAACGCTGTATCCCCGAACCCGCAGGTGCCATGGGACTGGCAGGGCTTATGAAACAACACGAAACCATCGCCGGACAAAAAGCCCTGTGCATAATTTGCGGCAGCAATCTCGACTTCGGGCAACTCGCCTGGATCTCCAGACACGCCAGCATCGGCGGCGGACGACGTCGCTACATACGCTTTGAAATAGGCGAATACAGCGGCGGTATGCTCGATCTGTTGAAAAGCGCATTGGACGGCATGAGCATCGTCGAATTTCAATACGGAAAAGTGGCCCAGGACAAGGCATGGCCCGTCATCGGCATCGAAGCATCCCCCATGGAGTTGCAGCTTCTCGAACAACGCCTCACCGATCTGTCCATCCCCCACGAAGATGTGACCTCACAAGAAGACGTGGAATTCCGCATCATCCAATACGAACCAGATCTCTTCACCCACCCCTACTTCATCAAACTCGAATTCYCCGAACGCGCAGGTGCCCTCCACGATTTCCTCGCCCTCTTCAAAGGCCGAGCCAACATGTGCTACTTCAACTACGCCCATACCGGTGAGCAAGTAGGCCGTGCCCTCCTGGGCTTCGAATTCGAGACCCTGGACGAACAAGCTGCCTTCAAGAAAATCCTCGCCGATTCTCACCTCTCCTACCAAGTAATCACACAAGATGTGCTAGGTAGAGTTCTGTAAGACTCGTAATATAAATGCTTTACAGAATATTTACGAACTATCAACTAACTATCAATAAATAATATATTGATAGTTAGTTGTCTTTTAACTATCAATTTGATAGTATTTGATAGTTATCTAATAGTTAAAAGGCACAAATACAATGAGAACTCCACAGTCACCACCCAATTTCGATGAACTCACCCGGGAATTGAATGTAGCTACACAAGTCGCTTTAAGAATGGGGGTTACATCCACATTAGTGGATGGTAAGTATGTGCATTGGGAAAAACTCAGAAGATTACGCCTTCCAAGAGGCATTCGTAATCACAAAGAGTGGTGGGCAGGTCTAAAGTTCCAAAGATTGCCTAAACGAAAATTTATCAATCTGGATATTTTCGAGGAAACGCAATTCAGTTTCAGCCTCGAAGATCCCATCTATGAGAAACACATATTCATAGATAAGAATGCTAGTGGCTCTATTCAAATGCCCGTATCCATCGGTGAAGCCGAAATGAAGAAGCAGTTTTATGTTAAATCGTTAATCGAAGAAGCCATCACTTCAAGCCAAATGGAAGGTGCCTCTACCACTCGTCCTGTTGCTAAAGCCATGATTCTAGACAAGAGGGAGCCACGCGACAAGAGCGAGCAAATGATTTTGAATAACTACAGAACAATGGAATTTATTAACGAAATCAAAGATGAACCACTGAGCAAAAAGCTCATATTTGAAATCCACAAAATGATATCGGAAAATACATTTGATGACGAAGAAGAAGTGGGTAGATTTCGAAAACCTGATGAAAAAGTTGTAGTACAAGATTCGTTGACGGGGGAAATATTCCATCGTCCACCTCCAGCCAATCAACTGGAAGAGCAAATATCTTTCCTGTGCGACTTTGCAAACGAAAAGTCGCCAGAATACTTCGTACACCCCGTCATACGTTCGGTTATCCTGCATTTCTTAATAGGATTTATCCACCCCTTCGTTGATGGTAACGGACGTACAGCCAGAGCTCTTTTTTATTGGTCAATGCTGCACCATGGATATTGGTTATTCCAATATATCTCCATTTCCAGGATACTGAAGAAAGAACAAAAACGATATTCTCAATCGTATTTATTCACAGAGAACGACGATAACGATCTAAACTATTTTCTCGTATATCATTTAGATGTAATCGAGAGAGCTATCTTTGCATGTAACGACTTTGTAAAACGAAAAGCGATACAATCACTTGAATTGATGCAAGAGTTAAAGAGTATGGAGAAATTTAATTATCGGCAACAGGAATTACTACGCCATGCGATACAGAATCCGGAACTGCCTTATACATTCAAATCGCATCAGACGAGCCATGGAATTTCGTACGCTTCCTCAAGAAGCGACATTCTTAGTCTTGTAGAAAAGGGATTGTTGCGCCAATATAAGGTTGGGCGAGCAATGCATTTCCTGCCTGAGAAAGATATAAAGAACAAATTAAAATAAAACCCCTACAACGCCAGCATATTCGCGAAAATCCGCAGCGTACCTGGATGCAGATCGCGGAGCTGACGATACCAGCCCAGCGCGGTGTACATATATTTTCCATCGCCGTAATCTGCAACGAGGCATGACCCTGGAGGATTCTTTTCGCCGGGATCCTGCACATCGATGAGCGCGGTATATTCATCCGCCCAACGACTGGGGAAATAGAGTCCCCGCTCCTGACGCCATCCGTCCCAATCGCCCGACCCCATTTTGTTCGGCGTGGTGAACAACGGATGATCCGGCACCAGCACCGTAATCGGAGCGTCCTCCACCGTTACCCGGTTACGCCCGATCTGTAAACTGTACGGTGCATACGCCTTATTCCATTCAAAAGTTTTCTGGTACATAACAATGAGTGACCCACCCCGATACACATAATCCAGCAGCGTCTGGTTATTCGCCACCAAATCCGGCCGCACCAAATACGCACGGATATCAACAATAATTGTCGTGAATTCATCCAGCCGATCTGCCGTGAAGTCATCAATCTCCAATGCCTCATGCGCCACGCCCATACGCTCCAGCGTGTCCATGAACGTGTCATCATAACTGTAAATCACACCCACATTTTTATTCTTGGGCACCAGCAAATCCACTACCCGCGCCGTACCTGTAGCAGTATATCCCGTCTTATCTACCGTCGCGGTAATAGTGTAGTCGCCCGAGGCGATACCCGAAGTTACCTTCGCCTCAACCGTAACCAACTGCTGCTCACCTTCCTTGGCAAAATTCAATGTAATGGAGGATTCTGCCAACGTCAATCCCTTGGTCGCAGCAAGAGACAACGTGCTTTTGTAAGGCCCGGGCGTGTGATTTGTTACCAGCAGCTGAACCGCAGCAGACGTATCCTTGCCCTGCTGAATCAGATATGGCGCGTTGCTGTACGAAATCGATACTTGCGGAGCCACATCAATGAGAATCGGCTCCACCAATTCAACCACACCCCGACTCGTCGTCACTTTCGTAACCACTTCAAATTGCGGCTCCAGAAAATGAGGCTTAAACAAATATTCATCATGGGGAATCGTGGGGGTTTGATCGGAACCAATGGTTACATCAAATTTCGCCGTCGCAAATCCTGCACGCGATACCTTGGCTTGTACAGGTTTCGACAAATTGGCGGACATCCACGACGGTGTGCGCAATGAAAATTCCACGCCCGTTACGTCATCAATCCCATAAGCCGCAAGCTCAGCAGAGATGGACAATTTCTGTCCTGGCGTCACTTCCGTATCTGAAATTTTGGGACGAAGCCGCAATTCAGCCACAGCCACTGCAAGTTCGTTTGCACGATGCTGTTCCGCAGTCCCGCTCTTGGCAGCCCAKKYCAAATGAGCAAATGCACTATYCACAYTTAWTTCATTCAGACCCTTTTCMGAYAACGYCCGCGATTCAGAAGAGACCCGATCCTTCARCCCCTCAAATAATCCTTCGCTAGGCGGATTTAACGAACCGCCGCCCTGCGTTCCCCCCGGCGCTTCCTTCATTAACCGATAGTTCGATTTTGAGCGCGTCGTGAGAAAGCGATCAATAAAAAATCCCATGCCCTGCGTCTCATGTTCCCGCAATGCATCTGCCGCCATTTTCGCGTAGGTCATTCCGCGCATTGGCTCCAACTCGCTATACGGAACCTCTACAATACCGCCGCTGCTTGCCCCGCTGAACGCTCGCAAATAAAGACGGGCAGGCTGCCACGGTTCAAGCCCTTCTTTCAACTGTTCCGGGAACGCTTTCGGRTCCCCGGCCAGATCAAACGACTGCATCAATGCRCGRCCCACCGCCTGGTGATGACCRTGWCCGCCCGTTTCSCCRTGATGSGTAATAATYACATCCGGTTTTAGTTCACGAATCTTCCGCACCATTCGGCGCAAGGCTTCTTCTTTGCCCCAAACTGAAAATGCTTCGTCTGCGCTCTTCGAGTATCCAAACTCGGGATAATCCAGAAAATGAAGTTCGGCTCCGGTAATATTCGAGGCATTCGCCATCTCATGGGTACGGAGCACACCTAACTCTTCATACAGCTCTGACCCGATTTCATTTTGACCGCCCTCACCTCGCGTTGCTATGAGCGCAAATGTCTTGTAACCATATTTTTTCCGATAATACGTTAGCGATGCTCCATCTTCATCATCTGGATGCGCAGCCACACACATCAACCGTAAATCTGTTCCCAGATCCAGCAAAGCCTGATGAACAGCTACCGCACCCAGCGGAGCTTCAGCCTGCGCTATCGGCACGAACAGCGAAATAACAGTGCCCAGAATGGAGAAGCCCGCGACCAATATAAACTTTTTATTTACCATAGTGATATCCTGCCCCGGTGGTTGATTAAATGGCGGTTACAACATTTCCGATGTGGATGAAACACATATACACCCTGTTTGTATTCACGGCGATCCTGTCAGGAACGCCGGGCTGCGCCTATCGATCCGGTCAACTGCACCTGCAAGTCCTGTAACGGCACCTGAATGAATTCGACGTTCAAACAGTCGTAAGTCTACGAAAGCCTGCACCCCGGATGCAATGGTAGCGCTTTACGAAATGGGGTAAAGATAGTTACCCCGCACTTTACGCCGCTACCGTGACTCCGGCGCTGGCGCATTCTCCGTAATCATCAACAATGCCATATCCCGAACCTGTAATCCTGCCGACGGCCCTTGGGATACACTTTCTTCATACGCCCCTGCCCGGAAATCATAAGGGGGGATCATATAGCCCAATGCATCATTTGCCAGACCGATGAGCATACGGGGAAAACCGTTCATCTTCTCTAATATTTCGAAACTCAATTCCGGCAGCAGTTCCCCCGGCAGCGAAATCATTTCTATCTCYCCAATACGAATGTATTGCATGTCCGTTTGTACCCGACCACGATGCAGCGAACGCAATCCCGATTCAAACAACGGCTGAAAGTTGGGGTTCACCATAGGGATTTCCAGTGGGCGCATATCCAGCGTGATTCCGTCCACCGCTGCTGGTTGAGCAGTGTCAGCCATATCTTTCACAATGGCCGCAAGCTGCAGCCCCATTTCCCGGGATGACTCATGGGTACGTGCCCGGTTATCGCCACTCACCATACCGCCCATGGCCCCGTTCAGGAACACAGGCTGACCTCCGCCATCTTGCTTAATCTGTTCACACATATACCCGGGGAAATCTGCTGAAATCTCACGCGCACCCAGTCGCAGCGACTCCACATGACACGCGAAATGCACCAGCGTACCCATCACATTCCCGTCATCACCTACGACCTGCACTGTGGATATCGTCGGGTCCAGCACCGCCGGATTCCGTGCATTGCGAAACAGCCCCTGCACACGCGCCCCATCCATGGGTAATTCCTGCAGATTCGTACGAAGTTCCTTCACGGGCTTCATATTTTTTATGGCCAACTCAATACCATGGAGTACCTGTTTTTGGATGTGTGCAATATACTCAGCCGGATAATGACCATACACCCCAATCGTATCTCCAGCCGCGTGGTTGTGCGACATGGCAATCACCGTCTGGTCTACTCCCAGCTTGCGCGCTCCTTCCCGCATCACATACGTTTCATTCCAGCCCATACCGAACAGATCCGCGCCTACCAACGCCACCCTTTTCTGTCCATCATCAAACACGGCGATGCGCGCTTTTAAATCATCATGAACCTTATATTTATAACCAAGCCAGTCCTTCCCTTGAGGGGAAAAAATGACCTCCGAAAATCCTGCCGAAAGACTGCGCACCTGCGGTGCCTGACGCGACTTGGGTTGCGGACCTTCCCGCAGATGACTCAAGTCCACCAGGTGCCGTTCGCCCTCGGGTACACGACGATGTCCATAAGGGAAATACGATACCCCGGTTGTCTTACCATCAGATGTCAGTGAAAAACGAAGACCCTGCTCGCTGTAATCCAGCAGCTTCCACGTAACCATACGCAGCTCATATTCCGGTTCACCCAATGCGCGTCGAATGGAGTTACCCGTCTCATACCCTGCAGGAATCGAAGATGCCTCGATGCCCGCCAGACTCGATTCACTCCGTTTTTTAAGTATATGGACAATATCAAACAGACCGGGACGATCCTTCGCGGGATAATACATTTTGTAGTTATACCACTTGGATTCATCCACAGGCTCTCCCAGCACCTCCCGAACCTGCGCATGCGTCGTTACTCCGGGAGTCAACCCGTGATACGTCAAAGGCGGGGGAGACGCTCCCTCGGCAACCGTACCCTTCACCGCCTGAGCACCAGCATGGGCAGTTACCAGCAACACCATAGAGAACAGCAGACGAAAAAAAATAGTTTTTTGAGACATAAATACACCTTACCCCATGTTGGTATAAGAAAGAGGCAGTTTAATGGATGGTCGAAATGGGGTCAACCAGTGGGTTGCTTGCATTTTGTCCAAAAAAAGCTGAAAATAGAAGTGAAGTGAGGTTGTATGTTCGGATTAACAATTTCTATATGCGTAGCATCTATGTGGCTCTTGGCTGACACACCCCAGGGGCCTGCGTCCGACGCTGCCGAAAAAGCAGGTCAATTCACCTTTGTTCGCGCTATGTACGAAAGTTCCGGCGGGGAAGGGGAAGCGTACTACTACTTCGAGGGACGGCTCTGGAATCGGTGGGAGACAGATTATCCCGAAGCCGATCAGAATTTTCTTGTTCGCATGGCCGARCTYACCACCATYCAGGTTAACCCCAARCCKYTGGCYATAGGATTRGCTGACGACAAGTTATTACAATATCCKTTYCTATAYATGTGCGAYCCCGGATGGCAATCCCTCACCAAACCCGAAGTGGAAGGGYTSCGCGCATTCCTGAATCGTGGTGGTTTTTTGTGGGTTGATGATTTCTGGGGCGATGGCGAGTGGGATAACTTTGAACTTAATATGAAGGAAGTATTTCCCGAACTGGAGTGGCGCGAGATCCCTTCCGAACATCCCATTTTAAACATGGTATTCCCCTTGAAGGAATGTCCTCAGATTCCCGCCAAGATATTTTGGGACATGGGATGGACCGAAACGTATGACAATCCCAACGTGCATCGGTATCCGTCTGGCGGAATTGCGGGTGTAGAAAATGTAAATTTCAGAGGATTGTGGGATGATAAAACGGGTCGGCTTATGGCCGTGGCATCTCACAACAGCGACATCGGTGACGGCTGGGAACGGGAGGCAGAAAGCTCGGAATACTTCGAGATATTCTCCACCAAATCCTACGCCATCGGCATCAACATCATCGTCTACGCCATGACACATTAGTCCCGCCAAATTGCGAGACGACGTTAAGCATGAAATCGAGAATTGTGACATAGCCGCCCTCGGCTGTGAGTCTTTGTTGTCGCTTCACATGTAACCCTATAATAAGAACAATGTTATTGCGAACGAAACGAAGCGAAGTGCGGCAATCTGGTCACTCTCGCGATGACGAATGCGCACACGCTTGACTGTAAAGTATCACTATAGTATCATTCACCTATGAAGACTGAATTGGTTACAACGCTGAAACGGCACGCCACACGGCTCCTGTCCGACCTGCGTGATTCCGGGGAGCCGGTCCTGATTACCGAACACGGCAAGCCCGCAGCCTATCTGGTGGATGTGGATTCATACGAATTCATGCAGCACCGATTGCAGATTCTTGAGGGCATCGCGCGCGGAGAACGCGCCATTCTCGAGATGCGCACGTTCTCCCAGACCCAGGCGAAAGAAAAGATGAAGAAATGGCTCGTC
>NVWG01000113.1 GCA_002746185.1 Candidatus Hydrogenedentota bacterium
ATCGAAAACACATTAAGCATAACCTAACACCCTGTTTTTCAGATACTTACAATGCCCCCTGAAATCCTTAACCGGACACTACTGCCCTCGAGGGGGAATCAAGGGGGGTGTTGCGCCTAAAAAACACCCCTCCAGCTCCCCTCAAGGGGAGAATAAATAAATTCAACTCCAACTTTATGTATCTCGGGTATACGAATAGCATCCACCAAGAATTTTCCAGTGTACCCATCAATCCAGTCAAAGTAAACTGCGATTCGAAATCCCGTCAAATGGAGTGTACTATACAGATTCCATTTTCAAACCAGACCGGAAGGAAACCGATATGAGCTACGAATTGATCCAGGTAGAAAAGAAAGACCGCGTCACCATCCTCACCATCAACCGCCCCGAAGTGATGAACGCCATCAGCCCACCCACCACCGTGGAGATGGACCGCGCCATCAGCGAATACCGGGACGACCMYGACCAGTGGGTSTGCATCATCACCGGAGCGGGGGAGAAGGCCTTCTCCGCCGGGAACGATCTGAAATACACCGCCAAACACGGCATGGGCGAGTTGATGGAAGTAATGCAGAACGTAAAAAGCGGATTCGCAGGCATCACCACCCGGGACGATCTCTTSAARCCYRTCATCGCCGCCGTCAACGGTCTCGCCATGGGCGGCGGATTCGAAATAGCCCTCGCCTCCGACATCATCATTGCATCGGACAACGCTACGTTTTCCTTCCCCGAACCCCGCGTGGGGCTCATGGCCGATGCAGGCGGCGTACATCGCCTGCCCCGGCAGATTCCCTATCACGTCGCCATGGACCTGCTCCTCACCAGCCGACGCATCACCGCCGCCGAAGCCCTCAGCTACGGCCTCATCAGCCGCGTCGTGCCTCAAGCCGACCTCATGGCGGAAGCGGAAAAAGTAGCCAGCGAAATMATGCARGGCGCGCCCCTGTCCATMCAGGCCACCAAACARTCCGCCGTSAAAGGMATGGAAATGCCSCTSCAGGAAGCCCTSMTRCAGCGMCARCCCAAAGTGCTGGAGATGTACGGCTCCGAAGACCTCATCGAAGGTCCCCGCGCCTTTGCCGAAAAACGCAAGCCCGAATGGAAAGGTAAATGAGCGACGCCATCACCATTCGCGACGGACGCAAAGAAGACGTGCCGCGCATACTCGAACTCATTCGCGAACTGGCTCACTACGAAAAGGCCGATGACGAAGTGGAAAACACCGTGGCCCGACTCGAAGAAGACGGCTTCGGCGACACCCCTCTCTACTTCGTCATGGTAGCCGAACTGGACGGAGCCATCATCGGCATGTCCCTGTGCTACTTCCGCTACTCCACCTGGAAAGGCAAAAGCCTGTTCATGGAAGACCTCATCGTGTCCGAAGCCGCACGCGGGAAAGGTGCAGGTAAAGCCCTCCTCGACGCCACCATCGCCAAAGCCAAAGACACMGGATCCACCCAAGTCTGCTGGCAAGTCCTCGACTGGAACCAACCCGCCATCGACTTCTACAAAACATACAACGCCACCTTCGACAAAGAATGGCTAAACTGCACCGTGCGGGTGGGGTGATGGTTTTTTACTTAGATCTGATTCGCTTCCGAGTGATCTCTTTATCATTAATAATAACTCGAATTTCCGCAGCGATATCACTTTTCCGATCATGAGTTGTGATGAGAACCTCTACAAAATCTATGGGGGATGGTTGGATACGAATTAATTCTGTGTCCCAATTAGGCTTTTGCCTCTTTCCTTGATTTATGTCCTCCACAAATAACAGGAGTTCTCCATAGTTAAGCTTAATTAGGTCTCGTTCACCACGACGTATAACTTGTTGAAACGATCCTGATTCTTGATAGAGGCGAATATCCACATCGCTTGCGGAGTCATCGCTGTAGACCCAATTGAGATAGAAATATTGATCGGCAGATTCGATGGGCGTTATAGCTTCTATCTCTGGAATTTCTAGTGATGGTTGTTTGTCAACAGTAGCAGGATTATTAGAAATCGATGTAGGAGAAGCTATAGATTTATGAGATTCTATAACGACCTCCTTTTTTGCAAAATTAGTAGGGGTCGATTGTGCTGTAGTATTGCTTTTATTTATTGATTTTGACTCGTCGATTGTCGCTTCATTTGGAATACTAGTTACAATCGTTTCTCTCGATACGGAATTCTCACTGGCACAGTCAGCATCAATCCACGCAATTTGCAGTGACTCATATTCCCCTTTTAATCTTGCAAGTTCATCCTTCTTATCCTTTCCGATTAGAAAGAAAAGAGCTGGCCAAAACAAGATAAGACCAATGCCCATGGCCACTGCATCTCCAGTCGCAGCCTTTCTTTGCTTACCTGTTAGTTCTACAACACGCCGTTCTACTCGAGCCATTTCTTGGCTAATTTGATTACATGAATAATTACTGTATTGCGCTGGCGAGACATAAGATGCGCTGATTTTATCTGGATTCGTCGCACAAGAAGTAGCAAATCCGGTTATAATAAAGCAGATAGTGAGTTTTTTAAAAAGTGGTGATAATTGTTCCGACATGCTTTTCTCCCATTAGCAATATAGATACCAATATCTAAATCTAGCAAAAGTGCAGTAGCCATTTTAATGTTATATACAGTTAATGGTCTATAGTCAAATGTAAATTTTGGTGCTATAGTATTCTCCTGCTGTGGCAGGGGTTCCCGACCCAGCCACCCGCCCGACCCGAAGGGGCTCCAAGCTTACCAATATAACGCTACGTTGCATCAGGGTCTCCACTCTCTGTGAACTCTGCGTCCTCTGTGGCTAAAAAAGAAAAAGTAAATTCCCCAAATCCCCAAAATCTGCGATCAAACTATCTGTGCACATCTGTGGCATCTGTGGATGAATAGTGGTTGGCTAAGTGGACGGTTCACGAACCGCCCCTACATAGTCTCCAGTAATTTACATGCGGCAAGGCCATGTTATAGGTGGAATATTCAAAAGTAATTTCGGGCCATGAGCATCCCGGGGTTGTTGAAAAAGTCCAGTTGCGAAGCCTCGGGTAGAGAGGCATTTTTCTTATTGGGAGATTCTCCGTTATAAACCCAATAAATGGGGACAGACACGTCTCCGTTCGTTCCTCACTTCGCTTGTGTCAGTCCCATTTATTGGCGGCGCGGACTTTTTCAACAGCCCCGGCTCGCCCATGTTGTAGACTAACTCATAGCCGAGGGCGGCTGTGCCACAATCGGGCTAATCAGAAATAAGCGGTATCAGCGACGTGAGGTTAAATCTTTGTGGTATATCGTGCAGATTGGTCGCAGTCTATCGGTAATTATGCGCCCAGCCCGGCCATCCAGAATACGAAGCCTATTAGGGCAGCGACGCAGACCCAGAGTCCGATAAAGCCGCTGATACCGATGGCGGAGGGTCGGGGGATCTCCAGGTCGGGGTGGTTGATGAGTTTTCTTCCGGGATGGGGTTCCACGCCTTCGGGGAGGGTGAAGGGTACTGGGTGGTGCGGCTCATCGTTGTCCACAGGGGTGCGAAGCGCATTGTATACGATATCCAGTTTTTCTTTGGGGACGCGCTGGGTCATGAGGCTCACGATGATGCCCATGCCGAAGCCGCCGATAAGGTAGGACAGTATCTGCCAGGAGTCACGGAATTTACCGTCCCATATCATCATGTCTGGAAGATTTATAGCAGCCCATTCATGGAAAAAGGGTCGGCTGGTAATGATGAGGATGGCAAACGCGGTGAGTGTACCTGCCCATGCGCCCTTCACGGTAGTGCCCCGCCAGAACAGCCCCAGCCAAAATGCCGCGCCCATGAGACCCTGGAGTTTGAAGAACAGCATGAGCCCCTGGGGTACGTTGTCCACAATGAATGCGAAGGCTACACCACAGACCACGATAGCGGTGGCGGCAATACGACCTACCCACACGTAGTGGGCGTCGGGTTTGTCTTTCACGAAAAAGCGTTTATAAAAGTTCTGCGTGAACAAGCCGGACGACGAAATCATGAAGGCATCGCAGGAGGACATGACCGATGCGATAAGCGCGGCGAGGAATACACCCACCAGTCCGGGCATCACCTGGGGCAGTAAATCAGCCGCCGCCTGACCATAAACGAAATCGGGCCGCACATCTGTATCCATATACATCACCACGGCGCAAAGACCCACCAGCGTCCAGGCGACGGTACAAAGTCGTTTGATCAGATTACCGAATGCGAAACCCACCCGGCCGTCCATCTCCGTACGACCAGCCGCGCATACCCCCATGATATGAGGCTGCGTCACGATCCCAATGAGGGCGTTGAAACCCAGCATGACAATCCAGAACATATTGATTTCACCTGGAGCCACCAGACTGAACATGGACTCATCATTTATGCCCTCGTGGAGTCCTTTGAATCCGCCTACCGCGTCCAACGCAAAAGGAATGAGAATGAACGACAGGATGACCGTAAGAATCCCCTGTATAAAGTCCGTCACGATGGCTGCGGCCAATCCCCCCGCCACACCGTAGACCACGAACATAACCGTCATGGCGACGATGGCCCAGTTACGATGAATCGCGCCGTCGGATATGCCTTCAATCATGGAACCGGCGCCCAGTTGGATGACCCCGATGTTGATGGTGAGCTGGGTGACACCTACGACGGTATACAGAGCCGCAACGGAACCGTCGTACCGTGCATCAAAATAATCACCTGTAGTGAGACAACGCATGCGACGCATTACGGGAGCGATGAGCCAGTAGAAGGGCGTACAGAACAGCCAGAGCCATTGATACCAGATGCCCGACAGCCCGTTGGTGTAGGTTTTGGAGGATACCCCTACCGCATCGTTGCCGCTGGTGCCTGCGCCGAAAGCGAAGAAAATCATGAAAGGTTTGCCGAATCGACGGCCCGCCATGAAGAAATCGTTGGTATTCTTGACCTTGCTGGCCATATAGACCCCCACCACAATCGTGCCGATGATGTAGATCGAAATGGCAAGCCAATCCCAGCCGCCGATTCCTAGCATAAAAATTATCTCCCTGATATAAAACGGCTCCTATAGAAACATGCCGGGCGGGGCGGTGTCAAATAGTGTTGTTAAGATGGTCATGCATCCATGGAAAGTTGCTCACATTAGGGTCCATRGGGAAAAKTTGAATTTMACTTCAAAATYCGACACYCTACCCTACCNWAWTTGGCATCAACAGGAGCGCGTACATGGCCACARAAGAATCAYCCGATACACCCAAGACATCMGAAACGGACACAGAAGAAATYCCGTATGTGAAAGAGAGCTACGCTTGGTACGTCGTCGGAATATTGATGATAGTGTATATATTTTCATTTATTGACAGGCAGATACTCGGACTCATGGTTGAGCCTATCAAAAAGGATCTGGATATCACCGATACCCAAATGAGTTTGCTCATGGGTCTCACCTTCGCTCTTTTCTATACCCTGTTCGGTATTCCCATTGGTCGTCTGGCAGACAGTAAAAGCCGACGCACCATCATCGCAGTCGGTCTGGTTATCTGGAGTTTGTTTTCCATGGCCTGCGGACTTGCCGGAAAATTCGGACAATTGGCCATCGCGCGCATGGGGGTCGGTGTAGGAGAGGCGGCGCTGTCTCCATCTGCCTATTCACTCATCACCGATTACTTCAGGCCCAACCGCATGGCCTTGGCCATCAGCGTTTACGGCGCGGGTATATATATCGGATCGGGTATGGCCTATCTGCTGGGCGGAATAGTCATCGGCTTTGCATCCGGAGACGAGATGATGTATGTACCGCTGGTAGGCGATGTACGGCCCTGGCAATTTGTCTTTTTTATAATTGGGTTCCCCGGTTTGTTATTCGCACCCATGCTTTTCACTATTCGTGAACCCTTACGGCGTGGGCTGAAAAAAACACAGTCTGGTCAACAGGCACCAGCTTCCGTCCCTCTACGCGAAGTGTATGATTATGTGAAGGCTAATTGGCGTACTTTTTTCTATCACAATATGGGGTTTGCATTGTGCTCGTTTATTTCTTATGGAAGTGCATCCTGGCTGCCCACATTCTTTATCCGAATTCATGGCTTTACCCAAACCCAAATCGGCATCTGGTATGGATCTATCGTTATTATATTCGGCACAGCAGGCATCATCTCCGGCGGGATATTAGCAGGTAAGTTAACGGAACGAGGAATGAAAGATGCAAAAATGCGTATCGGATTTATTGCCGCCGGTCTCCATCTTCCATTGGGTCTCCTATTTCCATTGATACCCAATGGTAATTTAGCACTTCTGATTCTATGCCCAGCGGTATTTACTATTGCCATGCCGTTTGGCGTCGCGCCTGCCGCCATACAGGAAATGATGCCGAATCGTATGCGCGGACAGGCATCTGCAATCTATCTTTTTGTGGTGAATCTCATTGGATTGGGGTTCGGACCGCTGGCTGTAGCCTTATGTACCGATTATTTATTTAAAGATGAAATGAAACTGCATTACTCATTGGCACTCGTGAGTACGTTATTCGGCGCACTATCCATGTACCTCCTATATAAAGGTATGGGGCATTTCCGCAAAAGTATGGAGCATAAAGAAGAATGGCATAACACGTAAACATCGCATTATTATCAGATAGATACTATTCAACGGGCGGCGATTTCGCCGCCCGTTGTGATATTTTCGGGGGTGTGAAATAATAGGGAGGCAGGCCCCCAACGGGCACAGGAAGTTCCCACATGCAGACTAAAGCCCTCTACGTCATAGCATTACTTATTTCCGCCGTCGCCCACGGCCAATTTTTCCCAAACAGCGCGCCATCATTGTGGGACGGAGCCACCCTGTATCGTGACGAGTGGGGCGTGCCTCACGTCTTCGCCAACGACACCAGGTCCATGGCATTCGTGTTCGGGTATGCCCAGGCGGAGGATCATCTGGAAGGCATGCTGCTCGGGTACCGTGTAGCCAACGGTCGAGCTGCAGAAGTATTGGGCGAACCCTACGTAGAGTCAGACAGCTTCGCCCAGGTCATGCGTTATCGGGAAAATGCACAGCGCGCTTATGAAACCGCTGATGCGATAACGGTGGATTTATGCGAAGGCTTCGCGCAAGGCGTGAATGCGTGGATTCTCGAGCATCCAAAAGATACACCGTCCYGGGCGGAACCCGTAGCCCCGGCGGACATTCTGGCCTTCATGCAGTATTACCTGCTCTCCATGGCTCCATTCGATCATCCCGAAATCTATCATCCTGCACCCGGTACCCCAGCCGCGAATGCCTGGGCGCTGGCACCTTCAAACACGGTAGAGGGCAAGGCCGTGCTGGTGATCAATCCGCAACAGGATTACGACGGCATATTCAAATGGTACGAAGCGCATCTGGTAACGCGCGACATGAACATGTACGGTGCCACGCTGTATGGGCTGCCCGTGATTCTGCAAGGGCACAACGAACATCTGGGCTGGGCGTTGTCACCCAACGAGCCGGATATAGCCGATCTCTATATCGAATACGAACGTAATATTCTCCAAGCGGCCAACCCGAAATCGGTTATGCACAAGAATACCTATTATCAGCAAAATGTGTCCTTTACCCAAGCCGATACCCGCACATTGTATGTATGGGACGCGGGGAGAATGACAGAACGGCCGCTCAATCGATTAGCGACACGCCACGGTCCAGTGGTGGGGTATTACAACGGCCGTCCACTAGCCTATCGCGTGGGGGGATACCGTCTCCACGGCGCGCTCCGGCAAATCTACGACATGGCGAGAGCAACGAATTTATCTTCGTTTCGCGCGGTGATGGATCGGCAGCAGCTCCCCGTTTTTCATCTGGTTTATGCCGATACCACAGGCAATATCTATTACCGATACAACGCCAAGACTGGATGGAAAGATGTATCATCAAACCCATTAGTCGTCCAATTGACAACAGCCGATCCGAAGCGTTGGCATGCACCCGTGTCCGCTCTGGATCCCGGCATAGAGTGGGGTCCCGACATGATGCCCAATGATCTGCCGTGGATTTTGAATCCTGAATCCGGGTATATACAGGCCAGCGGTACGCCGCCGTGGCGCGTCACCGAAGGCATGTCGCTCACCGAATCGGATGTGCCCCCCTGGCTGGCCATGGAATCGGACAGCTATCGCGCCAAGCGACTTCGGGTACTGCTGGCACAAGGTCCGCGTCGATTTGAAGATCATCAGGCACTGCTGTTCGACCGAGTATCACCGCTGGCAACGGAGACTGTACCCTACCTGCTGCACGCCGCCGAGAACCATGGTGCCTGGGTCCAGGCTTCTCACCCGGATATATGGGTGGCTCTGGATACTTTACGGGCGTGGGATTATGTGGCGGATACGGACAGCGTTGGAATGACGCTGTTTCATGTATGGTGGAGTCTTCTTCAAAACCAGGGTCTGGCGGATACAAATGAAGGAGTGCATGCGCTTATTCTGGAAAATACCGAATGGGTGCAGCTGCAGTTATTGAATTCACTGACGGAAGCCGCCCGTTTGATCCGCAATGAGTATCAGACGCTGGATGTGCCCTGGGGGCGTGTACATTTACTGCGCCGGGGAAATCGGGAAGTAGCCATAGGCGGATCGCTGAACGGACAATCCTTATTCTCCATGGGAGATCACCATTTCGAGCGCGGTGCCTGGCGCGTATCACAAGGTATCGGATTTGCCATGGTCATCCAGTTTGGCCAAATCCCCAAGGCCGTATCGCTGGTGCCATTCGGTACCTCTGATGTGCCTGAGTCGCCCCACTTTGCAGATCAAATGAACTTGCTGCTGGAACGACGCATGAAGGTGACCCGGTTCAGCCGGGCAGATGTGGAAGCCCATGCCGCCTTGGTTCGCGGAAAAGCCATTTCATTGCGCCCCCGGAAATCCGGCGCATCGTTTCTGGTGCAAGCCGCTCAACCCGTTACTATGAAATTAGGGATGGCACCATCCCTGCAAGCRAAGCTGCCGGAAGGTACTGCCGTTTTCTCGAATTACGTAGAGCCTGCTGTGGAACCCTATAATATCCCTATCGTGGTGGACATGGAGTTTTCCGTTCCCGCCTCTCTCTGCAGACCAGAAAATTTATCCCGACTTGCTGTGTACGGATATCGACCGCAGACAGGATGGCAGTATATTCAGAATCAGGAAACGGATGCAGAGCGACGCACTCTTTGGGCACGAGGGTATAAGGCTCAGGTATATGCGGTATTGGGCCCTCAGGAATACTTGGCAGGGGATGTACAATTAGCCTCGTATCCATCGTACGAACCCCAATCCACAACCGGGGTGTCCCAAAACGTGGATAGCAATGAAAATCAAGTTCTCGCATCAGCCTCCTCGTTGAGCGATACCGGGTTGTCAACTATTGAACGCACCCGCATTGCGCGAGCTCTACCTATTACCCCAGAGGTTGATGACGCTGCTTCTCAAAACCAAGGAGCGGCTTTACAGCACTTTGATAGCAATAACAGAGTATTTGGCCATTCCGTTGTGCCTCTGGTACCGCCGGGGTGGACACCGGATCTATTTGATCCCAGGAAAAATTTACGACCGCAATTCGATGCGCCGAACAAGCCTTCAGGAACCATACTGCAGCCTTCGCGGAGAGCAAGGAGCAAAGAAGCTCTGCCCGAAGGAGTAATTACATTAGCTCCCATAGAAACAAAGGCGGTGGATGTACCGGAACGGCCTTCAGTAGACATTGAACCATTACCCGAAGATGCGGCGAAGACTACTCCGGAGCAAGTCGTTGTAGATCCCGCGCCGAAAAAGAACGATCCTGTTCCTGATAAGATCCCATCCGAAAAAAAAGTAGACAGCGGCTTACCTGTGATCACATCGGGATCATACACACGACGAAATTCCCGGTTGATCATGAGTTCCGAAACACCCCGCACCCTGAAGAATCTTGCCGAGGCCCCAAACCCCCAAAAATTCTATCTGGCACCAGATCCCAACCGTGCATCGTTAATGGAAATTGGAACGTCCATGGAATTACGTCCACCCATCTACGGCGCACTGTTCTTATTGAAAACAAAACAAGCCGTTCGGGGGCAAGTAGCTGTGCTGGATCACCCTCCTGCACCGTATCCGCAAGGACTGGGTGCGTTTACTCCCGTGGTGCAGGTGCTGCACAATCCAGTGAATGTGCCGGGCAGCCTGGTGATTAACTGGCAGGTTGAACCCGGATTATGCCACGCTGACCGAGCATCCGATTTAAGTTTATACGCCTACAGTACAGATACCGGCTGGACTCCAGTAGCGGGGCAAAAAATAGACGTGGGGGACATACGCTTTGGCGCCCTCGATAATTCATTTCGTACCTATGTGATATTGGGACCTGCTTCGGCTCGTGTACGTACATCATCAGGCGCGAGATAAAATCGAAAGCGATTCGGAATTACCCGGTTCATACAAGGTGTGATATGCTGGATCAGATGAATGGCACGGGGAATCAAGTGGAAGGTAGCCCAGTACAATGAAAAAATGCAGGCTCAAATTTTTAATGGTGATATTGATTCTGTTCTGCAGCGGAAGAGGATCGGCAAAAATAATAGATATGGTCGTAGCAAGCGTAGATCAAGAAGCCATATTATATAGCGAAGTTTTGCTGAGTATTCAACCTGAAATGATTCGATTACAGCAGGAAACCGCCTCCAATGCTGAATATGAAAAAGCCATTGGAAAGCTGGTAGAAGATACACTGGATGAAGCTATCGAAAGTAAAATATTGTATCGCGAAGCATTGAAATTTTCTATTGTGGTGCCCGACGAAAGAGTGGAAGCCCAAATAGATCATGTACGAAAATTATACGACACCAATGATGAATTTATGAAAGCACTGATGGAAACAGGGGAAACATTAAGTGATTTTCGTGACCGAACACGTAAACGAATCATGTCTCAATCCGTGGAAGTTTCCAAAATGAATACATTAGAAGATGAAATCGTAGTGGATGAAGTGAGTCTGCTCCAGTATTATGAAGACAATAAAGACCACTATCAAAAACCGGAGCGCGTACGGGTACGTCAAATTATGCTGCGGGTGCGCCGCGATCCGGATTTACGATCCAAGGCACGCGCCCGACTCGAAATGGTGCGGGAAGAACTCCAGGCTGGCGCATCCTTTGATGATCTTGCAATAGCGCATTCCCAAGGTCCCGCCGCCCCTAACGGCGGATTAGTCGGCTGGACGAGCAAAGGCGATCTGGTAGTAGAATTGGAGCAAGCTATATTTGGCTTGAGCGAAGGAGAAATAAGTCAGGTTGTGGATTCTCAGTTTGGTGTACATCTTCTTTTCGCCGAACAAAAAGAAGAGGCAGGGATTGCTCCTCTTGATGAAGTGCGCGCTTCGATTGAACCCATCCTCAAATCCAATGCCGCCTTGATCAAGTATGAGATATGGCTGCAAGATTTACGGAAGCGCAGTCGAGTACGTATATTCCTGTAATATTTGTATAAAGCCATTTATAACAACGAGTTAACCAAGTTTTGGTCCCGGCTTAGGCAAACAGGATGCGATCCAAAAAGGAACACTCTTGTCTGTATCTATTGCTCATCCGGTTCGTGCTGAGGTAAAATCCTTTTTGTATCACCAGATCGTATACGGGGGAAACATCAGAATTCTTCCAAAGGTCTATTTTTCGTTTACACGTAACTCAGGAGTATTATGACCAGCATTGTCGGCGTACATGCCAGAGAGATTCTAGATTCCCGGGGGAATCCAACGGTTGAAGTAGAKGTGAGCTTGGCATGCGGCGCGTTCGGACGTGCCGCTGTTCCTTCCGGCGCATCTACAGGTGAAAATGAAGCCGTCGAACTTCGCGATTCCCGTGCCAAACGCTTTGGAGGCAAAGGCGTAAGAGGCGCAGTCAAAAACGTGAACAACGTGCTGGCACCAGAGTTAATCGGGGTGGATGCCCTGGATCAACGCGGAGTCGATTCCCTCATTTGCACTCTCGATGGGACACCCAACAAAAGTCGTCTAGGCGCAAATGCACTGTTGGGAGTGTCCCTGGCAACGGCCCGCGCTGCAGCAGATGCATTGGAAATTCCATTGTATCGACATATCGGCGGAGTAAATGCTCATGTACTTCCGGTCCCCATGATGAACATTTTAAATGGCGGCGCCCATGCAGACAACAACGTGGATGTACAGGAATTTATGGTCATGCCGGCTGGGGCAAAGAGTTTTAGTGAAGCCCTGCGCATAGGGACTGAAATTTTTCATTCCCTGAAAGATGTACTGAAAAAGAAGGGGCTGAATACATCGGTAGGCGACGAAGGTGGTTTTGCCCCCGATTTAGGTTCCAACGTAGAAGCCATTGAAATCATATTAAAAGCCATAAAAGCTGCTGGATACAAAGCGGGTAAGGACGTATGGTTGGCCCTGGATCCCGCCGCCAGCGAATTCGCCAAAGGCACCAAATACCACATGGGCGCAGAGAGCAAACCGCAAAAATCGGTGAACGATATGGTGGCCTATTGGGAAGATTGGTGCAATCGATTCCCCATCATTTCTATTGAAGATGGATTGGCAGAGAATCATTGGGCGGGCTGGAAAACCTTGACAGAACGCCTGGGTGACCATGTGCAGTTGGTGGGCGATGATTTATTCGTAACCAACACAAAATATTTGAAAAAAGGCATCGAAGAAGGTGCAGCCAACTCGATTCTCATAAAGGTTAACCAAATCGGTACCTTATCCGAAACCCTGGATGCCATGGAAATGGCCCATCGCGCTGGGTTCACTACCGTCATGTCGCATCGCAGCGGCGAAACCGAAGATACCTTTATCGCAGACCTGGCAGTGGCGACCAATGCAGGCCAGATCAAAACCGGGTCCGCCTCACGCAGCGACCGTGTTGCAAAATATAATCAGTTATTACGGATCGAAGAAGAGTTAGGGCCACGGGCAGCGTACCTGGGCTTGGATGCATTTTATTCCATCAATCGATAAATTGGGATAAGCGGTATGGCACAAAAAAATAATGCATGGTATTGGATAGCCCTTCTCGTGATGATAGGGGGGCTGACGGTATATGCTCAATACTATAATATATATGGACTATACAAAGGATATCGCTCTGGAAATCAGGAAAAACAAGTGCTGCAGAGCCGATTGATAGAAGTAGAACAGGAAAAATCCTCCTTACTGAAACATATCAAAGGTTTCGAAGGCGATCCGTTAACCATCGAAGCCGCCATTCGCAGCACTACAGGTCATGTACGAGAAGATGAAATGGTATATCATGTGGAGTTGCCGGAATAATCCTCTTTCATAAACAAATAAAAGGAGCGATACCCTGTCAGAAGGTGATCGGGATCGACCAAACAAACTGACCCACGAGTTAACATTAAATAGCCCTGAAGAGTCTATCAAACTCCTTGGGAAAAACGGAGAATTGCGGCGTCGTATCCAGAAATCCGTTCCCGTGCGTATTATCGACCGAGGAACCAAAGTAATTGTCATGGGCGAAGAAGCCGATACTGCTCTCGTAGGCGAGATGCTGGATGAATTGCTGGTAGCCGTACGAAAAGGCCACACCCCTACACACGACGACATCAGCTACGCGCTGAAAGAAGCCGATAAAACAGGCAGCAAAGATTTAGGAACCATTTTGGGAGATGTGCCTTCCGTACTTCGACGGGATATTGCCATTAAACCTCGAACACGAGGACAAAAAAACTTTCTGGATGCCATGCGCACTCATGAAATCGTCATCGTGACAGGCCCCGCCGGTACAGGGAAGACGTTTCTCGCCATGGCCGCTGCCGTATCCGCACTCCTCAACCGGGAGGTCAGCCGATTAGTATTAACACGTCCCGCTGTAGAAGCAGGAGAAAAYCTTGGTTTTTTACCAGGAGATCYCAAAGAAAAAGTAGACCCTTATTTACAGCCATTATATGATGCGCTGCATGCCCTGGTTGATGTGGATCGCGCAAAACGATTTTTTGAACGCGACCAGGTAGAGGTTGCTCCACTGGCATTTATGCGAGGCCGCACCCTTTCCAAGAGTTTCGTTATACTCGATGAAGCCCAGAATACCACCCCGGAACAAATGAAAATGTTTTTGACACGGCTCGGAGAAGGATCGCGTGTCGTAGTGACCGGCGATATTACCCAAGTAGATCTGCCATCAAATATAGAATCAGGTTTAGTGCAAGCCCGTCGAATCCTGTCCAATACCGAAGGAGTGGCCTTTGTAGATCTGGATAAAAGCGACATCGTGCGCCATCGTCTGGTTCAAAATATTGTAGAAGCCTATGAAGTCGAAGAACAGAAAAAACGCAAGACACTTCGAGGGCAGGATTGATGCAGAACGCCATACGGAAAATACGATGCTAGGCATAACGAATAAAAAGAAATCACGTAATTTCAGTAAGTTYWWTMCRCRKMMYASYRAATCGCCGTCGTTGGCGCATCGTAAACAACGTATCCAGCGTCTCGTGGTACTGCTGGGGATGGCCGTGTTAGTGGGAGCTATCACCGAATTTCCTGCTGCACCGGATGCTTCAGGGCAGTACGACCTGTTCGGTGAAGCCGTAGCATCCCAAACCATTAAAGCAGCATTTGCCTTTGAATCAGAAGATTTGGAAGCTACCCGCGATGCGAGAGAAATAGGCGCAGCATCGGTACCCAATACCTTTCAAATTGATTCAGATAGAGTAGAAAATCAACTATTAAACATGCAGCAGCGCATCACCTCACTACGCGATCGAGGCAAGGAAGTAGACGCAGCACTTCGCGAAGCGTTACTTTCTTCCACTTCAGCCGTCTCCGAAGAAGAAATCGTAGCACAAGTTCTCGCGGAGCTGGGGACAAAATGGAAAGAAGATCCCCTGTCCGGCGGACTCCCCGATGTAGAGCATCTGGCRGTGTGGTTAGCCCCTAGTCCAGAGAGTATTCCTAAACGATATCTGGAAGATACCCCCGCCGATGCAAATACCAATACAGAACGTGCCGTATCCGGGTTAAGTGAACAAGAAGAGGAAGGGCTGGTCTTTCCTCACATAGAACCGCTTTCAGAGCTTGCGCTGCGCAGCCTGGAATATGTTCTATTGAACGGCGTAAAACAGCAAGGAAGTATACTGGGCGGGGAGAGTTCAGAATCACCCGATTTTATCGTGATTCATCGACAGCGATTCATCGAGGACATTAAGAAGAGCGAAGAAAAACCYTTAGCGGAAGTGCCGGATCCTCTTATGGCGCGGGAACTGCTGCGCACCCGTATGATCGAAACATCAAAAGATATTCAAGCCGAAGATTTCAACATACTCACCGACTGGAGTCTSYTGCAGGAAGCWGCCTTTGCCATGGCAAAGAACAGCATWAYCGATACACTCCTGTACAAYCARGTCATCACYGARGGAAAYAGAGAGATTGCYCGMACCAATGTARRMTCCATYWYCAGRCAGTTYGATGCWAACCAAATTATYCAGGAAGARGGATACAAGTGGACGAAGCAATCACGACATGACGTTCAATCGTACTGGGGCGTTATGTCTGCGGGTACGCAGCGAACGAGAAATATTATTGGTCCACTGGTTGCCAATATCATCATCGTAGGTTTGCTGCTGCTGGCTCTTACACGCGCCATACCCGTGCTCGTGCCCAAGAAAGCCAATGCCTACAAAACCATTAACGTATTGTTGCTAGTGATATGCGCTACGTTGTTGCTGGGACGGATTCTTCGCTATATGGAACCCAACGGTCTGCTCGTTCCTGTCGTGGCCAGTGCCGTACTGCTCACCATACTGACCAATGCGAGAACCACATCCGTTGCCTGCGTCATTATTTCCGTGCTCCTTTCCGTGCAATACGGTCAGGATTGGCGTCTTCTCATTGTAAGCGGAGCCATGGCATTTACCGGCATCGTCAGTATCTATACGGTACGTAAACGAGGCGATATCAATCGTGCCGCCATACGTGCTACCGCCATCGGCTGGCTCGCATTKMTKKCKGSCWYSYKMTCMYCWKWMWMKYTRAYRWAMTKSYMWRWKNTNCAAAACYTRTTTCAGGATCTCTTGTTGATTACCTTAAACGGCTTCATGTGTATGCTGCTCGTTCCCGGGTTATTATCGCCGATGGAACGCCTTTTCGGTATCACTACCGATATCCAGCTGTTGGAATATTCAGACCTGAACAACGAACTACTCAGCCGCCTTGCTATCGAAGTGCCCGCTACCTACGCCCATAGCCTGATGATGGGCCAGATGGCCGAGGCCGCATGCGATGCCGTCGGAGCAAACGGCCTCATGGCTCGCGTCTGTGACTACTATCACGATATCGGAA
>NVWG01000114.1 GCA_002746185.1 Candidatus Hydrogenedentota bacterium
CGGCTCGCGCCTCTGGGTTGTCTACCTGATCCACCTGTTCCAGATCGGCAATCCAGGTTGTCATGCGCTCTGTGGTCGATCCCTGAATAGCTGCTCGCGAGACAGTCTCATTCGTTTTTGTCTGCTGCAGAATGGAGACCTGCGCGGCGGTGATGAACAGCACAGGATATAAAATGATGGGCAATCCCACCATGGCGATCATGGTGCGCTTGTCCCGGAAGGTATCCAGCATTTCCTTTAGAAAGATGGTTTTGACGATGGAAAGATTCACGAGGAGGCGGCCTCCTTGCGATCAGCCATAGACAGAAACGCCGCTTGCAGATTGTCTGTCTCCGTTTGCTCGTACAAGGCTTCTTTTGTACCCAGTGACATGATTTCTCCGTCGTAAATCATACCGATTCGGTCGCACAGCAATTCTGCTTCGGTCATGTAGTGGGTGGAAAAGATGATGGAGTGACCCCGATCTCGTGCATCGGCGATGAATTCCATGATGGTGCGCGTGGACATGATGTCCAGCCCCAGCGTGGGTTCATCCAGAATCAACAGTTGGGGGTCGTGGAGTATGACGCGGGATATAGAAACTTTTTGAGTTTGTCCGGTGGAGAGCGTTTCGCAGCGCTGATCGATGAAGCCGTTCATGTCGAGTAAGTCAGTGAGCTCCCGCGTCCGCGTGTCAATGGCAGCATCCGACATACCGTAGAGTCTGCCGAAATACCGCAGTACCTCTGCTCCGGTGAGTCGTCCGTACAGTTTCGTGTTGCCGGACAAGAATCCGATACTTCGTCGGGCCTCTTCCGGATCGTCTGTGACCCGTTTTCCGTCCAGCCAGCATGTGCCGGAAGTGGGCGTGATAATCGTGCCCAGCATGCGTAATAAGGTTGTTTTTCCTGCGCCGTTGGGACCCAGCAGCCCGAAGATCTCACCCTTTTCAATGTCGAAAGAGGCATCTTTCACCGCCTCTACGATACGGCCTTTGGGGCCGTGGAAGATTTTCCGTAAATGTTCAGCACGCACCAGCGACATACAGTATTACACTCCAATTATGACAGTGGGATAGCATAGCAGGTTGGTCTTCAGGATGCATATCTTGCCCGTATACGAATTTACTTTGGTGTAGATTCAACGACTCATGTACGTATGCTTAAAGAGACCTAAACAGTCAGTTTGGAACAGGCGGCGCGACTAAATTACAATGTCGTCCGGCTCCACCAGTGGTTCGCCGCTTTCGCATAACCCACAGTCTTCTGCTGGCCAGCTCTCCAAGGTCATACTGGCCAAGGGCATAAAGGGACAATCAAAGTTCGCTTTTCCTGCGCTCCGATCAATCAGCACGGAAAGACCCACCACCTCCGCGCCCCGTTCCCGCAGATGTTCAATGGCTTTTTTTACTGTGCCGCCAGTGGTAATGATGTCTTCTACCACCAGTACCCGTGTGCCCGGCTTGAGGTGAAATCCACGACGCAATTCCATGCCGCCTTCATCGTCCTTCTCCAGAAACACGCCACGGCATCCCAATTGACGCGCCGTTTCGTAGGCAATGATGATTCCTCCGGTGGCAGGTCCTGCCACCAGATCGATATTGGCATCGCGGAATTGGTCTGCCATGGCCTTACACAGTTTCGCTACCCGATCCGGGTATTGGAGAATTCGTGCCGCCTGGAGAAATTCGTTGCCGTGGCGTCCGCTGGTATAGATGAAATGGCCGAACAACAGTCCGCCGGATTCCTTAAATTCTTTAATGACTTCTTCGGACGTCACGCTAATTCCTCYTGGATTAACCGCACCGCYTCCGCCGGGTCGGTATGGTTTAAAATGGGTCGGCCTACTACAATGTAATTTGCCCCAGCGGCTTTCGCATCGCCGGGAGTCATGATTCGCTGTTGRTCGTCCTTCGATGCCCATGCCGGACGGATACCCGGTGTTACAATCARCGCYTCATGRCCTACGGATTCCCGAACCACGCCGATTTCCAGYGGSGARCATACGATTCCGTGRGCACCTGCATCAATGGATTGCRTGGCCAATCGCCGYACCGAAGTTTCYGGCGATTCCGGTACACCTACTTCGTCRCGCCAYGCCGATTCGTYGAAGCTGGTCAATACTGTCACCGCTAACAACTTTGTATCGCTGCCTTCCACGGCCTGTCGCGCTGCWTCGATCATGGCGCGGCCTCCGCTGGCGTGTAAGGTACACAAGGACACGCCCAGATCTGCCGCCGCCGCTGCGCCATGATGTACTGTGTTGGGGATGTCGTAATATTTCAGGTCGAGCATGACGTTCTTTTTGGCAGCGATGAGTTCGCGAACCAGATCCGGGCCGCACCGGGTGAATAATTGACTGCCTACCTTAAACCAGTCGCAGCCTGCGCAGGAATCCACGATGCCCAGAGCCTCGTCTCGGGTGTCTACATCTAAAACAACTATGAGTTCGGTATTCAAAATCGCTCCTAATCTATAAGTCCGCGCCGATAACGTCGCTCAGCGACTCTGCGCCGTCTTTTTCCATCAATTCGAGCAGTTCGGTGTTCATGCGGCGCACCAATGCTGGACCATGATAAACCAGTGCGGTGTATATTTGCACGAGGGACGCTCCGGCCCTGAGGCGGCGATAGGCTTCTGCGCCGGAATCAATACCGCCCACGCTGATGAGGAGTGTTTCGCCGAAGAGTTCTTCTGCAATGGCACGGAAGACGGTATAGCTTTTTTCTCGAATAATCTGTCCGCTCAGACCGCCAAAATCTTTTGCGTGAGGTGTCATGGCATAGTCGATGCTGGTGTTGGTGGCGATGATCCCCGATGCTCCGGCATCTACTGCTGTGCGGCATAACTCCACCGTGTAGTCCGGCTCCAAATCGGGAGAGACCTTGAGGAGGAYAGGCTTATCCGTCAAGCCCGTGGCACGATGCAGTAGCGCGTGGATGCTTTTCGGGTTTTCCAGATCACGCAGTCCTGGTGTGTTGGGGGAGGAAAGATTGAGAACAAAATAGTCACATTGATTCTGTAGAACCGGGATCAGTTTAGCGTAATCCTCCTCGGACTCTTCCATAGGAGTCGATTTGTTCTTACCCAGGTTGATACCGAGGGGATAGGAGAGGGGGTACACGCTTTCCAGTTGCCGCTGCATAGCTTGCATGCCGTGGTTGTTGAATCCCATTGCATTCTGCAGCGAGTTCTCCTCCGGGATACGGAATAAGCGAGGCCGATCATTCCCCGGCTGTGGTTCAGGGGTTACGGTGCCCACTTCTACGAATCCGAATCCCAGCGCCGCCCATGCGCGAACGACCGAGGCGTTTTTATCGAAGCCCGCTGCCAGTCCAACAGGATTATGGAAGGTGGTATTCAGGAGGGACTGATGCAGTCGATCATCTTGAATGGTATTGCGACGTGTTGCGGCGGCGAGTTGGAAAGGCACGGACTGGAGAGCCGAAAGCGTGGCCATACCCAGCTCATGACTGCGCTCGGCATCCAGATGAAAGACTATATTACGCAGTGCCTTATAAATGGGTCTTGATTCCTATGGCAGTTCTTTGATACGAATATTGCGAAACCACAGCACATCGTCGTGTCCGAGAAAGGCGATATGACCTGTCGTACGTAACAGCCCCGGATGGTCTTTGCCGTCCATGGCACCGTTCTTGACCGCTTCCTTCAGGTGCGTATCAAGGATGACATGACCGTTCAACGTAATGGTGATATGGTCGCCGTCGGCAATTACTTCCTGGCTATTCCATTCTCCCACGGGCTTGAGGAAACCTCGTTTTGCCGGTACAACGCCATACACAGAACCGTGATATTGCCAGGGTTCCAACTCATTGTATTTCTCTGCGGTATTCTCCAGGATCTGCAGCTCCATGGCCTGAGAGGCCACGCTAGTCGAACCTTTCGGAGCGCGAATACCCAGGCCATTATTAGCGCCGGGCGTGAATTTGAATTCGAAWCGAAATACAAAATTAGAATATTCTTTTTCGGTGAAGAGGTTGCCCCCGGGTTTGCAAATTATCGTGCCGTTTTCCGCGCTGTACCCTTCCAGGTCGCCCGTCCAGCCGGAGAGATCTTTTCCGTTAAACAGTGAAGTAAATCCGTCCTCTACTTTTGGCGCGTCGGCTCCCATGAGTAACAGGGGAGTCATGACCAGGCAGCCTAACAGTARTAAGCGCATGTCTYMGGTACTCCTATACGTTGCGTTCCAATGCCAGCTGATTTTGYAGCAGGTTCAACCCTGTACGAATACGTTCAGCSAGCACTTCTCCGATTCCATCTACTTCAACCAGGTCTTCTTTCGGTGCGCGCATGATTTGCTGCAGGGAACCAAAGCGATCAACAAGATTGGCAATAATCTGTGTRCTTAAACGATTGGTCTGRGTAAGACTTCGGTATCCCCGGCTGGAAAGATAGGTATCCACCTGCCGTAGATTCGGGCTATACCCCAGCAACTGACTGATATTACCCAAACTGGATAATTCCTCACTGGTAAGTTCGGCTAATCGTTCGTGAATCTGCTTGTAGGTGTATTTACCTTTTTGGCGATAATAATCCCGAATAACCAGTTTCGCCTCATCAACCGGGATAAGTAATTCACGCAGCTGCATTTCCACCAGTCGCCCTTCCTCACCCAACTCGAGAATATACGGCTCGATTTCATCGGCAATACGCACCACCAATTCATAGCGCTGAATCGTTCGGCACACATCAAAAATGGTGACCATATCTTGAAATTCCCGTACACTCAGGTCGTGCATGGCCTGGTTCAGCGCGTTGATGAATTTTTCCAATGTCTGAAGAACTTGCGAGGATCGATTTAATAGTGTGGGGATGCTGTCCATGGAATGTTTGTGTTCGCCCATAAACAAGGTGACGCTGGAGCGACGTTCCGAGACGGCTACCACGGCGCATTTTGACTGTTTTGCCATGCGCTCTGCCGTACGGTGGCGTGTCCCTGTTTCGTTGGACGGAACATTACTTCTGGGTTTCAGAAAACGGTTGGCGTATAGGATTTTAGAGCCGTCTTGGTTGAGCAGGATCGAGCCATCCATTTTGCACAATTCGTACAGGAGTTGGGGGGTGCATGGCGCGTCGAGTTGAACACCGCCTTCGGACAGATCGACCAGTCGCTTTGGGGGACCAAAACATAGCAGCGCGCCGGTGCCGCTTTGGAGAACAAAGGAGATCGCCTCACGAATGGCCGTTCCGGGGGATAACATTCTCAAGGCATCATGGTATAAWTCTTCTTCTGTTTTTCGTTTGGATCTTGCCATCTGACCCTCATTATTTTTTAGTTGAATCTTATATCGGCAATGCCAGTTCCAAGGCCTGCTCGATGTTGCTTACGGGCAGCACCTCTACAGGACAATCTTCCAGGTGCGCGTGACATCCTTGAGGTAGCATACACGTTTGAAACCCGAACTTCGAGGYTTCCGTAGCCCGGCGCTGCGCCATGTCCACGGCACGAATTTCTCCGGCCAGACCGACTTCGCCGAAAACGACCAGGTCTTGAGGCAAGGGGATATCGCGGAGACTGGATACCAATGCCAGCGCGACAGCCAGATCCGCCGCAGGTTCCTCCAACCGCACCCCGCCAGCCACATTAACGAAGACATCCATGCCGGAAAAACCCAGTCCGATTCGCTTTTCTAGCACGGCCAATATGAGGGATACCCGATTGGGCTGTATCCCTGTTACGGTGCGTCGCGGGGAGGCCAAGTGGCTTTCGGTGACCAATGCCTGCACTTCGACCAGCAAGGGGCGTGTGCCTTCAATGCTGGGAATAACACACGACCCGCTGGTGCCTCGGGGGCGTTCCTGGAGGAATAAGGCGCTGGGATTATCCACTTCCGCCAGACCTCGTTCCGTCATTTCGAACACGCCTAATTCATTGGTGGATCCAAATCGATTTTTCACGCCGCGCAGCAACCGGAGTGCCTGTTTGCCTTCGCCTTCAAAATACAGCACCGTATCGACCAGATGCTCCAATACGCGAGGACCCGCGATGCTGCCGTCTTTCGTTACATGCCCCACAAGGAAAATGGATACGTGATGCTTTTTGGCCAGGCGCAGACATTCGTTGGCACATTCCCGGACCTGACTCAAACTGCCCGGCACCGACGTAATATGAGATGAGTACATGGACTGGATAGAATCGATGATGACACAGGCGTACTCTTCCTCGTGAATTCGTTTGCGTACCTGGTCAATAGCTGTTTCCGTCATGATGAGCAGCCGTTCGTTTAACGCATCCAGCCGATTCGCACGCAACTGGGTCTGCTGGAAGGATTCCTCTCCGGATACATACAGCACCTTCCCGGCGTTTTCTGCCAGGTAGTTGGCAAGCTGGAGCATGAGCGTGGACTTCCCGATACCCGGATCGCCGCCCACCAGAACCAGGGACCCGGGAACAATGCCGCCTCCCAGTACCCGGTCAAATTCTGCCAGGCCTGTTTCCTGCCGCTGCGGAGGTTCCGAGGCCTTGTCCGTAATGGGAATGGGCTGTCCATCGTTGGAAAGTGTAGGGCGTTGATGGGTACCCGCCTCGGCCTGCATTTCTTCTACGATGGTATTCCAGTCGCCGCAGTCGGGACACTTGCCTTCCCAGCGATGATGTACGCCGCCGCAGGCCTGGCACACGTATGTGGTTTTAAGTTTAGCCATGGATCGCTACCCTAGCACAGGGCAGGGAAATGGCTCAACGAAAATAGCCTTTTGGGGGGATGGCTAGTTCCGCCGCGGACCCCATGACGGTCCTTCGCAGCTCAGATGTCCCAGGTTCTGGATCTTTCGCACCACGCCATTTTCCAGAGTGACGGTGTAGAGCTGCGAGTTTCCTGCACGGGATGAGGCAAAAGCGACATGTCGGGAATCGGGRGACCAACTGGGCGAYTCATTGTATCCACGGGAGCTGGTGAGTGCCCTGGAACCAGAGCCGTCCGCATTCATGATGTATATCTCGAATCCTTCGCCCCGTCGCTCCACTACATAGGCAATATACTTTCCGTCCGGCGACCACGCCGGGTCGTATGAACTGCCGCCTTGATACGACAGTCGTCGTACATTGGTACCGTCTTCATTCATGACGTATATATGCGCTCGCCCGGCGCGGTCACTCACAAAGGCTATTTGTCGGCCATCCGGCGAAAATACCGGCGAAGTGTCGCTACCCCGGTCTCGGGTYAATCGACGCTCTCCTGTTCCGTCCGCATTCTTTACATAAATCTCCGTGTTCCCGTCCTTGCTCAGGCACAGGGCCAATCGGTTTCCGTCCGGCGCCCATGCCGGGGCATGGTTCAATCCTACCCGTCTGGATAAAGGCACTGACTTGCCCGTCAATCGATCATATATGTAGAGAAAAGGATATCGGTCTTTATAGGAGAGATACGCTATCTTGGTGCCRTCCGGTGAAAACTTMGGTTTAATGGAAATGGAMCCGTGGTGTGTCACTTGTGTGACGGYTCCGCCATCGTAATCMGCKAYGAAAATCTCTTTTGCCTTGCCAGATTTCCCGCTGAACGTGATTTCCGATGACGCTACTCCGGCTACCCCGGTGAGAAATCGTACGCTTTCATCGGCAAACTGATGCGCCAGCAGCCGGGTCCATTTTGATTGTGTGCGTAGGCGTTTCCCTACGATTTGCTGCGATACGAGTACATCATACAGACGAAATTCGGCTACCACATGGCCTGACGGTTCACGGCTCAATAGGGCATACATTAAATGTTCTGCTGGGGTATTTCGCCATGATTCAAAGTCGATTTCCCTTGATTCCGCGGGCAGACCGGGGAAGGCAGAAGGATATTTGTTGGGCGGCACAATGGAGAACAGTCCTGTAAAATCCAGATCGTTTGCCATGACGGCGGATAGGCTGGGACCCCATTGGGTCATAGCGGCATCCGTGGGGAACGGCGGGACGGCAATGGAAATACGAGAATCGATACCTCCTACCGAATCGATGCGGATCGGATCCTGAGCCGAAACCGATATGGAATACCACGTCATGGCTGTCAGTACAAATGTAATCATTAACAATTTTTTCACGTTGGACTCCTGTTTTAGTTCATCGTATTTCGTGCTTATTTCATCRGTGTGAACACATAAATAACTTGTGCCACATCTTCTTTGTACTCATTGGGCAATGGCGGCAGCGGTTCCGACATCATAATGGCTCGAACACCG
Organism: Candidatus Hydrogenedentota bacterium; assembly: GCA_002746185.1. Lineage (GTDB taxonomy): Bacteria > Hydrogenedentota > Hydrogenedentia > Hydrogenedentales. The sequence goes on from NVWG01000114.1 coordinate 8,163, forward strand.
GATGCCCCTATAGACTTATCTGCCGCATCCTTCACAATTTCCGGTTCACTCAGTAAGCGACCATCCCGGTTCACCCAGAAGGAAATGTGTACTTCCTTGTTGTCTTCTGATAACTGAACACCGCCGGGTACCTGCCAGAATTTCTCTACCTTGCGTTGCACCAAACGCCCCCAGGCAGTGAGGACGGTAGGCAATTGTTTTGTCTGTACGCCCGCTTTCGGCTGTACCTTGGCTACCACTTCCGCCTTGGGCATAGGGGGCATCTTCTTGACTACCTGCGGCTCCTTCTTTTTTACCGGTTCTTTCTTTTTGACGGGCGGCTTTTTTTCAGGTTCCGGCGGTTTCTTTTTCGGTTCAACTTTCTTGGCAACTTTTTTAGGTTCCGGCTTTTTCTCGACTACTGGTTTCTTCTCTTCTTTTTTGGGTTCCGGCTTGGGGGGCGGGGGAGGAGGCGGCGGTGCTTTCACCTTTTCTTTTTCCGGCTCCGGTGTGGGTAACGCCATGAATTCCACATGATGCGTAATGGGGATGGGTTTCTTTGGGGGGGGCTGCTGCRGTTTCACCATCATGGTGTATCCCACCWCGGAATGCATGACAACCGAAAACACTATCGCTACCCGCATGGACCGGGTCGAGCGGATCGTATTCCAATGATCGGCGTACAGGTCGTACATGAAAATCCCCCAACTTTCTACGACCTAGCATTTTACTCTGGCTCGTTCGGAGAGATCAAATCCAACCCCATATCAAGGGGTATTTAAAGCTGGAGTACAAAGGGTGGTATAAGAACAACCTAGGCTGCCTTATAAAATCCCGTGATGCCCTAAAAAGTTCCGCTGTAACATGTTAGGGATGCCGAACACGCAGGAAATGGAATCCCACCTCGCTTATTCCTTACAATACCCCGCCATGGCTAACCCGAATCTTTTATCATCATCTACAGAACATCGCCTCACAGGACTCTACCTGCGCGTATCAATTTGGTATCTTCTGGGGTGTTGGGCGTTATGGGTGCTGGGCATTGAGGGAATCTACGGTCACCCCATGCCTTTTTACGGCCTCATCAAACCTGTATTTACCTCCGAATTCTTGAAGTGGCATGCTCTGGCACTGGGGTATATGKGTGTGTCCCTGACGGCRTTRGTTTTTGCTCATCGAAAATGGGATCTCTTCTCCGATGATCGAAATTCTCGTCAGTCGCGGTGGTTCATGTTCGCTCTGGTAGTACATGCGTTCATCTTTGCCGCAGTCATTGCCATGGTGCGGGGTGGATCGGACGGTATCGTTCAGGCCTATAATCGTCAGTCCTACGAATACATCAGCGACATCGGGGTGGGGTTGTCTATCCGCGGATTATTCAGCACATACGAACAGGTACATGAATATCTTTCCATGCACTCCAAGGTTCATCCGCCGGGACCTGTGGCCATTCTWTGGMTKYTGTCRTACATTGTGGGCCGTGAACCCATGGCCCTTTCCCTGGGTACCATGGCATTCGGCGCGCTCAGTGTTCTGCCCCTGTATTGGTGGTCATCAGACATGTTTGGAAAACGTGTGGGCAGTATGTGCGCCGTACTTTTTACCCTTATCCCGTCCATCGTATTGTTTACCGCTACCAGTGCAGACATCACGTTCATGCCCTTTACGCTTACCACGCTTTGGCTCTTCTGGCGTGCCATTACTCGAAATTCCCTGCCTTACGCCCTGGCTGCGGGAGTGGGCTACGCTTTAATGTCGTTCATCTCCTTCTCTTTGATAGGGGTAGGAATCTTGTTCGGTCTGGTGGGGCTGTGGAAATTGCGCGATCCGGCAACACGTCTCGCGGTCATAAAAACGGCACTGGGCATGGTCGTCGCCTTGGCTATGGTCCATTTCACGGTGTGGAAATGGAGCGGCATCAACATGCTGCATGTATTTGAGCTGTCCAAAGCCCAATTCGACACGGATCAGATGAACCTGGATTTGTACGATCCTCGCTATCCGGCGTGGACCTGGAAACTCTTCAATCCGCTGGCGTGGTTTTTTTATGCAGGTATTCCGTTGTCCGTACTCTGTATCAAACGCTGCTTCACACGTCCAGCGAACGGAACGCCCATCTTCCTCATTTTTGCCCTTACCCTGGTGGTTTTGGATATACTGTATCTGGCCCGAGGGGAAGGGGAACGATCAGCCATGTACATCATGCCGTTCGTTGTCATTMCTGCAGGACATATACTGAACACGTTTACGGAATCATCCCAATCGCTGCGGCCTTTGTGGTACACAGCCGTTTTTTTGGGACTACAATGCTGGCTCACCGAAGCCGTGCTATACACATACTGGTAAATAACCCATGTGGCGAAATCAAAAAGTATCCATTATTTTTCCCACCTACAACGAGAAAGATTCCATCCGTGAAGCCATCGAGGATTTTTTTCGATGCGAGCATGTGGATGAAATTATCGTAGTAAATAACAATGCGGCTGAAGGCACGGACGAGGAAGTGAAGCCTACTGACGCTCGGCTGGTTTATGAAACGAATCAAGGCTATGGGCATGCCATCTGGAAAGGACTGGATGAAGCCACAGGAGAGCTGCTGATTATTGCAGAGCCGGACGGCACGTTCTCGGGGAACGATGTATTTAAATTACTGGCGTATTCTGACGATGTGCCTGTGGTCTTTGGTACCCGTACCTCGCAGGAGTTTATCTGGGAAGGGGCGAACATGGGCTTTCTCCTAAAGACCGGAAACTGGGCTGTGGGCAAGCTCATGGAATTCCTCTTCAACACCACCATTCTCACCGATGTAGGCTGTTCCATGCGCCTGTTGCGTCGCGATGTATACCAAGCTATCCGTCCTCAATTCACCGTGGGCGGATCTGCCTTCGGGCCCCAGCTCATGCTTCTCACTATTCTTAACGGTTTCAAATTCACTGAAATCCCTGTGAATTACCGTAGCCGTGTAGGCGAGTCGTCCGTCACGGGAAGCCTCATCAAAGCCATTTTTCTCGGACTGGAGATGATCGGTATGGTGCTTAAATATCGCGTCCTGAGCTGGGCAGGTGTGCTTCCGAAAAAAGGTTTGGCATCAACTCCATCTGACGAAAAGTGACTGGAGATTTTTAAAGTTAGCTCAAGTCCTGTCATTGCGAGCGCAGCGCGGCAATCTCAAATGAGATACACTCTGTTTTCTTGAAATTATCCTGAGGACCGTAGCCAAACTCGATATTATCAGAATAGCTTTCAGTTTCACGATTTTAAGTACCGAGCTTCGTCCCGTTGAAACATCCGCCGTGCGTGGGGCATACTTGCTCCTCACACACGAGGGGAACCATGGCAGGAAAAGCACAAGCCGTTGAATCGGGAAATATTTTGCGCGACCGCGTTGCTGCGGTGGGGGAATCCCTGGGACTGGAAGCAGATATGGAAGTATCGRKKSGMMRWCGSMYSKSGSGYGCGCGCCGTCGCATTGATGTGGTACTCAAGGATCGCACTACCCGTGTGAGCCTGGGTATCGAGTGTAAATATCAAGGTTCCAAGGGTTCCGCCGAGGAGAAAATCCCTGCCACCATCGAGGATATTAACGCCTGGCCCATCCGGGGCATCGTCGTTTACTCCGGCGAAGGCTTCTCTACGAATATGAAGTCCTACCTGTTGTCCACGGGCAAGGCGGTGGAACTCCCCGACCTGGAAAAGTGGTTGGAATTGTATTTCGGTCTATGAGTACCAAGACTAACTTACAACGCAATGCCCTGCCTCGTCCTTTCCTGAAATGGGTGGGTGGTAAACGGCAGCTCCTCCCGGAATTGCTGAAACGGATTGATGAAGCCGGGGATTTCGGACGTTACCACGAGCCGTTCATCGGTGGCGGCGCACTCTTCTTCGAGTTGTATCGTCAAGGGAGACTGGGTAGGAAAAAGGCGTATCTTTCGGATTATAATCCACGGCTTATTGAGACCTACGAGGTGGTGCGGGACGATACGGACAAATTGATCCACCTGCTCAAACAACACAAAGCGAAAAACGAGCACGACTATTACTACGAAGTGCGTGCCAACGTACCGAACGAAAAAACCGAACGGGCTGCCCGTATCATTTATATGAACAAGACCTGTTACAACGGCCTCTATCGGGAAAACAGCAAAGGCCTGTTCAACACCCCCTACGGTCGATACAAGAATCCCCAAATATGTGATGAAGAAAACCTCCACGCCTGCGCCGAAGCACTTGGTCACGCGAAACTTGTAGCCCAACATTTCGACATGATTACGAAATCAGCAAAAAAAGGCGATCTGGTTTATTTTGATCCGCCGTATCACCCTGTATCCAAGACTGCATCATTTACGGGATATGCCAAGGACGGATTTGGTGAAGATGCGCAACGTCTTCTCGCTCACGACTTCCGAAAATTGCACGAGCATGGCGTGAAAGTGCTGTTATCCAATTCCTATACACCATTTATCCTGGAATTGTATAAAGGATTCACCATCGACGAAGTCTCCGCTAACCGCGCCATCAACAGCCGCGCCGACCGTCGCGGAAAAATCAGCGAAGCCCTCATTCGGAATTTTTGAGTGCAATACTTTTTAGCAACAGGTTTTCGTTTCAATAATGGTACACAGGCGTTCCGCCTGTGATTTAATTGACCTGCATGGGCGAGACGCCCATGCCCCGTGGTGGTGAGGATAATCCCGTGGTGGTGAGAATAACCGGGGCGGATTGGCGCGTATTTTTTCAACAGCCCCAAGATGCCCATGACTCAGAACTTTCCAAATTTTTGGGAACTAGGTTAACCCCTCTGTGATCTCTGAGTCCTCTGTGGCTACAAAGGGGTGCGGGCGGTTCGCGAACCGCCCCTACAGTACCGTTTCGCATTGTGGCACAGCCGCCCTCGGCTGTGGGTAGTACGACTACAGGACAGCATAAAAACTTGAACCCCCTTTCAACACCCGATACACTGCCCCAGAATTTTTTCCATCGATCCATAACGAGAACGGGAGGACTCGGGTGAAACTTCATTGGCTACTTTTTGCATGTTGTCTGGGCATGTGTATCATCGTGGGAATATTGTTCGTCATTCCTGAGCAGCCCACGGTGGAAGTAATCGATCCGGAGACGGGCGAGATTTCCATCGTCCATCGCGGACACGGCTTCACCCATCCCGAATATTCCACCATGTCCGTAGGCGGTCCCGGTGCTGAACGTCACGACCACATCCTCTGGCTGGGCTGGGCGTTGGGTTCGCTCATCTGTATCTTCTTCGTGGGATGTCTGGCATTTGGCGCACGTAAAGAGGATAAGGTCGGCGCGATTGCCAAGCCCTTGTTTATCGGCGGCATAGCGTATGTGGGTGTATGGACCATGATGTTCGTTACGTATCGCAATTATATGAATGGCGACACGGAAGGCCGTTTTCTCCTGCTCCCTATTCCCACCGCCTGGATGATTTATGGCGTATGGCTGCTTCCGGCATTCTTTATCATCAATTATATTTTCGCGTTCAACAGGCAATTCTGGAATGATGATTTACACAAGAAATTCGACGCAATTCTGGAGCGAAGCCGTAATCGCGACAATGGGGATTCGGTCTGATGTTTCTGGAAGAATACCGCAGTCTCATTGTTTTCTCGTTCGTGGCCGTCTACATGGCCTTGTGTATCGGCGTGGGTATATGGGCCATGCGCCGCACCAAAAGCTCCAAAGATTTCTTCATGGCTGGCCGCGATCTGGGGGTCATGGTAGTGGGCCTCGCTGTGTTCTCCAGCACCTTATCCGGCTTTGGTTTTGTGGGCGGACCGGGACTGGTCTATGGCCTGGGCACCAGTTCCCTGTGGATGATCGTGTGTTCTACTATCGGGTTCAGCCTATCCTTTCACTTACTGGGAAAACGTCTACGCCTCTTTGCTGAACTTAAAGACTCTATCTCCCTACCCGACGTGGTAGCTGCGCGATACAACAGCGAGTTGTCCCGATTTCTTATGGCGTTGGTGATTTTTCTCGGGGTCATCGGCTATCTGGGCGCACAGATTATGGCTATGACGGTGGTGCTTAAAGACATACTGGACAGCGTGGACTTCATCCCAGTAATTTCTATAGAAGGATGTATGATTATCTCGGTAGCGGTACTTGTTTTTTATTGTGTCACTGGCGGAATCGTTGCTTCGGTGTATACCGATCTGGTGCAAGGCGGCATCATGGTCATTGCAGCCATACTGGTGTTTTTCTCCGCGCTAAGTGCCGTGGATAACGGGATGGCGGGTATCATAGCCACCACCATCGCCGATGACCCGGAATCCATCGCTCCCTGGGGCGCATCCGGCATGCTCCTTTGTATAACCTGGTATTTCGTATTTGGTATCGGCGGCGCGGGACAGCCCCACGTCATCACGAAGATGATGATGACCAAGAATATTCATGACACCAAACACATTCTCCCCGTGAGCGTTATCGGCTATACCATTTCTGCGCTGCTTTGGATTAGCATTGGTTATGCCATGCGCGCACTGGTGCTTCAAGGGGTACATCCAGAACTAACATCTCCCGATGCCGCCGCACCTCAATTCCTCCAGCACTATGCCAGTCCGCTGTTGGCAGGCGTGGTGTTTGCTGGACTCTTCGCGGCGATTATGTCCACGGCAGACAGCTTTTTGAATATCGGCGCTGCGGCGGTGGTACACGATATGCCTAAAGCGATTATCGGACGCAGTTTGAATAATGAACTGCTCTTGGCGCGTATCGCTACCCTGGTCATTGCTATTGGCGCGGCGTTATTTACCCAATATTCTCCTCAAGAACTGGTGGCATTGCTGGGCACTTTCGGCTGGGGTACATTCGCCGCCGCCATCGTGCCTGTTGTGGCCATTGGGTTTAACTGGAAACGGGCTACGGCTCTGGCGGCCAACTCGGCCATGATTACTTCGCTGATTATCATCTTTGGATTCGAGTTGATCATCAAGTATGCAGGGTATTCCATTCCCTACGCCATGAATTCCGGTGCCCTAGCGCTTATGGTTTCGCTCACGGTATTTTTCGGCGTTTCACTGGCATCCCCTCCACCGAAAATCGACGAAGATATAGCAGCGGTTATGGATCTATAGGCTAGCTTCGTACGATCTACACTCGTTTGTTAATTTCCACCATAAACTTGTCCGCGATTTTTTTATACCCTTTACTTGTGGCGTGGATTTCATTCAACCAGTCCTTCGCTGGGTCTAATGTTCCCAGCGTTTCCACATGAACGAGATGACCATTACTGTTCACAGCCACCTCGGCCAGCATGGTATTAAACGAATCCAGTATGAATTTCGCGATGGCTTTTTGATCGTCCGGATTGGTGACACCTTTGTCATCCATGTGCGGCTTAATCCATGGTTTTGTTTTAATGAGTCCGAGGAAAAATTCGCCACCTTTATCGCTGGGAATAGGCCAATCGTATCCATGTGTGATGATAACTCCTTGATGCCAATATTCCTGCTGGATATCCAATCACTCCAGATACCCCAACTTGATCATGGCCAGTTTTCGGTCAAATCGGTCATGACGGATACATTCATGCCACGACATTCCCGGCAGTTTCTGATTCAGAAACAATTCTAGGTCCCATGGTCCTACCAGGTCGTTGCCGCCACCCGAAAACAGGAGAATATCCAGCCTATCGCTAAACTCTTTTAGAAATCGTGATAATGTATGCTGCTGACTTCCTGTGATCATGGACATCGCTTCGTCTCCATTTCGCTCAAGACGAAGTAAATTGAATCGACGTGCCCTCTCAATATGGTCAATCACATTCGACCGTTTGATACCGCCGAAAAAACGAGTGGGATAGGCAAACCAGGAATCGCCTTCGCTGATTATCACCGGACGTTTAGGGAATCGCTTCAATAGTTTACGGAACTCAGCAGGACGTTTCGTCGAGCGGATATTGGTAATGTCATGCTTACGGTTTGTGATCATGGCACCCTCCTAATAGAAGGGCCAATCTGTTGCTTTAGCGGAAATGGGGGGGGAGCGGTGAGGTTTACCTAGTCCGGTACGTTTTCCCGTGCTTCAATGAGCAGCGCATTCAATTTAGCCTGTTTATCCGCGCTCATGTGACCAAATATGAGGTTGCGCAGGGATTCAACGGGTTCT
>NVWG01000115.1 GCA_002746185.1 Candidatus Hydrogenedentota bacterium
CTGTACTCGCCGTGGCAGGAGACGCGGACGCGCAAGACGTGAAACAACGCGTGGAAAAATATTTTGGTGATATCCCTTCCGGTCCWCCGGTGGCTCATCACCAGACCTGGATTGCGAAACGGGAAGGCACCCAACGTCAACGAGTCGAAGATCGCGTGCCTCAAGCCCGGGTCTACAAAGTATGGAATATCCCCGAGTGGGGTTCCCAAGCCGGGCAAAATCTGGACCTGGTCAGCGATCTGCTAGCCTCGGGTAAAAATTCCCGACTCTACAAACGTCTCGTCTACGAAGATCAGATCGCCACCAGCGTCAGTGCTTACGTATACCTGCGCGAAATAGGCGGGCAATTTATCATCGTCGGCACCGCTAAATCCGGTGTGGACTTGGCAGAGGTGGAACGCGCCATCGACGAGGAGCTGACCGAACTTATCGAAAAAGGTCCCACGAAAAAGGAATTGGAACGGGTTAAAACAGGAWACATGTCCCGCTTCATACGAGGCATCGAACGTATCGGCGGTTTTGGCGGCGCCTCCGATGTCCTTGCCATGAGCGAGACCTACGGTGATTCGCCCGACGCATATAAAACGATCCAGGGGTATGTACGCAACGCGACGGCTAGGGATCTCCAGCAGGCCGCCCGAGAATGGCTTACCGACGGCGTATATATTCTCGAAGTACACCCTTTCCCCAAATACACCGTGAAACCAGTTGGTGTAGATAGATCTGCTTTACCCGAGCTGGGCGAACAAGAGCCCGCCGCGTTTCCCACTGTACAGCGAGCCACCCTGTCCAACGGTTTGGAAATAGTCTTGGCAGAACGCCATGCCATACCCATTGTGTCCATGGATCTGCTGGTGAACGCCGGATACTCCGCGGATTATCTCGCTGCGCCCGGCACCGCCAGCCTTACCCTCAATATGATGGACGAAGGCACCGCAACGCGCCAGTCGCTGGAAATCAGCGAAGAGCTGGCCATGCTCGGCGCAGAACTCAGTACCTTCTCCACGCTGGATACCAGTAACGTCTCGCTGTCTGCACTGACAGGAAATTTGGAACCCAGCCTCGACATTTTTTGGGACGTGATATTGAACCCGGCCTTTTCGGAAAAGGAATTCAAACGTCTCCAGCAACAACAGTTGGCAAACATTCAACAAGAAAAGGCATCACCCCGCTCAGCAGGTATGCGTTTAATCCCCAGCATCGTATTCGGTGCGGACCATCCCTACGGTAACCCCTATTCCGGTTCAGGCATGGAACGTACCGTTACCGAAATGACACCCGACGACTTGACCTCATTTCATAAAACATGGTTCAAACCCAACAACGCCACCCTTCTCGTTGTGGGCGATATCACCCTAACGAAACTCACAACCCTCCTGGAATCCCGCCTTAAAGGTTGGAAGGCAGGGGATGTACCCACCCGAGAAATTCCCGTAGTCGATTTGCCATCCCAAAGCGAAGTCTACTTGCTTGATAGACCCGGTGCCCAGCAATCCTACATCTTTACTGCCCAGCCTGCTTCTGCACTCGATGCCGCAGACGAAGTGAGCGTAGAGACTATGAACCGGATTCTTGGCGGCTCTTTTACCTCCCGCATCAATATGAATCTGCGCGAAGACAAGCATTGGTCCTACGGCGCACGCAGCTCCATCCTGCCCTCTCGCGCACAACGCCTCTACCTGGGTCGGGCTCCGGTACAGACAGACAAGACGCGAGAATCCCTCATCGAACTGCAAAAGGAATACAGCGGAATCCTGGGCGCACGGCCCATCACCAGCGAAGAATTGGACAAGTCGCAGAAAAATCAGACCCTGCGCCTTGCCGGGCAATGGGAAACCATGAATGCCGTCAAGCGTTCCCTCCGTCGTCTTGTCGTTCATCAGCTCCCCGATACCTACTACGACACCTATCCCGGAGAAATCGCGGCACTGTCCATTCCTAAACTCGAAGCCGCCGCAAAAAAAATGGTACACCCCGACCGCCTCATCTGGCTGGTAGTGGGCGACCGGGATAAGATCGAAGATGGAATCCGGGAGCTGAATTTGGGTACAGTCCATGTAATCGATGCGGACGGCAGCCCCGTTCGGTAATCACACGATAAGGGATCAACATGGAACTAAACGGGTCGTTCTTGGTTATCAACACCTTCCTCGCCATGGTCATCGCCGTAGGCTATCTCATCTACTGGAAACGCACCACCAATGCCGGTGCATTCTGGGGCATGGCATCAGGACTCATTTCCGGACTGGTCTGGTTTGTCCTCATCAAATGGGCTTTAAATACAGGCTTCGTAGCACCCGAGGGGTCTTCTGCGTTTCGCCATCTGTTCCATTATTGTTTCGCAGGTAACGGAACTGGCATCGATCCGTCGTATGCTACTACCTTCGTTCCGCTGATCGTTGTGCCTCTGGTTTCATTTTTCACCGCAGAGACCGAGGAGGGGAAAGAGGAATTTTATGCGGTAGTCTCTGGTAAAATACAGTTGGAGACAGAAAGCAGTTAGGGGGAACATTGAGCGATATCAACGATAAAGAATCTATTAAGCCGGAAGAGTCTGAAGATACAAACGGTGAAGATGACGAAACGACACCAGAATCCGAAAGCGATTATGGTGCCCTGACGTCCGGATACGATTCCGAGCCGTCCAACGAGTTTCTCGAAAAACCTTCTTCTTCCTACACCACGGATGATCCCTATACATTGCAAATCGACCCTGCACAAGACGGGGAAGATATTGAATTGGAATCCCCTAATTTCGTTGAGGAATCGGAAGAGACCTCCGCCCCGCTGGCGGGTCTGGAGGATCATGGAACTGATTCCCCAAATGACAACGATGAATCTCTAGATGATAAATCCCGCGAGGAGCTCAGTCTGGATCGAGAGTCCTATGGAATTGCAGAGATTGCTGATGATGCTGAGCAGGATGAAATAGACGAACAAGAGAATGGGGTGCCGGAAGAACTCACGGGTGTCGCTCCTCAAACAATGCGCATCATCGACGAACCGCCACTCACACGGGTGGGCGTCTTCTTCGCATCCATCTGGCTGGCCATMCCYATCATGCTGCTGGGCATCGGACTTCGCGCCGCATGGTACTGGCGAAATCGTGCCTTATGGCATGATGAAGGAAACCTCACCGTCGAAATGGTAGGCCGTACATTTCGAGAACTTCTTGAACCTCTGGGTAACGAACAGAGCGCCCCCATCGGCTTCTTGTTGATCGTCAAATCTATAATCTCCGTATTCGGCACCCATGAATTTGCCCTGCGCGGATTCCCCCTGTTCGCTTCCTGTGCCGCAATCATCGTCGTATATTTCCTGGGACGTAAAATCACGGACAAAGGGTCGGTAGCCCTGGCACTCACCATCTTCGCCGTATCCCTGCCTCTCATGCGCTACGGTTCCGAACTCAAGCAATACTCCACCGATGTCCTCATCGCCGCCATCATCNSTSWMRKSKSGRYMKGMWWCKYKYGCAGCCCATTTACTCGCGGCCCCGCCATCTTGTTCGCCCTGGCAGGAGCCCTGGYCATTTGGCTGTCACACCCAGCCCTGTTTATCCTTGCCGGATCGGGGATAGCGCTTGGGACGCACGCCTTACTCGCGCGAGACTGGAAAAAAGCAGGRGGACTCATCCTCATAGCGCTCGTCTGGGCAGGTAGTTTCGCCTTGGACTATTACGTATCCCTGCGGCTCTATGCGGAAGACGAAATATTACGATCTTGGCATATCGATTCCTACTTCCTCCTGCCTCCCAATCGACCCTGGCCTGCCGCCATCAAATGGGTCATCTGGCGATTCGTAGATATGTTCCAATGGCCCATGKGTCTGGCGTTGCCCGGCCTCGGGGTAGTCGGTTTCTTCATTGGATTGGGTACACTGTGGAAAACCCGCCGAGCAGAATTATTCGTCCTGTTTTTACCCATACTAGCCGCGTTAGGTGCCTCGCATTTTGGACGCTATCCCATCGCCAATCGATTCCTCCATTTCTTCGCCCCTGCACTCATTCTCATCACCGCCGCGGGCCTCGTTTATATCGTACGTGCGCTGTGGACGCGCTCTCGTATCGCCGCCGTCACATTGATTCTTTGTGTCTTGATTCAACCTGCCATCATCGCCGTAAACGAAATAGTTAAAGAACCAAAGCAGGGTGCCAGACCCGTTGTGTCATACCTGAAAGRTCATCAGCAAACCGATGACAAGGTATACCTTTTTTTCTGGCTCCGCAACGAGTTCAATTACTACGCCGAAGAACACTACGACTACGACATGACTCCCGTGCAGGTAGGTATCACCTCACGACGCGATTGGACGTGGTACAAAAACGAAATGCAATCCTTTGCAGGCAACGACCGCGTGTGGTTTGCCTTTATCGATAATGAAGACCACTTGGGTCAGGGGGAACGGCAATATTTCGAGACAACCCTGAATGAAATGGGAACCCAACTGGACAAACAAACCTGGGCCGCGTACACGCTCTACTTATACGATCTGTCAGCGGCTCCTGTACTCGAAACGAAACCAGATTCGACTCCTCAAGAAAAAATCTCTTCGGAATCAGGCGCTGAACCTGCTCCAGATTCACCGAAAGAGGAATCCTCAGCGGAAATAACCGAAGATACCCCAATTGAAAGCGTTGAAAGAATCGACATAGAGTGATAGACTCGTAGGGGTCGATATAGATATCGTCCCATTGGGTTGCTGGAGATCTATCCCCTTATGAAACTGCGTGTTCTGGTATTTTCACTCTGCATACTTTTGCACACAGCACATTCGCAAGCGCAATCAGACAAGAGCCTGCTTCTCCTCAACGGCAAAATATATACCGCCAACGAGAAGAACGATGTGGTACAAGCTGTAGAAATTATTCGCGGCAAAATCACCGCAATAGGATCCACCGAAAAGCTGCTTCAAAGCGCCAATGCTGGTGTGCAGGTTATCGACCTTAACGGCAGAACCGTCGTCCCCGGCTTGATTGATGCCCACGGCCACCTCCTCGGTTTAGGCATGAGTCTGAATAGCCTTAATCTGGTGGGCATGGAAACATACGCACAAGTTGTCGATGCTGTTGGACTTCAGGCCGAGTCGATTGCGCCCGGCGAATGGCTGCTGGGGCGTGGATGGGATCAGAATGACTGGCCCGAAAAAGTATTTCCACTCCACAACAACTTAASCACACGATCTCCCAAGAACCCAGTATTTCTCGTTCGGGTGGATGGWCATGCCGCACTGGCGAATGCCGAAGCCATGCGTTTATCCGGAGTAGATAAAGATACCCCTGATCCGTCCGGCGGTAAGATCATTCGAGATGCTGCCGGCGAACCAACAGGCGTTTTTATCGACACAGCGATGGGGCTCATCTTCAGCAATATCCCTCCCCAGTCAAAAAACCAGATAAAGAAGACTATCCGTAAGGCCCTTAAAGAATGTGCTAAATACGGCCTCACCACCGTTCACGATGCGGGCATATCACCGTATATAGAAGATATTTACAAAGAAATAATCGACGAGGGCGTTTTCAATCTTCGCGTCTATGCCATGCTTCGTGTCGCCAACGGCCCTATGGAAGAAACCATGCTGGCTCGCCTGCAGCAAGGCCCGCTTATAGGCTACGGCAACGACCACCTAACCGTCCGCTCTATCAAAGCCATGACAGACGGTGCATTGGGTTCCCGAGGCGCTGCATTGTTTGATGAATATTCTGATGACCCCGGCAACAGAGGCCTGCTCATCACCGACTACGAAGAATTACGAGACCTGAGTATCATAGCGTTAAAGAACGGGTTCCAGATGTGTACCCACAGTATCGGCGATAAAGGAAATCACATCGCACTCGATGCCTACGATGACGCGCTCAAAGCTGTTCCCAAYAAGAATCACCGATTTCGAATCGAGCACGCCCAGATCGTGAGCCTTAAGGATATCCCGCGCTTCGATAAAATGAACGTCATTGCATCCATGCAGGCCACCCACGCCACTTCAGATATGTACTGGGTCGAAGAGCGGCTGGGTCCAAAACGTATCCTCGGTGCCTACGCTTGGCGGCGGTTTCTGGACGTAGGCGTAGTGATTGCCAACGGTTCTGATTTYCCCGTGGAAAGCGTCARCYCCATGCTGGGATTCTACGCATCCGTTACTCGGCAGGATGCCAAGGGGTGGCCCGAAGGTGGCTGGGTTCCCAATCAACGTATGACCCGAGAAGAGGCCCTGAGAAGTTTCACTATAAACGCAGCCTACGCCGCATTTGAAGAAAAAACAAAAGGATCGCTGGAAGTGGGGAAGTGGGGCGATCTCGTGGTGCTGTCCAAAGATATTATGACTATCCCGGCAAATGAAATCCTCGATACCCAAGTCCTTATGACTGTACTCAGCGGCGACATCATTTACAAACGGTAATTCGTTTCCTTATCTCGACCCTATTTGCCCGCTTCCCATCCGCCCTGAGCCTACACACGTTCCGCGGAACCCTGCCGAGAAGAAAGTGCGACAAGAAGCGCGATACAGATCAAGAATTAGGGGATGGATATGTGTTATCATAACCGWGTTCGGCAGTAAGTAGCCGACMCTCCCACCATCATCGATTTAGAWCRGAAYASTTGTTCTTTCAACGCGAAGACCCTTCGCCTCACAGATGATGTCTAAATGCAATTCCGCTACTACTTACACGAAGTTTTTACTGAGCATGTAAAATTTTTAAAAATCAGGAGAATCAACAACTATGTCCAAAACCGTATGTCTCATAGCAGGAGACGGTATTGGTCCCGAAGTGGCCAAMGTCACCCGGGATGTCATCGACAGCACCGGAGCCGATATTGACTGGCTCAATTTGCCAGCCGGAGAAGCCGTTCTTGAGGAATACGGCGAAGTGATGCCCGAGTACACCCTCGATGCCATTCGGGAACATAAAATATGCCTCAAGGCTCCCATTACTACCCCCATCGGCAAAGGCTTTCGCAGTGCCAACGTACACCTGCGCAAGGCACTCGACCTCTACGCGGCGGTTCGTCCCGTCCGCACCATGCCCGGCATTCACACCCGCTTCAGCGACACCCCCATCGACATCGTCGTCATCCGGGAAAATACCGAAGGACTCTATTCCGGCATCGAAAACGTCATTACCGAAGGCGTCGTTACCAGCCTCAAAGTAGCCACGGAAAAAGCATGTACCCGCATAGCCAACTTCGCATTCGACTACGCGTTGGCCAAAGACCGAAAAAAAATCACCGTATTTCATAAAGCCAACATCATGAAACTCTCCGATGGATTGTTTCTCGACTGCGCCCGCCAAATCCACGAAACCTGTCATCCCAAACTGGAATACCAGGAACTCATCATCGATAACGGCTGCATGCAGCTCGTCACCAGACCAGAGAAATTCGATATCCTGCTCCTGGAAAATCTCTACGGCGATGTCCTCAGCGATCTCTGTGCCGGACTCATAGGCGGCTTAGGCGTCATTCCCGGTGCCAACATCGGCGATGACTGTGCTGTGTTCGAAGCCGTCCACGGCAGCGCTCCAGATATCGCCGGACAAAACCTGGCCAATCCCCTGGCACTCATCATGAGCGGCGTCATGATGCTCAACCACATGGGACTCGTGGAAGAAGCGGATCGGATTCGCCATGCCTACGACGCCATTCTTAAAGAAGGCAACCCGGAAACCCTCACGCCCGACATAGGCGGCACCGCTGGTACCACGGAATTTGCAAACGCCATCATAAAACGGATGTAATCGTGACGTAGACATGTACAGCTCTCACGACTCCACACCAAATCTTTACAGGTTTAATGTGAGCTGCACCGATTCCCCACGCCCCAGCCCTTCCAGTCCCTCCGGCAGTGTCTCAACAAACACGCGAATCTCATCTCGGACGCGCTCGTAATGCCCCATCGCTTCCTCTTCCGATGTTGCCGCAGCAGCCAGACGCGGTGGATCGTCGAAGCCCTTGTGGATGACTTTAGCCTGCCCCGGAAAAACGGGGCACGCCTCCTGCGCGTTATCACACACGGTCACCACATAGTCGAATTCGATTTCACCCAGCTGCCGAATAGTTTTGGATCGATGGTCAGCCATATCCACGCCAGCTTGCAGCATCACTTTCATCGCCACCCGATTCAGTCCATGCGGCTTTGTGCCAGCGGAGTAGGCGGCGAATTCTTCCCCCTTTAGATGACGAGCCCATCCCTCAGCCATTTGGCTGCGACAGGAATTTCCTGTACAGAGAAATAATATTTTCAGCTTGGCGATGTCAGTCATGCCCACTATCCTGATGGTATCCTATCGCGGACACAAAGTTGTCTATCCCTTACAATTCGAACTGCTTATACCGATATTATAAGCCACGTCCCTCCCAAATCACACATTTTCAGGTATAGTTTATTGCGAGAAACCAAGAGGAACACATGCACCAATCCATTTCGACATACTTCGCATTGACTTCAAAAAAAGGTACTGATATAGTTGGTGCTGTTTTAGATGGGTATGACCCATTTTGGCTGCACGATGTACTTTTCAAACCAGCAGATTCGTCTATCGGTTTGAAATGGAATATACACGGTTGCAAATCCTTGCGGAAGGATGAAGAACAGTGCCATTCAGTTCACTCCCGTACAGGCATATTGCATCCAGCGGATGAATTATGATTAAAAAATGGACCGTAATACTGATCCCTCACGATAGGGGAGAGCGCCGCTCATTCAACATGAGCGATGTTCACGTATGGTCCATACTGAGTGTCGTTATGCTCCTCGGATTTACCTCCGCATTTCTGCTCCAGCGTTCTCGTATCACCTCTCAACAGGTTCAGCAACTGGAACAGCAATACCTGGATCTGGAAGCAAGAAGTGTTGATCCGGACTTCCCGGCAATGTACCAGGAAAAACTTCTCGAACAGGAAGCACAAATCCGGGCTGAATTCCAGCATCGCGATGAAACGCTCACCAGCGAACTCGGTCGTCTTTTTGACTTGGAAAAAGAAGTACGCGTTATTACCGGGTTGCCCACACAACAAGAAGATTCATCCGGAAAAATCATCCCAGCGAAAGATGGAAAAGGCGGACCGCCGAATAGCGCGATGGTTGGTGCCGTCTATTCCGACGACGACCGCATGACGCCGCCAGAACTGATTTACGGTCTCGCCCGGCCCTCTGCCGATCTCATGCTCCAGGAAATCACTATTCGGTCCAGCAGTCTCCGCCGCCTAGTGATGGATATGGAAGAACAGCGATACCGAGTCTCAACCACTCCTTCCATCTGGCCCACCAATCAGCCCGAACGCCGCATCAACTCAAAATTTGGACGCCGGAAAGACCCCTTTACAAAACGACTGCGTAACCATTCCGGTGTAGATATTTCCGCCAACTACGGTACACCCATTCTCGCCWCTGCAAACGGCACCGTGCTGTTTTCTGGATACCATCAGTTTCTGGGCAACGTCGTCAAATTGGATCACGGCAACGGGATTCAATCTTGGTACGGGCACATGAGCAAGAGGCTTGTGGAAAAAGGGGAAGCTGTAGAGCGCGGTAAGATTATCGGAAAGGTCGGTAGTACCGGCAGGGCGACAGGCGCCCATATTCATTACGAAGTGCATGTGGATGGCCAAAGGGTCGATCCCAAAAATTATATTGGACAATAMMYMWTGCTTGACAAGAAAAAAATGTATGACGAAAACAAAATTTCAACTATTATCGGCGCAGGTACCGTCATCACCGGTGAACTGAAATCCAAAGGAACTATCCGGGTGGAAGGCCAGGTGAATGGAAAAATCGAATGCGAAGACACCATTGTCATCCACGAATCCGGCCAGGTCAAAGCCGACCTCATAGCCGGGCAGATCATCATCAGCGGCACCGTGGAAGGCAATGTGTTTGCTCACGACCGTCTCGAAGTGGCCAACCAGGGCAAAGTCCTGGGCAATATCACCTCCCCGCGAATCAGTATCGCCGAAGGGGTCATATTTGAAGGGACATGCGCCATGAAGGCTCCAGGTGATATGAAGTCACCCAAGAAAGCCGCACCAGCTGTAGCCGCCAAAGAATCTCAAACCAATAATTAGTAGATATACACCGCCCAGAAGCCCTGTCCGCATCAAGCGGATAGGGCTTTTCGCATCATTTTGTTGACCCTTCTCAAATACCGTATAATAAAGACCGTTTGACGAAGGCTACCCATGTCCAATCCCGAAATCCCAAATGTAAAATCCAAAGTTCTCGTTGCCATGAGCGGCGGCGTGGACAGCTGTGTCACAGCCGCTATCCTAGCGGAGCAAGGCCATGACATCGTCGGTATCACCATGCGCGTTGTCGCCGATGAATATCACGACCCGGAAACCGTCTATCAGGCCTGCTGCTCCATCGAGATGGCACTGGATGCCCGCCAGGTCTGTGAAAAGTTCGGCTTTCCCCACTACACCCTCAACTTGGTAGACAACTTTGAAGCGCAGGTCGTAGACGATTTCGCCAGCGAATACTTGAGCGGTCGAACACCCAACCCCTGCATCCGCTGCAACCAGCGTCTCAAATTCGGAACCCTCTATAAAAAAGCGTTGGAACTCGGCGCGGACCGCATCGCCACCGGACACTATGTTCGCTTGGCGCAAATCGGAGATCGCTATGCCGTGCAGCGCGCCGTCTACACCCCCAAAGATCAGAGCTACGTTATGGCAGGGCTTTCTCAAAAACAACTCGCCATGGGTCTCTTCCCTCTGGGCACACTTACGAAAGAACAAACCCGAGCCAAAGCGCGCGAACTTGGTCTCGCCTCAGCCGAAACCCCCGAAAGCCAGGATATCTGTTTCATTCCAGACAATGACTACAAACGCTTCCTGAACAATCGCATCGGTGCCGCACCCAAAGGCCCCATCCTTAATATGCGCGGCGAAGCGTTGGGCGAGCACCACGGCCTGACCGGATACACCATCGGACAACGCAGAGGCCTGGGAATCGGTGGCGGCGATCCCTACTATGYTGTCCGCATCGATCAGGATAACAATACCCWYWTYGWRRSTSKYRRAGAWKACWYMWAYKRWMMYYSMKWYWYMGMMWWMGAWGWCGYKKRKRGTGRMSAGGRMAAACAAGAAGAATCCTTTGAAGGAAGGGTTCAAATTCGCTACCACCACACCCCCGCCCCCTGCACAGTGCATCCCCGTGAAAATCATTTCGAAATAGAATTCCACCAACCCGAGCGATCCGTTGCGCCGGGCCAATGGGCTGTCATTTACGATGATGAAGATCGTGTGCTGGCCGCCAGCAACATACTCAATTTCGAAACCCGCGTACCCATCGAATCTGCTGCAACCCATTCGTAACTCCTCGAAAGGAACCGAACATGAATATGTCCCAAGGATTATTTCAGGGTATCGGCGACGACTGGGAAGAGCGACTGGAATCCATTACCAAAACCGTCAAAGCACTGAGCAGCACGGTCGATCCACGCGAAATGGTGGAGATTTTTGGTGAACAAGTAGCCCCCCTACTACCTCGCGACGGCTCCATTACACTCAGTCGACGCGGTGTGGATGCCCCGGAATACCGAATCACGCGTTTTAGCGGATGGGATAATCCCATCGATCCGTGGGAAGAACCTCACAAACTCCCTGTATTTCAAGGCGGGCTGCTCGGCGAGTTGGTATTTAGCGACCAAGCCCATGTCATAGATGACCTGAACGTAGATTCTACCGATCCGGCATACGAGTTTCTCAAAGATTATCGCTCCCTACTTGCGATGCCCGGATATGACGACGGCAAATCAATGAACATGACTCTATTAATGTCCCACGAGCCCGCCGCATTCGATCCGAAACTTCTTCCGGAAGTCGTATGGTCCGCCAACCTTTTCGGCCGTACCGTTCACAACCTTCGTGTAGGCGAAGAACTCAACGAAGCCTACCGCGTCATCGACCACGAGATGAAAGTGGCCTCCGGGATTCAGCTCTCCCTTCTACCCAACGGGCTGCCCCATATCCCCTCCATGGAATTAGCCGTCCTCTACGAAACCGCGCAGCGCGTGGGCGGCGACTACTACGATTTCTTTGAACTCCCCGACGGCAAGTGGGGAATCCTTATTGCCGATGTCAGTGGACACGGTGCCGGGGCTGCCGTGGTTATGGCTATGACACACACTATCGCGCACACACGCCCTACAACAACAAGCGACCCTGCAGATACCCTCTCCTATATAAACCAACACCTGTGCCATTTGTACACCAGAAAATCCAAAACATTCGTCACCGCATTTTATGGCGTGTTCGATCCCAATACGAAACGTCTGGACTACTCCAGTGCCGGACACGACTCACCCATCATCTATCGCGGCGATACGCTTCTCATCGAAGTGCCAGACACCACCGGAAACCTTCCCCTCGGTGTGAAAGATGACGAGGTATACAACTCTGGCTACGTTGACCTGCGCTCCGGCGATTCCATTGTACTGTTTACCGACGGCATCTTCGAAGCCATGGATTTGGACAGAAATCTGTTTGGAATGGATCGCCTTAAAACCAACATTCAATGCGCCACATGTTCTCCACAGGAAATCCTCGAAACAGTAGCACACGCCATTAAAACCTTTACCAACAATGCCCCGCCTAACGATGACCGTACTCTCCTGGTGGCAAAAGTCCAATAATTGCAGGAATTCCTTCGGGCCATGTGGTCTGGAAGGCATTTCAATAGTTTATTTAAGCGTAAAACATTGTCCTCAATATAGTCAGAAAAAATAAATAAAGGAATCACCCATGATGCGAAAGACAATCAATCGGTGGGCAGCCATTGCCCTGTGCATTGCCGCAGGAACAGCCTCGGCGCAGCAAGGCACCGAAAACGGTCAATGGCGAAACTACGGCGGCGACCTGGGTAGCTCCAAATATTCACCCTTGGATCAAATTAGCAAATCAAACGTAAAAGACCTGCAAGTGGCTTGGCGCTGGTCATCCCCTGATAATCCCATCGCCGGCGGCGACCGACGAAAAACACCCGGTGCCTATAAAGCCACACCCCTCATGGTGGACGGTGTCCTGTATGCCACCACGTCCTATAGTATTATCGCCGCACTCGATCCCACGACCGGGAAAGAACTGWGGACCTTCGATCCTAAAGTCCATGAAGGGAGACGCCCCACCAATCTGGGGTTCAACACCCGTGGTCTGGCCTTCTGGTCCGATGGGAAAGGCGACAACCGTATCCTCTTCGGCACCAACCGTGCCAAGTTGTACTGCCTCAATGCCGATACCGGGAAGCTCATAGAAAGCTTCGGTGAAGGAGGCATCATCAACATGCCCGACCAGTACCGTCGACCCGTAGATGCCCGTCTCTTGTCCAACGTCTCACCGCCTCTTGTCATAAATGATACCGTTGTACTCGGTATGGTTATCTTCGACGGTCCCACCATCAAAGAAATGCCGCCCGGAGATGTCCACGCATTCGACGTACGAACCGGAAAAAAGAAATGGACCTTTAACAATCCGCCCCTGAAAGGCCAGGCCGGGTACGATACATGGAAAGACGGRTCCGCTGAATATACYGGCAACGCMAACGTCTGGACCATCATGTCCGCCGACCCGGAACTGGGCTACGTCTACCTGCCCTTCGGCACCCCCACCAACGATTGGTACGGCGGTCACCGTAAAGGCAAAAACGATTTCGCAGAAAGCATCGTGTGCGTTGAAGCCGAAACCGGAAAATACGTCTGGCACTTCCAGCACGTTCACCACGGTCTGTGGGACTACGATATTCCCGCCGCCCCCGCACTGGTCGACATCACNGTGGACGGCAAAGAAATCAAAGCCTTGGCGCAGATTACCAAACAGGGGTTCGTCTGGGTGCTGGACCGTACCAACGGCAAACCCGTCTGGCCCATTGAAGAACGCCCCGTTCCTCAGTCCAACGTACCCGGAGAAGAGTCATGGCCCACCCAGCCATTCCCCACCAAGCCAGCACCAGTAGTTCTTCAGGGCGGAATCGAGGCGAACCTCATCGACTACACCCCAGAGCTATTCGCGGAAGCCAAAGAAATCTTGCAGACCTACAATCATGGCCCCCTCTACACCCCGCCTATGGTGGGAAAACCTACCATCAACCTCCCCGGCTGGGGCGGTGGCGGTAACTGGACCGGACTTACCTTTGATCCCGACACTGACATGATCTACATTCCGTCCGCAAGCAGCGCACCCATCAGCATGACCCTGCAAAAACCCGACCCAGCCCGATCCAATTTCAACTACGTCGGCGCCGTGGGACAAGTAGCCGGGCCACAAGGGCTGCCCCTGTTTAAAGGACCCTACTCCCGACTCACCGCCATCGATCTTAAAACAGGAGAACATGCCTGGATGATTCCTATTGGCGACGGCCCCACCAACCATCCCGCGCTGAAAGATCTGAATCTGGGTCCCCTGGGAGGACGCTCCTGGGGCTTCGTGGTCATGACCAAAGAACTGCTRTTCGTTTTCTACAGTGAAGGTAGGGGAGGCGGACGTAGTCGCGGCGGAGATCACGGTGCAGGTGAAAGTGGCGGCTCWGCTCCCAACAACTTCATGGCCATCGATAAAAAGACAGGCGAAGTTGTGTACGCCATGCCACTGCCCATCGGGCCATCAGCCACTCCCATAACCTACATGGCCGACGGCAAGCAATATCTGGTCGTGGCCTGCGGTGGCGGAAGACAACCCGCCGAACTCATCGCCTTGGCACTTCCATAATCCATCGAAAATTAATCCCCGTCGGCTTGGAGAGTTCACTCTTCAGGCCGACGTTATTTTTTACCGTGACGCTCCTCTAGCAACGCGGTAATCACACGTATATGATCTCCCTGAATTTCGACGCGGCCATC
Source organism: Candidatus Hydrogenedentota bacterium (assembly GCA_002746185.1). Taxonomy (GTDB): domain Bacteria; phylum Hydrogenedentota; class Hydrogenedentia; order Hydrogenedentales. The sequence goes on from NVWG01000115.1 coordinate 14,828, forward strand.
CCCTTCGCTTCCCCCAGCGCTGCATCGCTGCCGCAGTAGTTTCAACAACGCTTTCGTATCTCCAGACACGCGATCCAATACCGTCACCGTTTTTCCGCCCCGTCTGTTTTCCAATTTTAACGGCCACCCACCTTTTCGCGTTCTCTCCACGAAAAATTCAGGAACAGCGCTGCTCGGCGTCTTCTCCGGGGTCTCCGCTACAGGTAATGATGCGGAACCCTCACTCACGCTGCCCAAACCAGAAAACGGATTATTCGTCAGCGAAGACGATTCACCCAATGGGATTTTTTTACGGGAATTCATGCTGTTACATCTCCTCAATACCAATCAACACACCATAGAACAGAAATATAGCCCGATACAAAGCACTACCTCGGGGTATCAGAAATGCATATCGCAAACAATACAGATAAAAAAGTAAAACTTGTCAATTGATTACCTGGTCTTTCTGGCAAGCCCTTGGATTACCACCAAAAACCAGTGCTATACTACCTATCCAGCAGATTGGAGCTCAAGGGGGTGGCTATGAACTGCCAAAATTGCCATAAAAATTTCGCATCCGTTCGATACGCCGAAGTCGTTGACGGGATCGTCAAGGAACTTCAGGTGTGTCAGGCGTGCTTAGACAAAATGCAGGAAACAATGAGTAGTGGTTTCGAATATTCCACTCCCTCGCCCTTTGTTCGTAAAGAACAATCCGCATCAGATGTAATCTACCGAACCGAGACATGCTCCACCTGTGGCATGCCACTCCAAAGTATTATGGACTCTGGACAAGTAGGGTGCTCAGATTGTTACAGCAAATTCCCCATCCAATTAGAGTCCATCCTGGAAGGAATTCATGCAGGGCTGATCCATCGTGGAAAAATCCCACGCCAAGATGATGTGCGTGTAAAAGTAAGAGCCAACTTACAAAATAAACGCGCCCTGCTGAAATCTGCACTGGGAACAGAAAATTACGAAGAAGCAGCATCGCTAAGAGATGAAATTCAGGCCTTGGAAACGGGCCTCAGCGTCTCCGAATCTGGAGCCGACTGAAATGTCCTATACCATCCTCGATACCCCGGCGGCTTGGGTTGCCGGAGATGGCCCCGATGCCGATATTGTGCTCTATACGCAATGCAGGCTCGCACGGAATTTTGCCGATTTTCCCTATACAAAACAATGCTCTCAACCCGAAAAAAAAGCAATAG
>NVWG01000116.1 GCA_002746185.1 Candidatus Hydrogenedentota bacterium
TCTATAATTTTTTTAATTTTGAAATCAGATAAATACTCTACAATGTCTTCTCTGACTTCTAGTTTTCTATCCTTTGTTTCCATTGGGTAAAATCCCACTGTTCCATCTTCATGGGTAGATATCCAGTTGGGAAAAATTGCATCAGGTTTTTCTTGTATCATCATATGCCGAAGTATATCTGGATTACCATACCCGCTGATAGGAAGAATTTTTAAATACGCATCTTCTACACCGTAATCGGCGGCGGTGTAGGTTTTGTCGGGGGGAGAAGATGTGACGAGTTCCAGTGCTTCCTTTGCAAGCGACTGGGAAAATGGTTTCCAATCGCGACGTTCAACATCGATAGCGTCGTAATATTTGGGTTGAAGCTGATTGAAATGAAGTGGGGATACAACATGGTCGCCTTGTATCGCCTTGGACTGTATTCCGGGCAGTGCTTTTTTTATGGTGGAAGTGTGTGTGTCGCAGATGGTGCGCAAGGCGCATTGAGCACATTCGGTACCCAAGGTATTCGTGCGTTTCGCTTCCGCTTTCTTTTGTGCTTGTTCAATGGCTGCTTTATCGGTTTCATCTGGGAGGCGATTGAATATATCGAAGCGGATGGTGAGGCGGCGGTAGAGTCGGCCCATCATGTGCAGGTAGCCATTACGGAGGAGAAGCGGCAGCATGAGTGTGTCGACCACTTCTTTGTGCAATGTATTTTGGGAGAGCAGCGAACGGGACAGAATACTGTTGGTCAAAAGGGATCGATGCCACATTTTCTTAGTCATGTCCCAGACGGCGGGTATGTAGTCGTTGTGGTCGATGTTGAGTTGGGGATCGTTCAGGGTATTCTGCCAGCTTGATTCGGAGAGGAAACAGAATGGGGCGTGAAGGAAACCCGCTTCGATGTCGTGTTTCTCCAATTCAACGATGGCTTTCTCTGCCCATTGAAGATGGCGCGGTGCATCTTGGGCTGTCACGTCATGGGTGGGATTGACGAGTGGGTCGGTAATAGCGAATCGTACGAGTACAACTCCGCCAGAATCGGCCAGTTCACGAGCCCATTTTTCGGGATCAGATTGAGTAGGAAACGGCAGCGGGAGTTGGAGACGAATCGGTACGTCGGCTTCCCGACAGACCGTTAGCCAGGAGGATAAGTGAGGAGCGTCACAGGAGACAGGGGTGAGCAGTACATCCCATAGGCCTTCTATTTTGAGCTGTTTCAGATCCGGCGGCGGGGCATCGGCATCCGTGCGCAATGAAAGGGCAAGTCCCATTTCTTTTGTGGACGGCAGTAAGGATTGAAGGGAAGCCACCTGCGTTCCGAGAGCCAGATAGTCTGCTTTTTCCGCATTGAGCACTAATCTGTTGTAGCGAAGCATCCGCTTTATATCGTGGGGTGGAATGGCTGCGCCGCTATGGGTTTGACCCAGCACCAGCCCTCGACACGATGATATACGATGTTCTTGTGATACTAATTTTGATGTCACGCTTGCTCTCCCCTTCCTATAGTAGGGCAAAAGAGGGGGCGTGATTCAATATTTCTGCACAGAAAAGGTGTAGACTGCATCGGGATTGTCAATCCAATAGTGCAGTCAAATCGTCCAGTGGGAAATACCTGGACTCGGGGAAACGTCCTGCCTTGACAGCTATGCGATAGAGATCAAGCCATCGCGTGGCTTCTTTTTTTCCATAGGCATTGTGCAGGGCTTGCACTATATCTGTAGGTGATTCCGGAGCCAGTCGGTAGGATTTACCACTCCAGTCCCACTCGGCATGGAGTATTTCGTGGAACAGACGTGCTGGTGAAATTCGCTGGAGCAGTTCTCGGCAGGCAATGAGCTTTAACTTGGCGTTGCCTTGACCCGGCTTGGATACGACGAAATCTCCCGATGCGAGCTGGGGCATGCCCATACATGTCCTTCCCTTGGGGTCGTAGGTACGCAGCACAATTTCCACCATGCGCCGTTTGAGGGCTTGGGTCTGGTCGCGGTTAAAGGTCTGCTTGTTGGGGATGTTGATAAAGAGTTGATGATTTCGCTGAATCCCCAATTCGTGAAATCCGCGCATCCATTCCGTCACGTAGGCGTAAAGCTCTCGATTGTGTGTCGTGCGTTTATGGCGATCCGGGAGAAAAATGGTATTTCCACGATAGGGTTTTACCACGCATTGGGGGACACGACCGTTTAGTATGCGCAGGTTTTTGTATTCAGTCCGGGCGACGTCGCTGCATTCTTTGTGATTCTTCGCCACCACCAACGCGAAAGAGGCACGTTTCCGATTGGCATTTACGGCCCGCATGCGGAAGATAAGCTGGAATCGACCTTCCTGGAACAGTTCACAGGTTATGCTGGTGATGGGATTGGGACCCAGTACCTCGTGGATGCTGGGCAGCATGAATTTATCCTCGCCGCGAATGGCTCTTTCCACAGCATTAGTGAGGGTCTCAAGCTGGTAATAGCGTTCAAATTCTTTTCCCCAGAAATCGTACAYGGGGCCCAGATTTTTCCAGCTGATATGAAGGGGCCGTGATGATGTACGTGACGTGAGATTCTGCTTTTTGACCTTACGTTTACCACCGTAAGGGCGGGACGTGGTTTTTCGTCGTGATTTTGTTGCCATGATGTTAGAGTAATTGCCTTGGTTTAGATGGATTGAATGGAAAATTTGAACTATTTAAGTGGATTATACTCTATTTACGTAGGGAAAAACCCAAAATGTAATATATTCGACTATATTTTAGGTAATCTGAAATCAGAACACGGGTAATATATTGACAAAATAAGTGTTTTTAGCTCTTGACAAGAAAGGTGATAGTTGATAGATTAACTCTTGTGCTGCGTTCATGACCATTATCCTTAGTTTGGATTTTGGAATGGATAGTGTAGTAAGGGCGTGTGGTTGTATGCGGTCCCCAACAGAAAGGAGATGACAAAGGGCTGATGACTATTCGGATGACTGTCTTGTTCGAATTAACTTCGCGTTAGTTTAGTACGTTAATCCAAATTTGAATGTGGTGCTGGTGTTAGCCTGATGGCGAATCACTAAATTTGTTTAACATAAAAAAATGTGTAAGGATTTATTTATTATGAAGAAAAAAGGATTTACACTAATCGAGCTGTTGGTCGTTATCGCGATCATCGGTATCTTGGCAGCTATCCTGCTTCCAGCTCTTGCTCGTGCCCGTGAAGCCGCTCGTCGGTCTAGCTGCGCGAACAACCTGAAACAGGTTGGCTTATCCCTGAAGATGTACTCCAACGAGTCGCGTGGCGAAAAGTTCCCTCGCATCGGTGGATACATGGACGAGACCGTTTACAACTGTAGTGATCCCACATTGCCGGTAGAAGTACCAAGTGGTGCTACCGATAATGATGCTATCTATTACATGTTTGAGATGGGCGATATGTATCCTGAGTACATTACTGACACGAAAGTGCTGGTATGCCCTTCGGATTCTTCGTTCTCCATAGATGATCTCATTAACCCTTTCACGGGTAAAAATGACACTGGTGTGCGTTGTATCGAAAGTTGCCGTGGCACGAAGTTAACTCATGGTAGCTATGCTTACTTGGGTATGACTTTCGACAAAGCTAGCGATGATCCTTCGAACCCGCAGGCACCGCATGATCAAATTGGTGGTATCATGCCAACATGGAGTCAAGCTGCACTCTGCACTGGCATTAACATTCTGATAAGCAATCCAGCTACTCCAATCCCTCTGCAGTTTTTGGCTTACAATGACTACATCATCAACAACATAGTTGTAGATTCATTTATTGGAGCTAACACCCAGGCTCAGGCGTATGGTTTCTGGGATGCTGATGTAAACTTGGGAAGCAATAATGTTGGCGGTAACCTGACAGGTACTTCAAGTTATGTTGCCGAGTTTGATGGTATTAATGTTGCCACTGCTGGTGCCAGCTATGGTAATGGCGACAGCGATACTATCTTCCGTCTTCGTGAAGGTATTGAGCGTTTCCTGATTACTGACATCAATAATGCTGGTGGTTCTAACATCAGTCAGAGTGACTTGGTTGTCATGTGGGATCAAGGCTCCACGAACCCGGCTGGTTTCAACCATATTCCGGGTGGTTCCAATGTTCTGTTCATGGATGGTCACGTAGAATTCATCAAATATGTTGCATTTAGTACGACCACTCCGGCTCCTTTGAATACCGGTTCCATGATCATCACTCACTGTTTGCAGGATAACAGCACTGGTGAAACCACTGGCTTCGGCGGTGGTGGTGGTGCTGGTGACACTAATGGTCCTGGTGGCGTACAGCGTTGCCCCTAGTTCTACTACTATCTAGTAGATAAGTTTTACTACTTAGTAACGTAAGTTCGGCTCCCATCGACTTCGGTCGGTGGGAGCTTTTTTGTATCATGGGGAAATGACGGTATCGTCTTGGGTTAATTCAGGGAYTCGGGAGAAATGAGGTGGAAGCGTCCCACGTTGATGTGAAAGACTCTGCCACTGTCGTCCTGCATGGTATAGGTACCTTCCATGGTGCCGCGAAAGGTGGGGAGTGGGCAGAAGCTGGTGTAGGAATGGGATGCGCCGGGAAGTATACGAGGYTGCTCGCCTACTACGCCGTCTCCCTGGATCTCTTCGGTATTACCCAGTCCGTCAGTGATAATCCAATGCCGACTTAGCAGTTGAACGGACTTGGAGCCTTCGTTGGTAATGGTTATTTTATAACTGAAAAAGTAGAGATTTTGAGCAGGTTGTGATTGTTCGGGGACGAGCCTGCTCTGCACAATAACTCGGATAGATTCAGTGACGGTTTCGGATCCGTTGGATGGCATGGCTGTCCTTTTTGCAATGCTGTGCAGTTCAATGTTTTGTAGTTTATGGGTTCAGTAAATTCAGGGGATGCACAACCGGGAGGCCAGTACCTTCGGCCAGTTGAATGGCGCATACACTGCTTTCGCTGATGATCATATCTACTCCAGATTCGGCAAAAGCCTGGAACAGAGGACCGCCCACGGCCTGGCTCAATTCGTAGCCCAGCGCGCCGGCTTTCAGTCCGAAGGTGCCTCCCATACCGCAGCAGGTACCGGTTTCAACCCGTACGACTTCGGCTCCTTGTCGTTGGAGCCATTCCACTGCCTGAGAGCCGGACCCCATGGGGCGCTGGTGGCATGAACAGTGAAAGCCGAGTTTCTTTCCTTTGAGGGAAGGAGTAGTGGGGGAGGGTTCCAGTTCTAGCAGCAGTTCAAATACCTCTCTGGTCTGTTGGGCGATTACTTTTGCGCGCTCATCGTCGGGCAGCAGACTTTGATAAGTGTGTTTCAGCGCGTAGGCTGCGGTGGGTTCCGGGCTGGTAATGAGAACCCCGTCTTTCGCCAAGGGGTAGAGGCGTTCAATATTATACAAGGCTGTTTCTCGAGCCTTATCCAGATCGCCGTAGGCAACATAAGGGTATCCGCTGGAGGTTTGCTCCGGGTATACGACGGAGCATCCCGCTTTCTCCAGGCGTTCGATGATAGCCATGCCTAGTTTGGGGTCATTGATATTGGCATACACATCGGCGAAAAAGGCGACACGGGTGCCATCATTGGATGCGGGCTGCTTGGCTCGTTTCTTCCATTGCTTCTCAAGTGTGTTGTGTGCGAAAGTGGGTAGCTTGCGGTGTCTATCCAGTCCCAAGACCTGTTCCATAACCCACCGTGCCGGAGGCAGGCTGAGCGCCCAATTGGACAATGGAGCCGTTGCGCTGCCCAGCTTGGCAAAACGATCCGCTGCCATCATGGTGGCTTCTGCTTTGGGTGTGGGATTCTTTTTCTTGTCGCGATGTTTAATCTCGGCAATCATCATGGGCATGTCTATTTGTGCCGGACAAATCTCTTTGCATAATCCGCAGCTGATACAGAGCGACGCGAAATCTGCCGCCAGGTCTTGTCCGTGTACTTGCGCGGTCCAAGGGATACCGATAGGGCCGGGGTAGATATACCCGAAGGTGTGACCGCCTACTACGCCGTAGGTGGGGCAGATATTCATGCAGGCACCGCAGCGAATGCAGTTGAGTGCTTCTTCCAGTGCGGGGTCGTTTTTCATTTCGGTACGGCCGTTATCCAGGATGATGATGTGGGAATCGCGTAGTGGGCCTTCGCCTTCGCCCATGGGGGATCTGCCGTGCATCCAGGTGACGTAGGTGGTGGGGAGTTGGCCTGTAGCGCTTACGGGGTGGGCCAATACCATAAGCAGAGCATCATCGATGGTTTCAACGATTTTCTCCATGCCCATGATGCAGATATGGCAGTTGCCGATACTGGATACGAGGCGGGCGTTGCCTTCATTGGTTTCGATGACGATGCCGCCAGTTTCCGCGATGCCCACGTTGGCACCCGTCATACCGATGTCTGTGTTGAGGAAAATGGGACGCAGGTAGTTGCGCACGATTTTCATGATGGCGTCGATGTCGTTGGGTACGGGTTTCCCGGTTTCTTTTTCGAAAATCTCAGCCACTTCTACGGCCGTTTTATGGACGGATGGAAATACCAGATGATAGGGTTTTTCCCCTGCCAATTGGATGATGAGTTCGCCCAGGTCGGTTTCCACTACGCGGAGTCCTGCTTCCAGCAAGGGATCGTTGATTTCAATTTCTTCGGTGGTGAGAGACTTGGATTTGGAAACGGTTTTCGCCTGCTTCTCTTCGGCCAGCTTCAACGTATAGGCTATGGCATCGGCTCCGGTCTTCGCTATGAAAACCTTTACGCCTCGCTTTTCTGCATTGGCGATAAATTTTTCCATCAGGTCTTCTGAGCATGATTTGCAATGGTTCTTTCGATCTTTTACTTCTTCCCGGAAAGCAAGACCTCCCTTTAAGTTCTCCAGGCGTTCTGCTCGGTTATCTCTACCGCGTTTCATTGCGGTATAAAGAGCCTGGCTTTTTTTCGGGTTAGCAATGGCTTCTCGAATTTCGGAAGTTAAATGTGTATAGCGATTCTGGGACATTAAAACTCCTCCCCGGTAAGTATCAGGGCGTGGGCAATTTCAGGACCATGAACGCCCAGGGTGAGGCGCATCTCAATATCGCCTGTGCGGCTAGGTCCAGATAGAAAGCTGACGACACAATCCTGGTCGTTTTCAGTGAAAATTTTGCGTAACGTACTGGCAGATTCTCTCAGCCCATGAATGAAGTCACGCTCATGGAATACGCCGATATGCGTTCGGGGAAGGGAAGACACCAGTCGCGTAGCATCGTTCGTGGTCACTTCCACCAAGGTGCCCGTCTCTGCGATAGCGTGGACGATGCCTGTAACGCCTACCTGCGCCTTGTCGATTGATAAGGGCAGATCTTTTGCTGCGTAGGGTTGCGTGAGCAAGTCTAGAGAGGTAGTTGCAACAGCATCGCGCAGAGCTGTTTCGATAGCTTGGGGGAGTTGGGCCGTTGCAAGGCAGGTTGCCTGTGCCTCTTCGCATACGGCCAGTATGCATGCCACGGCTCGGGCTGGTGTGTCGGCCGTATGGACGTGTCCTTTCAAAGCCTCGAACTGGGCTGTGAATTCATCAATCAATAGTTTGCTCCATGTGTTCTATCAAGTATTTCGTTAATTTGCGACTATTGTAGCTAAAAGAGTCGGAGACGAGGTAATTTTTCTTGAGAAGGGAGGCGTAAATCGGCATACTGGTACCTGTTTCGTGGGAATGGGGTGGAGGGCTATATGGAACTTGATACATCACGATTCGGAACTCTCGATATCGACGATCAAGCTATCATTACATTCACTGGTCCCATCATCGGTTTTCAGGATTATCGTCGGTTTGTAGTATTACCTGGTCCGGMRKKRMRMKMWYTGCAATGGCTGCAATCCACGGATTCGGGTGATTTAGCGTTTATCATTATGGATCCGCGTACGATTGTACCCGATTACTCCATCAAGCTGGGCGCGTACGAACTGGCTGAACTGGCTGTAGATGATGTGGATCAACTGGATATCTATACATTGTTGGTGGTACCGAAAGATCCCAATCAAATCCGTACTAATTTGAAGGCGCCCGTGCTGATAAATACATCGCAGCGGTTAGGGAAGCAGACTATTCTGGAGAAAAGCAGTTATCCTGTGCAATTTCTCCTTGCACAAGCTCAACAGGGAGGGCAGGMGTCCCAGGAGGAAGCAGCCAATGCTCGTTCTAACACGTAGAAAAAATGAGAGCATAATGATTGGCGATGACATTGAGGTGAAACTTCTTGATGTGAAGGACAATCAGGTAAAAATTGGTATTGTGGCCCCTCAGGATGTGTCGGTACATCGCAAAGAAGTGTACTTGGCTATCCAGGCGGAGAACCAGGAGGCTGCGGCACCGACCGACATGGGTAATCTGGGTAATATATTACCTAAGAAATGATGTTTTTCCATGAAATTGACTGTTGACAACGATTCTCATTTTACCTTGGTTTCAAACCCTAAAACCCTCTCTGATGTATTGCTGGATGTGACCCAGATACTTGGAGGTGATGGGCAGCTAATCCAATCCATCGTATTAAATGGGGGGGATATTGCGCCTGACGCATTGACACCTGAGTTGGGCGCTACGACGTTAGATGCTATTGATACATTGGAAATCGTATCGGCCAATATGATGACGTTGGTTCGTGAATCATTATTGGAGATGGTAGAGGTGCTGCCTGAGCTGCCTGCGGTATGTCATTCACTGGCCGAAGTGCTGCAAAGCGATAACCCGGTGGAAGGGTTCGGACAATTTAATCAGTTGCTGGATATTTGGGAAGTAGTGAAGGAGCGTCAACTGCAAGCGGTGAATGCACTAGCCCTGGATCCGGAGGCATTGAAGGTAGGGGAGATTTCTCTTGCTGTACATAATGCAACACTGGAAACCACGTTGTCCAAGTCACGCGCTATGATGGAGGCGTCGGATTTTGCTGGGCTGGGCGACCTGCTGAGTTATGACATGAATGATATGGCCCAAGCAGAATCGAAAATCACAGATGCTCTTTTAAAGATGCTGCGTTAGGAAGCCATTTCATTGAGCAGCGATTCAGCGTGGAGTCGGCTTACGTCCGTAAGTGTCCCGTCCAATAGTCGTGCCAATTCTTCTATACGCGTTTTTTCATCGATGCGTTGAATCCGGGTTATGGTCTTTCCTTTTTCAGAAGTTTTTGCTACGTGGTAGTGCGAGGTGGCGGCGGCGGCAATCTGGGGAAGGTGTGTGATGCACAGAGTCTGATGGGTGCTGGCGAGACTCTTCAATTTCAATGCCACTTGGTTGGCCACACTTCCGCCTATGCCCGCGTCGATTTCGTCGAATATTAATGTGGGGATACGATCTGCCTCCGCGAAGACAGCTTTCAAGGCAAGCATAACTCGGGAAAGTTCACCGCCGGATGCTACATTCCGCATGGCTTTGGGTGGTTCGCCGGGATTGGCTGCCAGGAGGAATTCCACATGATCTATGCCGTGCAGTCCCAGGTCTTTTTCGGTAATGTGGACGGAAAATTCGGCACCTTCCATACCCAGTTCCTGTAGGACATGGGTGATTTGTTGGTTTAGGGACGATGCGCATTTTTTGCGCTGCTTGCTTAATTTCTCGGCTTGTTTCTGTGCTTTTTCTCGTCTGGACTCTTGTTGTAAGTTTAGCTCTTCCAGTCGTTTATCCTTGTTCTGGAAAGAATCTATCTCGTCTTTTATTTCCGCTCGATAAGCAAGAATTCGGGCAATATCATCACCGTATTTTCTTTTCAGTTCGCGAATGAGATTGAGTCGGCTATTGACGGAATCCAACTCTTGAGGATCGAACTCCGGGGATTCGGCGATGCTTCGAATTTCATCGGTGAGGGACTGAAGTTCGGATTGTACATTTCCAAAGCGTTCAGACAGGACTTGGAAGGAAGCATCTGTACTGGCCAGTTCTTCGATGTCACGGGCTGCGCTGCTCAAGGTATCCAATGTGGTGGGAGTCTCTTCGGTATCGGCCAGAGTCTGRCATGCCTGGGATACAAGGGAGAATATTTTTTCGGCGTTGTTAATGACGTTGCGTCTGGATTGGAGTTCTTCATCCTCGCCTGGCTCCAGATGAGCTTGATCAATCTCACCCAATTCAAATTTAAGAAACTCCACGCGCCGGGCACTTTCCCGGTCAGCGTTGTTCAGCGTTTCAATTTCCCTCTCCAGGGCGTGCAGGGCTGTAACGTGGGTCGCAACAGAATCGCGAAGTCCTTCCGCTCCCGCCAAAGCATCGAGAAGGTCGCGTTGACGTTCCGGTTTGAGAAGTGATTGATGATCGTGCTGACCGTGCATGTCTACCAGGTCGTCTCCCAGTTGACTCAGTATGCCAATCGGWACYAGSGTGCCCTGGATGTATGCACGGCTGCGGCCTTCGGCGGATACGATGCGGGTGATGTGCAGTTCGGAGTCGTCCCACTCGACCCCTTGTTCTTCCAGCAGTGATTTTAGGGAAGGGGAGAAGGCCGTGAGGGAAAAAATGGCGTCGATCTTGGCCTGCTTGGCACCATGTCGTACGGCATCGCTGGAGGCGCGTGCGCCGAGTATGAGATTGAGTGCACCAACGATGATAGATTTACCTGCACCGGTTTCTCCGGTGAGTACGTTGAAGCCCGGACCGAACTGGATTTCCATATCGTCGATGAGGGCGTAGTTTTGAATGCGCAGTGTATCTAGCATAGGGCTATTCTAATCGAAGATGGGCCAGGAATTCCTTATTTCCCGCTGGACCCGTTATGGGGGATGGTACGACYCCTTTTGATGARAATCCCAGTTTGKCGGCATGRCCCARTACGGCATCAATGGTTTSCTGGYGRATGTTTTCRTCTCGTACGACRCCGCCTTCGCCCACCTGGTCTTTTGGGGCCTCGAATTGGGGTTTAATCAGTACAATACCTTCGGCATGAGGGGCCAGGAGGTCTATTAAGGGTAATAATACGAGTTTTAGGGAGATGAATGAGCAGTCGGCGGTAAATATTGATGGGGCGTCTTCCAGGTCCTCCGGAGTGACGTGTCGGATGTTGGTGCGTTCCATGACGACGACCCTGGGGTCGTTGCGCAGTGACCAATCCAGTTGTCCATAGCCAACATCCACGGCATAGACTTTGGACACGCCGTGCTGTAACAGGCAATCGGTGAAACCTCCGGTGGAGGCACCTACATCCATAGCGGTCTTTCCCTCTAATGGAATGGGAAGCGCATCCAGTCCGGCTTCCAGTTTGAGTCCGCCTCGGCTAACGAATTTGGGACCAGATGCGATGGTGAAAGACGTGCCCTCGGCGAGAAGGGCGCCGGGTTTGGTTAATTTTTCGCCATTGGGCTCGGTTACTTTACCAGTATGGATAAGGCCCTGAGCTTTGGAGAGAGATACCCCGGCCTGGCGTTGAACCAGTATGTCGAGGCGAATCTTTTTCATGGGGTCAGGTGGATTCAATGAGAACGACGGCCTGGGTGCTTATGGCTTCGCCTCGACCCTCCGGGCCGACYTGCTCATTRGTACGKGCTTTAAYGGAAATGCAGYTTTCWTCCARCTCCATAAYCTGRCTMAGTCGTTYTATCATGGCGGGGATRTGGGGGGTGAGTTTGGGGGCTTCCGCGATGATATTGGAATCGATATTCACGATGCGGTAHCCGGCATTATGGADGMRBYYRAYWGYTTTKGMNMRDWAVSDYVHKVYKDYCDVSDYYYTBDWWBBBBGRNTCGGTATCGGGGAAATGTTGGCCGATGTTTCCCAGGGCAGCTGCGCCCAGGAGGGCATCGGTAATGGCGTGGGCCAGGGCATCGCCATCGGAATGGGCTATCAGGCCTTTCTCGAATGAAATTTCAATGCCGCCTAAAATTAAAGGGCGACCTATTTCCAGGCGATGTATGTCGTAGCCGATGCCAATACGAATCATGTGCGGGATTCCCTCAAGAGGAACTGGGCATAGCGCAAGTCCTCTGGTGTTGTAATTTTCAGGTTGGTGTCACTGCCGGGTACCAAGGCTACCGGAGCGCCGTGCCATTTTACCAGACTGGCGTCGTCGGTGCAGGAATATCCTTGGGTGTGTGCGGCTTCGTGGGCGGCGRTGATGAGTTKSWYSCWGAARKYMWRKSGNTGTTKGAYRWKMYMMWRMGWSYGKKYSKTMSSKMKKGYTKWGMWGMRKYTGGTCTGCATCGGTCTGGAGGATAGTATCGGAGCAGGGTATGGCTACTGTAGCCGCTCCTGATTCCGAGGCTAGTTCTATGGATCGCCGTACTGCATCGCTGGGCGGGAAAGGGCGGGCTGCATCGTGGATAACCACGATGTCGGTGTGGGAGTTTAGTGCCGCTAATCCGAGTCGTACGGAATCCTGCCGTTCTGCGCCTCCCGGTATGATGTGTACAGAGATAGCGGGGAGGTGCTGTGCGATGGCTTCCTGGAATATTTTTTCCTGACCATGAGGTACCGCGATAACAGCATCGTTGGCAAGCCCCAGCGCATGAAATTGTTCCAGTGTGTGAACGAGTAGAGGGCGCTTACCCAGAGACACCAGGGCTTTGGGTATGTCTTGTCCAAGGCGTGTGCCCATGCCACCTGCTGGTATAAGAAGTTGTATGTTTACGTTCATGATAATATTGATACTATAGAAATTGTGTGTACATTAACTACGTTGGTGATGGAAATATACGGTGGCTGTGCGGCTTTACAGTGCTTTGTGCGGCTCCGTATCGGCAATGGCCAGTTTGGTAAATATCATTCGACCAGCGGCGGTTTGGAGAACGCTGGTGACGACCACTGGCACAGTCTCCCCAATGTGTTCCCTGCCGTTATCTACGACAATCATCGTTCCGTCGTCCAAATAGCCTACCCCCTGGGTTGGTTCCTTACCTTCCTTTACGATTTTAACTTCCAGATTTTCGTCGGGCAGCGCGGCGGGTTTAAGGGAATTGGCCAGGGTGTTAATATTCATAACCTGAATWCCYTCAATYTGAGCCACTTTGTTCAAATTGAAATCGGTGGTGATTATTTTGGCTTTGTATTTTTTTGCCAGTACCAAYAGCTTGAGGTCYACTTCCCGAATTTCTTYGGGGTCATCGTCTATGATTTCGATTTGGATTGATCCGTCTAAAGACTGCATTTCATTTAAAATATCGAGTCCGCGACGCCCTTTGGTACGGCGTAAGAGATCGGATGAATCGGCAATGTGCTGTAGTTCATGCAAGATAAAGCGAGGTACGATGAGTGTGCCTTCAATAAATCCGGATTCCAATATTTCATTGATACGTCCGTCGATGAGTACGCTGGTATCGACCAGTTTGGGGTTACCATACGAGATTTGCTGTTGTTGCATGGCGGTTACCAGCGATTCCCAATTGGATGCGCGGGTGAGGCCAAGGGAAATGCCCATATAACCAAAAACCAACACCAGAGAGGAAGTCAGGTATAGCTGGATGTTCGCATTGTATTCCATATCACCGGGCAGGTAGTTCATAATGTATTTTGCCAGAAAGTATCCAGATACCATGGCCAGTATGATAGCGATGACAGCGGGAAACATGCGTTCAAAAATGTCTTGTGTGATAAATCTGATTCCAAACAGAACAATTGCAGCGGAAAAACAACCGAACCCAGCACCTSCCAAACGCCATAGATTGATGGTAGAGCTGGCTAGGGGGGGATCGTCAATAGTTGAATTTTCGATAGTTACATTGACAAGGTAATCAGCCCAGATCACACCCATAATGAGGCAGGACAGAACGAACATGACTCGTGTGATAGTTAGAGCCATCATTTCTCCCATGTTGAAATTTTAAAACGTAAAAATTAATCTGTAGGTTATTTCAATAGTAGTAACTGAGTAAGGGTATTGTTTGTTACATCTTAGCGACACACGCGCTGACCAGCTTAGCCAGTGTGGGTTCAGCTTTATTCGCAATAGCAATAATCTTGTCAATATCAACTGGTTCCAGCGCATCCGGCATGCATTCGTCTGTAATGGCAGAAAAGCCCAGGACTTTTAACCCGGCATGAACGGCTACGATGACTTCAGGTACGGTACTCATACCCACTACATCTGCACCCATAAAYCGCATCATCCTGTATTCTGCTCGTGTTTCCAGGTTGGGTCCTGCACAAGCCAAATATACGCCGTGCTGTAAYTTAATACCCAATTTCAGTGCTTGGGTTTCAGCTAATTCGATAAGGGCAGGTGTATAGGGGTCACACATGTCAGGGAACCGGGGGCCCATTGAATCATCGTTGGGCCCAATAAGAGGGTTATCACCCATGAAATTGATGTGATCGGAGATGACCATCAGGTCGCCTGCTTTGTATGCGGGATTCAGTCCGCCGCACGCGTTGGATACGATGAGGCTTTTGATGCCCAGTGCCTTGGCCACACGTATGGGGAAGGTTACATCCTGCATGCTGTAGCCTTCGTAGTAATGAAAACGACCGGACAGTGCGAGGATTGGTTTACCCTGTAGSGTMCCRAAGATGAGTTCGCCRGCATGGGTTTCTACGGTGGAAGTRGGGAAGTGGGGGATGTCYTCGTAGTATATGCGTGTGGTGACYTTAATTTTATTYGCCAGGGCACCTARTCCWGTGCCGAGCACGATGCCTATTTTRGGTTTGGACTTGTTGTGTTTACGAATGGCGCGTACGGCGGCTTGTACTTGTTTCTTTAATTCTGACACTACTTTCCCCAATCCAGATGCTTATACATCTTTTCTCTTGTCTAGTAATATGGAAGCGGCGAATGCGGGTTCCATATCATCAACTACAATACTTTTTCTAGAAGTTTGTCCCGAAATTATACTGACTTTGCGTTTTGCAATGCCTCGTTTCCTTGCCAGCATCTCGACAACCGCTTTTTCGCAGTACCCTCGAAGGAGGAACTGTTTGTACTCGCGTAACGGTCGATATTCTTCAATTTTAATGATATTATGTGGAGCTTTGGGCTTCACGTATACCCGAATCAGCTATTCATTCTTGTGCGGTTTAATCAACGGCTTCGCGTAATTCCGATTCCACTACTTGCGGCTTTTCTTCGTGCCAGACTCCCATGCTCTGGAAGCGTTCTTGCCGTTTATCCAGGCTCCATACGCCTTTATCGCATTTATCAAGAAAGCGTTCTATCTCTTCGGATAGGACTTGTGCRGAGCCATCGGGGTTTCGGTGTGCGCCGCCGCCGGGTTCCGGCATGACGGTGTCGACTATTCCAAATTCAAGCAAATCTTTTGCGGTTAAACGAAGGGCGGCGGAGGCCAATTCTTTTTGTTCTACATCGCGCCAGAGAATCTCGGCGCATCGTTCGGGAGGACAAATAACGTAGAAGGCATGCTCAAAAATRGTGATGTAATCACCTACGGCTATGGCCAGTGCGCCGCCGCTGCCGCCTTCACCAATAATGGCACACATGATGGGAGTCTTGGTTTTCAGGCTTTGCAGTATGCTTTGGGCAATGATTGGACCTTGACCATGCTGTTCGGCCTCAATGCCGGGGTGAGCTGCAGGCGTATCAACAAAACTTATTATAGGTAATTTAAATCGCTCAGCCATCTCGTACATACGCATGGCTTTACGGTAGCCTTCAGGCTGAGCCATGCCAAAGTTTCGTTCAATCTTTTCGTCGGTAGAGACCCCTTTTTGCTGTCCCACAAACATGACGGTTTTTCCGTTGAACTGGGCTATGCCGGTCACCATGGCGGAGTCATCACCCAGGCAGCGATCCCCGTGGAGTTCAATGACATCATCAAAGATTCTACTGGTGAAATCGAGCATGCGCGGGCGATCCCCGTGGCGGGCCAGTTGAACCCTCTCCCACGAGGTTAAATTCGGGTAAAGCGAGTCGCGTTCTTTTTGAAGCTTCATCTCTAACCCCCTGCGTTCTTCATCGGAATCGGAATTGTCGCGACCGGTGCAGCAGGCGTCTTAGTTTTCAAGCCTCTTGTCGATAGTCATGACAAGGCACCGCAAACAGCTTCGGACAACAGTGCAGAAACCGATTCGGCGCCGAACGACAAATCCGACGACAGCCAAAAAACGAAAGAGATCACCGGGGCAAAACTGGCAGAAGACACAGGCAATATCATCTTTGTGTTTGCA
>NVWG01000117.1 GCA_002746185.1 Candidatus Hydrogenedentota bacterium
AACAATAAAATAGGTGAAAAACCGGGAAGCAACGGAATAACTGCCACGGCAGTTAATAAATTTGACATGACCTTCTCATGGAAGAC
The DNA here is from genome assembly GCA_002746185.1 of Candidatus Hydrogenedentota bacterium. Lineage (GTDB taxonomy): Bacteria > Hydrogenedentota > Hydrogenedentia > Hydrogenedentales. The sequence continues at coordinate 87 of NVWG01000117.1, forward strand.
CCCGGCACAACGGGGTGCGAGAAACGAGATGCAGACCCGCCTCGTCAGCGACTCAACTAGCCCATCACCCTGTTGTGGAAGCGGACGCTTCATCCAATGCTTTCAGGCGACGTTCCATTTCGCGGAGGGGCATGAGGTCGCCTTTSCKGGAGGCTACGGCGATGCCTTCGGTGTAGGYTTGGCGWGCGGTGTCGGGGTTGCCGAGGAATTCGTGGCATTTCCCCAGGTCCAGATACGCGGCGGAGAAATCTTTTTGCMCTTCGGTAGCGTGTTGCAAATGGGGGATAGCCTTTTCGTAGTCGGCGAGCTGGACGTAGGCCTTGCCCAGACCGAAAGTGGCGACCGGGTCGTCGGGGTCGATTTCCAGCACTTCTTCGAACATGCCGATGCGTTCTTCGGCTTCCTGCTGGATACGTTGCCGTTCTTGTTGGGCCAGTTTTTTGGCTTCCCGTTCGCTGGTGGCCTGGTTCATGCCGATGACGGCGGACAGCGCYTTTTCCTGTTCCGCCTCTTCGATCATTCCTTTGGCTACGTAGAACACGGACAGGTTGGTGTGGGCCATGAGACAGTCCGGGTTGAGTTTGGCGAGATGGCGCATATAGTGGATGGCTTCGTCCACGCGATGGTGACGATGGAGGATGACACCCAACACTTCGTAGGCATCCTCAAATTCGGGCTGGAGCAGGATGGCTTTCTTGAGTAACGGGATGGCGGAGACATCCGAGTCGTCCAGATCCAGCTGGAACATATCCAGGGCGCGGTCGTAGAGCGTGTAGGCGTGATCTTTGCGGGACGGTGTTTCGTATAGGGGAAGGACTTGGACGGTGGCGGTGAATGCTGGGCCGTCGGGTTCGGCGGTGAAGGTGAAGGTTTCGCCAGGAGTTCGGTGATCGCGATCCAGATACGCCAGGGCGATGGGGGCGTTCAATGTTGGGCTTTGGCAGGTGGAGGTGATGCGGCCTATGCGTTTGTTGTCGATGAAGATGTCACAGGGATAGTCAATCGGTGCWTGCACGTTCCGTGCAAGGTCTGTCTTATCCATGGGCGAGACGCCCATGCCCCGTGTGGAGAGGGTAGTTTTTGAAATGGATTCGGATTCACCACTCTCTGCAATTGGGGCATGTATCGGGGCATGGGCGTCTCGCCCATGTGTACTCGGACTATCCTCTTCGTAGTAATCCAGAGGATTGTTGTATCCTCGCCATTCCCAATCGTGCAGCCCTGCCTGTTCCGTGTTCCCGTAGGTGTACTCGATAAAGCGATCCAGCTGATCTCCGTCCCGCACCAGTTTGTCGTAGTATTCCGATTGCCAGAAGCTGCCTTTACGATTAAGTAAACGATTTAATTCATGCGACGTAAAAGATTTCCAAGCATGGATAATATCTGGAAGTGTATTTTTACCTTCAGGTTTCACCACCACATGAACATGGTTGGGCATGATGCACCAAGCGAAAAGATAATAGCGATCCTGGTGAAAGTGGAGGAGCGCGTTCTGGACAGTTTCGGCAACGTCTGGGTTTTGTAAATGGCCGACGTGGGGTTGTTGGTGGATCCACTGGTCGTATTCTTCCCAGTCCATGTCCTTTTTTTCAGCAATGATGTTTTTGGGTTCAGAACCTGCAAGGCGAAACGTCACAAAGTACGTAGCATTTTCCTGAAACCAATGGGGGAGGTAGGCACCGCGTTTTTTGGTGATGGCATCATAGGGAAGAATGGATGGTGCTTGCACGTTCCGTGTAAGGTCTGACTTATTCATGGGCGAGACGCCCATGCCCCGGTCGGGGAGGGGAGTTTCTGGAGTGGATGTAGGCGTATTTGGGTTGTTAATGTCTGGGTTGTCTTGTGCTTGCACGTTCCGTGTAAGGTCTGACTTTTCCATGGGCGAGACGCCCATGCCCCGGCTGGGGAGGGAAGTCTCTGGGGTGGATTCAGGCGTATTGGAGTCGTTATTGTTTGGGTTGTCTAGTGCTTGCACGTTCCGTGCAAGGTCTGATTTTTCCATGGGCGAGACGCCCATGCCCCGTTTTGGAAGGGTAGTTTCTGCACTGGATTCGGATTCACCACCCTTTACGATTGGGGTACGTATCGGGGCATGGGCGTCTCGCCCATGCGTAGTTGGACTATCCTCCTCGCTGGCGATGTCTTCCTCAAACACCAACCCCATGAGCGCTTGCTTGACCGTCCCGTAGGCTTTGAGTCGGGCCACCACTTCCTGGCCGATGTAGCAGCCTTTTTCGTAGCTCACGGTGGTGCGCTCCAGAGTGGTTTCGGGGAGACGGTTGCTGGTATCCATGTCCATGCCGAAACGGGGGAGTCCTGCTTCGATGCGGAGGATTTCCCGTGCTTCGGGKGAGATGATTTTAGGCTGAAACTTGGTGTSGGCRGCTAWCARGGWTTCGAGCACCGTGGCGGWCTGACCCTGTTCACCGAGAAAAAGATAGCCGTCCTCGCCAGTGGGGGAGAGTCGGAACGCCAGGAGTTCCTCGCCAGCCAACAGTACCGGATGAACGCCCCACGGGTCGGCAGGGAGATTCGTGGAGCCGATACCTTCGTCGGTGTCCATGATGGAAGAGAGGAAGGCCAGACTTTCTGGACCTTGGATGATGAGCTGTTCCAGCGCATCGCCGGTGGGTTCCAGTTGCACGTCTTCGATGAACAGATGATCGTCCAACTGTTTGAGGACATGGTCGGCTTGGGAAGATTCGATGATCATCCAGAATTCATCTTCCCAACGATGGAGTGTGAAATGACCCTGGAGGCGACCCTGCCGATCCAGCACGGTGTTGTGATGTCCCTGCCCGGAAGCCAGCGCCTCCACATCGTTGGTGGTCTGGCTGTGAAGCCAGGTTGCCGCGTCGGGCCCGGTAATACGAACAAACGTGTGATCCGTGCGCTGCCACAGACCCACGCCAGTACGCACGGCGTGGATTTCGTCGGTCAAGGCTTGGGGAATAATAGAGGGCATGGGGTATTATCGCATGGGGAGGTAGGGGCGGGCAAAGAGGCAGGTTAGATTCCTGAGATTGGCCGTTTCTACTTTTCATGGAACTCTGTAATTCTTTATTCATAATGGACAGGCCATAATTAGTCATCATTATGGGCATCAATTAATTTGCTTAGAAAAATTTCGATAAACTTTGTATTGAATTCGATTTGAGTTGTAGTCAATCACCTCGATACGAGCCCCTTTGTACTCAAGAAATTTGTCTTTTTCTATATTAAAAGAAATGACTTGTAATTCTGGGTTTATTGAATTTTCACCCCATGTTTTACGGTAGTTAAGTGACAACGCTCCAGTCGTTTTACCAGCATATATCAATTCTTCGAGGTAGCCACCTCTTGATAAAAATGGCTTTTCCACAAAATCAAATCCGGGATTTGAATCAAATTTCGCATGAGCACGTGGCCCTGCWGTCGGAGTAGCAAATAATTGAATTTCACCAGATTCTCGCGAAACTCTCACGCCGCCTTGAACCGGGCTGTCGCCAACAACTCCGTTATTCCACAAAACTGTATCCGCAAGAAAATATGTCCATTTGCCATCAAGATGTTTCGCGATGTATTCGCCGGGAAGAATTGTTATCCAACCATTCAAAAAGCCTCCAGCCTTTGTTGTTTGCTTTACTAAAACTGTATCGAAAATCTGAGTCTGGCTCCTGCTAATCATTACATCTCCAAGAAAAGCAGTACGCATTTCTTCCGAAGGCTCAGTAGATAATAAGTGAACTTCGGGAATAATGGGAGTGAAATTCGAAACGCATCCTGACAATATTATACTACAAATAAAATAACTAATTGGGAAGTAGTATTTAGAAATATTCTTCATATAGTTATTCTTTCTTTGTAAATTTAAGTTAGTAATTTTATGTATACAGTTTCCTTATGAGCAAAGTCCAGAGTAAATCGAAGTCTCCGAGGAATTCATCGATTTTGGAATAGACAAAGTAGAAAGCGAGGGGGTATTGATAATATCTTCGAAATTAGGAATTAATCGAATGGAAAATGACAAGCAAATTTGGTTAGTAATAAAAAGAGTTACATCTAATCTGATGGCTTATGATAAGCTGTTTAGTCACAACACGTTAACAAAGAAAATGAAACTTATAGCCCGATACGGTGTTTCATTCTCGGTTATGTGTATTTTCTTAATGAATTTGGGAGGTTAACAGATGTTATTACGATTATCAGCGATGGCSTTGKGYSYGRCGSTYMCWGYTKSWKKKGCMWYGGCGGCNGGNNMGGTKACGTTYWMKAAGGATGTGCTKCCSRTWYTGCAGGARAACTGYCAGGWYTGCCATCGWCCCARCGGCGCGAATCTGGGCGGTATGGTGGCCCCCATGGCATTCATGACATATAACGATGCGCGTCCCTGGGCCAAGTCCATTGCCAAGGCCGTGAGTTCGAAATCCATGCCCCCGTGGGATGCGTCTCCGGCTATGCACGGTCTGTTTTCCAATGAGCGCGGTCTGTCTTCGGAAGAAATCGATACCCTGGTCACCTGGGCGAATTCGGGAGCGAAGCGGGGAAATCCTGCTGATGCACCTGCACCGCGTGTATTTGAGGATTCGAATGATTGGACCATCGGCGAGCCGGACTTGATTGTATCCATGCCGGAACCCTATTTCGTGAAGGATGACGTGGAAGATATTTATGTGAACTTTCATGATGTGTTGACAGCGGAAGAGCTGCCGGAAGATCGGTGGATCAAAGCCATCGAGTTTCGTCCGGGGAGCAGTGTAGTACACCACATCATCAGCAACCCGTTGGGCGGTATCGCTCCGGGGAACGACCCCACGGTGTATCCAGAAGGCTATTCCATAAAATTGCGCAAGGGCACCAAAGTAAGTTTTGAAATGCACTACCATAAAGAAGCAGGCCCGGGCACAGGCGCATGGGATCAATCCAAAGCAGCCATCGTTTTTTATCCGGAAGGATACGTGCCGGATCATGAAATTCGCATGTCCATGTTGGGAAATTTCCGATTTGAAATTCCCGCTGGCGCATCAAATCACACGGAATATGCCACGGACAACTTCGACCGTCCGGTCGAGATATTGTCCTTTACCCCGCACATGCATTTGCGCGGAAAATCTGCCAAGTATGTAGCCCAATATCCGGACGGCAACAAGGAATTGCTGCTGGATGTACCGGAGTATGATTTCAACTGGCAGACCACCTATTGGTACAAAGAGCCGAAAGAGCTGCCCAAGGGGTCCAGTGTAGAATTGGCTATGGCGTGGGATAACTCAGCGGATAATCCGTATAACCCAGACCCAACGCGGGCGGTGCATTTCGGTGAGCCCACCACGGATGAGATGTTTTTCGGATTCATGTATTACGCCTTCCAGGAAGAGCCTAAGGAAGTGATTGTGGATGAACGAATTCTGGCGGAGTATACCGGACGCTACAAGCTGCAGGGTGATTTCCCTATGGTGATTACCTTCGGCATCGATACAGGTCGATTGACCGCCACAATTATGGGTCAGGAAGCCGTGCCGTTGACAGCGGAATCGGACACGCGATTTATTCTTTCCGATTTCGGTCTCATCGTGAACTTCGAGATGGATGAAGCTGGCGATGATGTGAAGACAGTCAAGATTAAGCTTATGGGCGAAACTCACGAGGCATTGCCATTACAGTAATGTGAGTCATATTGAATTACGAAGCGCGCGGTCGAGAAATCGACTGCGCGCTTTTTTTCTGGTTGAGGAATGGTTCGAGACGGCGGATAGATTGAAAAAACGATATGAGTTCCGTTTTAATTTAACGGTGAACKGTACTTAATAGTATAKYATACCGAAGYATTCGCYRGYGTGGTGTGTGCGCCATAAYATAGGNYGCCWAGTCAGGTGCATTTGATGACGGGAATTCATTGATATTCAATTGGTTAAAAAATAGACGACGGAAACAAATAACGGCTCAGCCTTTCCCGGATGAATGGCATAAAACGATTATGGAAAGGATGCCTTATGTCGCCGCGTTGCCGGATTCCCTGCAAAATGAGCTGTTCGATTTTATTCAGATATTTCTGGCGGAAAAAAACGTTGAAGGCTGCACCGGGTTTGCCATTACCGATGAAATTCGCGTTATCATTGCATGTCAGGCTTGTATTCTGCTTCTCAATCGGCCTACAAGCATGTACCGAAAACTACGTACGGTTCTTGTGTATGAATCTCTCTATTTCGCTGAGCAGGAGACATACAATGAAGGCGGTCTTGTGAGCTTGTCCCATCAAACCCGCGCTGGGGAGTCGTGGGATCTTGGGGTTGTTATCCTTGTCTGGGAGGAAGTTCTTCGTGGATATCGCCATCAGCATGACGGGTATAATGTGGTTATTCACGAATTTGCCCATCAGCTTGACCAGGAAAACAAGGCCGCAGATGGTCTCCCCTTCCTTGATAATCCCGATATGTATGCGCGGTGGCAAGAAGTCTTTTCGGAACACTATGCGCGACTTCTACGCGATGTTAAGCGCGGCAGAAAGACGGTGCTGGATGATTATGGCGCCACGAACCCAGCCGAATTTTTTGCAGTGGCTTCCGAATCTTTTTTCGAAGAATCGATCAAGCTTAAAAAACGTCACCCGGATTTGTACGCTGTACTGCAGGAATACTATCAGCAAGATCCAGCCCAATATTGGGATGATGCCAGAATGTAGGTACGAAAAAGGATGGTGCCTTAGTCTTCATCATCCCGGAGTTTGGCCAGGACGGTGAAGTCTTCCAGTGTGGTGATATCTCCCGTGGTTTCTTTACCTGCAGCGATATCGCGCAAGAGTCGCCGCATAATTTTACCTGACCGTGTTTTGGGCAAGGCATCGGTGAAGCGAATTTGATCCGGTTTGGCCAGCGCGCCGATTTCCTTGGCTACGTGGGCGCGAAGAGTGTCTTTGTGTTCCGGATTCGTCTCAACTCCGGCTCCCAGCGACACGAAAGCGCAAATACCCTGGCCTTTGATTTCGTGGGGGAAGCCTACTACAGCGGCTTCGGCCACCAGCTCACTGGAGACCAGAGCGGATTCAATTTCCATGGTACCCAAGCGGTGCCCGGATACGTTGATCACGTCGTCCAGGCGACCGATGATCATGTAGTAGCCGTTTTTGTCGCGGAACGCGCCGTCGCCAGCCAAATACCAGCCTTGCTTCTCGTATTTTTCCCAATAGACTTCTTTGTACCGTTCGTCGTCGTTGTAAAGTGTTCGGAGCATGGATGGCCAGGGATTTTGGATGACCAAGAGCCCGCTGTGCAGGTCGTCAACAGGTTCGCCATCCTCCGTTACGATAGCGGCTTTCACGCCGAAGAAGGGCACGCCAGCAGAGCCGGGTTTGGTATACATGGCGCCGGGGAGGGTCGTGATCATAATGCCGCCCGTTTCGGTCTGCCACCACGTATCCACGATGGGACATTTCTCCTYGCCGATAACWCGGTGRTACCACATCCACGCTTCCGGGTTGATGGGTTCRCCYACGGTKCCTARAAGGCGCAGGCTGGACAGGTCGTATTTACCGGGGTGTTCATCGCCCCATTTGATGAAGGTGCGGATGGCAGTGGGGGCGGTGTAGAACACGTTGACAGAGTATTTCTCTACGATGCTCCAGAATCGGCCTTCATCCGGCGTGTTGGGTGTACCTTCGTACATGACGGAGGTGGCGCCGTTGGTCAGGATGCCGTAGACGATGTAACTGTGTCCCGTGACCCAGCCGATATCGGCGGTACACCAGTAAGTATCTTCGTCTTTCAGGTCGAAGACATATTTGGATGTGAGGTATGTGCCTACCATGTAGCCGCCCGTGGAGTGGAGGATGCCTTTGGGTTTTCCTGTGGACCCGGAAGTGTAGAGGATGTAGAGCGGGTCTTCCGCATCTTGCTCGGCTGCCGGACAATCAGCGGAGGCTGATGGTACGATATCGTGCCACCAAACGTCGCGGCCTTCTTCCATGGTGACATCCAAGTCGCAGCGGTTCACCACCACAACTTTGTTCACGGTGGGGCATTGCGGCATGGCTTCATCGACAGTAGCTTTGAGGGGCAGGGGTGCGCCGCGACGGTAGCCGCCGTCAGCGGTAATGATCATGGAACATTCGGCGTCGTGTACGCGGTCTACAATAGCGTTGGCTGAGAAGCCGCCGAAGATGATGGAGTGAACAGCACCGATGCGTGCACATGCCAGCATGGCGATGGCCAGTTCGGGGATCATAGGCATGTAGATAGCAATACGGTCCCCTTTTTTCATGCCCTGGTCTTTGAAGGCATTCGCCGCCTTGCATACTTCCCGGTGAAGCTGCTGGTAGGTGTAGGTACGGGAATCGCCAGGCTCGCCTTCCCAGATGATGGCGGCTTTGTTTTTTCGGTGGGTAGTAAGGTGGCGATCCAGACAGTTGTAGCTTATATTTGTTTTCCCCCCTTCGAACCATTTATAGAAAGGGGGATTGTCATCATTGAGAACGCGATCCCATTTGCGGAACCAGTGAAGTTCACCTGCGATACTGCTCCAGAAAGATTCCGGGTCGTCAATGGAGTGCTGGTACAATTTTTCGTACTCTTCCCGGCTTTTAATTTGGGCCTGATTAACGAATTTCCGGGAGGGTTCAAAGGTACGGGTTTCTTCCAATACATGCTCAATATTATCGCTCATGGGTAACCTCTCTATGGTGCTGTAACGGGTTGTAAAGTATATATGGAGGCATTGTGCCATTTTTGAGGTGGAAATCCAACGCGGAAATGACATAACCTGCAACCCGGAGCATGTTAACGATATAGACTAAGTGGATTATTTGTGAAGAACGGCTGTATTTGCCGTATAAGATTAAGCTGAGTATTAGAATATTTATGAACCGTAGAGAATTTATACATTCAGGAATGGGATTGCTTGGAATGGCGGCAGCCCCAGGATTGATGGGCTGTGCCACTACGCCTATGTTTGCACCTCGGGAAGAAACGGTGGTGGTCATCGGCGCAGGGGTCGCTGGTCTGGCTGCGGCGCAAGGATTACAAGCAGCTGGGTATCGAGTCATTGTGTTGGAAGCGCAGGATTACATAGGCGGTCGGGTGATGACGGATTATTCGCTGGGGGCACCGGTGGAGTTGGGCGCATCGCGACTGCACGGCACGAAAAAAAATCAGTTGGTTCCCCTGCTGGAAAAAGCGGGTGTGCAATACGAACCTGTTGATTGGGGAAGCCTTTCGGGTATGGAATCGGACGGCACGCCCATGGACGAGAAGCGCTTATCTCGTGCACAGGGTGAATTGATGCAGATGTTTGTCCGGGCGTTCATCCGTAATATTGGGAAAACGGAAGATCAGTCCATTGAAAATATTGTAAAGAATGAGATAGCCCGGGTGAACCCCAGTTCGTCGGAATATAAGATTTGGAATTTCGCACTCACCAGCGGAGAACTGTTCAATGCTTCGCCGTTAACAGAGGCTTCCTGGAAATTTGCACGGGAAAATGAAAGCGCGCCCGGCGGAGATCAATTCATTACGAACGGGTATGATCGATTGCCGAAGTTGATGGCTGCGGGTTTGGATATCCGCACGGATACAGTGGTAAAAAAAATCGACTATGACCGGAAGCCCGTACGTCTGGAAACAAACAAAGGAGCGCTGCGCGCGGATCGGGTGGTGTTGACGGTTTCCTTAGGGGTACTACAGTCGCAGGGAATCGATTTTTCTCCTGCATTGCCCATTGAAAAACAGGAAGTTATCGGTCGCATGGGTATGGGGACATTAAACAAGATTATATTGCGATATCCAGAGCCGTTCTGGCCTACGGATAAGCATGCCATCGTGCATGGGGTGGATGTACGGGGCAAATATGCGGCTTTTGTGAATCTCATTCGATATACGGGGCATCCTATTTTGGTAGGGATGGTGCCGGAGAGTTATCGGGGTGCCCTGGATGATGTGCCCGATGCGGATGTATTTCGGGAAGCCCATGCGGTGCTGCAGGGGATGTATGGCCGACGAATTCCAGAGCCTACTGGTCTGTTGCGAACCCAATGGAAATCAAACCCGTATATGCGCGGGGCGTTTTCATATAATAAATTGGGAGCCTTCGGTAAGGACCGGGATGTGCTGGCGGAGCCTTTGAATGATTGTTTATTTTTTGCAGGAGAAGCCACCCATCGACGTCGATTTGGTTCGGTGAATGGTGCCTATCTGAGCGGTCTTCGCACGGTGGACGAAATCTTGACGTTGAGTACAGCGTCCATGCCTAACCTTACTTAACCGCTTTATTTTCACCCATATTTTTGAGTCACCTATTGTTTTCGTATACGTTGAGCGAGAACGGCCACGCCCTGGCTGGTGACGTTTAGTTCTGTGGTGGACCATTTGTAGACTTGCGCGTTGGTCATGTCGAGTCCAGCAATAGACAACTCATCTCGAATGATGTTGTAGCATTCGTGGTTGCAATAATCTTGCAGTGCCTCGTCCATCAAATCCGATTCAGCGGCACGTTTCGACAAGGCTGCAAATTTCTCCACGCTGCGGAGTTGTTGTTCCGCTCCGTAGGCGATGTCTGGCACTGCACCGAAGTGGGTGGTCCATACATGTTCCGGGTTCAGGTCTACGATGCGCTGGATAGTTGACGCGGCAGCTTCTGGGTCGAATTCAGGGGGAGCGCACACGTAGTTCATAAACGGTTTGCTGCCGTGTTGTAGCTGGGCGTAGGCCGTGCCGAATGCGTCGCCAGCGAAAACGGAATGGGTGGCGGAATCGTGGATGACGTGGTGATGCCGGGCGTGACCAGGGGAATCGTGAAAGGTGAGGGTGCGATTGCCCAGTGCCACCGAATCGCCGTCTTCCATGATGCGGACCCGTTTTTCGTCCACCGGATCGATGGTGCCATATAATTTGTCGAAGGCTTCGTCGCCGTAAATCGGTCGGGCGCTTTGCTCCAGGCGGGTAGGGTCTATGATATGACGAGCTGCCCTGGGGTGACACAAAACGGTGGCATTGGGGCAGTGCTTGACCAATTCAGCGGTGCCTCCGCTGTGATCCAGGTGGATGTGAGTGATGATGGCATAGCGGACCTGTTCCGGCGAAAGGCCCCGTTTTTCCAGGGTTTCCAGCAGATACGGGATAGAGAATTGGGTAATGTTATCCACGAATGCCGCTTCTTCACCGTCGCGGATGAGGTAAGCAGCGGCACGGCCTTCGAAGAAGTAGTGTCCGTCTATGATGTCAATGGAATCGGGTATAGTATTCGCCACGGTTTGTATGCTCCAGCGTGTTGAGGTGAAAATGATGTGTTTCGATTGTAATGAGTGAATTTTACTCTTTTTCGCGAAGAAATCGTACTTGTCCCGGGTTTTCACAATTTGCTATGATACTTGGCCTTGCCCGGAATGTGTCTGGGTGAAACCGGGTAGGCTGATCTGCCCGGATGACAACATGATGAAAAGGAGGTGAAGACCCATTGAGAACTTACGAAGCGCTATTTATAGTCCAGCCTGAAGCGGCTGAGGACTTGGTCCAAACGATAGCTACAGGAGTGGAAACACTTATCACCGAAGACGGTGGTGTTATCGTGCGCTCGGAGATCTGGGGAAAACGTCGTCTGGCTTATTTGGTGAAGAAGTTTAATGAGGGGATATATATTCTCATTCGCTTTGAAGCTGAAACAGATATTGTCAAGAAGCTGGAAGGCCATTTTCATTTGAATGAAGATGTGATCCGGTATTTGACGGTACTTTTCGACGAAAAAGCGTTGCGACTGGAAGTAGAACAAGCCGCTCGCAACGAAGCCCAGCTGGAAGCCCGTAGAGTAGGCGGTCCGTCTGCTGATGACGATGATGAACGCCCGGCTCGTGCTGCGCGTGCTGAACGCGATTGATGACGAGTAGTTTTAACGCTGGAATGCAAAGAGGAATGAGTCATGGCTGATCTTAAAATGCCGGATATAAATAAAGTGTCCTTGGCTGGAAACCTGACCCGGGACCCGGAGTTACAGTATCTTCCCAACGGTACCCCCTTGTGTAAGCTGGGGTTGGCGGTTTCCCGGAAATACAAAACGAAGTCCGGGGAGTTGAAAGAAAACACCCTGTTTATCAATGTGACGGCGTGGCGTGGTACGGCTGAATATTGCGGCAATAATATGCGCAAGGGTATGCCTGTTCTCGTTGAAGGTCGTTTGACTAGTGATGAATGGGAAGATAAAAATACAGGTCAGAAACGCACTAAGATTGAAGTCACAGCAGATCGAGTCCAGGGATTAGCCTGGGAAGACAGAAACAGCGGCGGCGGTGGCAGCAGTTACAACCAATCGTCGCAATCTGGTCAATCGGCCCAGTCTGGTGCGCCTTCCCGTCCTACGGAAGAACCTATCCCGGATGACGACATTCCTTTTTAGTTCCCAAGTATATATTTCACGGTGTGATCACCGTTTAAGGAGTTAGTGAATATGAAAAAATCAGCCAGATCAAGTGTGGCAGCAGCAAAGAAGAAGAAGAAAAAGCGCGATCAACCCAAGAAAGTGTGTCGTTTGACCATTGATCGGGTTGTGTACATAGATTATAAAGACGTGAATATGCTGAAGCATTACGTGACCGAGCGGGGCAAGATTATCCCTCGTCGTATCACGGGCGCAACAGCAAAGCATCAGCGCATGCTGACTCGGGCCATTAAGTTGTCCCGTCAGATTGCGTTGCTGCCGTACTCGGCTGCCTAGGCGCCAGGTGCCGTTGCAGCGTACGATTGAGCCTTCCGGGCGATTGTGGCTGTTTGCATTTGGATATGCGGTTGGGCTGGTTATTCTGCAGCCCTTGTCGCTTATGCTGGCCCCAGTACCTGTAGCCGTTTATGCGGCGCAGCGACGGATGAGCAGGGCCTGGATGTTTGTCGCGGTGGCTTTTTTCGCGGGCCAACTTAGTTTGGCTTTAGGAATGGCTCCTCTGGGGCTGCCGATTGTGTTGTTTGCCATGGTCGGATTTATTTTAGGCTGGAGCATACGAGCAGGGCAAATTTATCGTCATGCGGTGGCAGGTACCACACTGGCATTGTTTGTAATCTTGACGGTTATGCTGTCTTTGCAGTGGGATGTGCTGGAAGAAAGCATGTCCGATGCGTTGGTGAAGATTGAAGTGCAGATAGAAGAGTCGGATTCGGCTGATGTAAGCGAAACGGCCCTGACAAATTTGAATATATTGAAATGGTTTCTGGAGAATTATCGGTATGTACTATTCGGGAATGCTTTTGGCACAATCTTGGTAGGTATATGCTTTTCGACTACCTTGGTGTATCACTGGCTGCGTCGGTATACCGAAATTCCGTTGACGGGCTCGTTTCGCGAGTTCAGAACGCCGGATGCGCTGGTATGGGCTGCTATAACGGCGGGGTTGTTGTGGCTGGCAAACGATCGGTGGCCCGGAGAAACCATTCAGTTTTGGAGTTGGAACTTGGCGGTAAGTGTATTTGTTTGGTACTGGCTAAATGGCTTGTCCCTGTTACTATACGCGTTTGCCGCCTTTAAGCCTCACCCAGCAGCGGCATTGTTCTTTGTAGTATTTTTGCTGTTTCTGGGTATATCATTTCTGGCGGTGGCCGGATTGTTTGATACGTGGGGAAATTTTCGCAAGACCATTGACAGCCGGGCTGAAGCACGTAAATCGGACGACGGCACGGCGTAACGAGTATATACGAATAGAAATCGGGAAAGGGAGACGGAAATGAAAGTCATCCTGTGTGAAGATGTAGATAACGTGGGCGATATGGGCGAGCAGGTTAATGTGGCTCGTGGATACGCTCGGAATTTTCTGTTACCGCGTAAGATGGCGGTGTTGGCGGATTCCGGCAACGCAAAACAGATTGAGCACGAAATGCGGATCATTCGTAAGCGGGAAGAGAAGCTGCGAAAAGAACTGCAGGAAGTGAGCAAAGGAATGAGCGGACTGAAAGTAGAATTCACCGCCAAATCGGGCGAAGAAGGGAAACTTTTTGGTTCTATCACGACGTTGCATATTGCTCAGAAATTGGAAGAGATGGGCCACGCATTCAATCGGAAGAAGATTGTGCTGGCTGAGCCTATTAAATCCCTGGGCGATCATGAGATCAAGCTGAAGTTGGGCGCTGGAGTGACGGTAGCCGTTACGGTRAGTGTGATTTCGGAAGCACCATTGGAAGTGGAAGTCCCGGCTGAATCTGCGGAATCGGATGAGGAAACGGTAGACGGAGCGGAATCTACGGATGCCCCTGCACCGGCTGACGCTCCGGAACCTTCGGAAGAAGAGATGCCTACCGTAGTGGTGAACGAGGCTGACGAGGCTCCGGAGACAGATTCCGGTGATGAGCCGACTCCTGCCGAGTAAGTTTATGCACGTATAACTGGACAAGGCCGCAGGGAACCCTGCGGCCTTTTTTTTCATTTACCTTTCTGTTCAAATCTTGTATATTTTACGTTGGGTATATTCTCAACCGTGGGGTGATTCTTGTGGCAATAAAAGGCAGCAAAGAAATTACGTTTGATAGGCTTCCGCCTCAGAACCTGGATGCGGAACGCGCCGTGCTGGGTGCCAKGCTGTTGAATCCGGATGCGGTGGGGATAGCAGTGGAACTGCTGCACAGCGATTCCAATCAGTTGTTTTACGCCCCGGCGCATCAATATATTTACGAAGCGATTGTCGGGTTGTATGCCAACGCGAAACCTATCGATGGCGTGACGCTKAARGATCAGYTGGAGCGRAACGGCAATCTGGAAGGYGCWGGCGGRYTWGCCTATATYGSMGARYTSACCGGATCCGTTCCTACGTCGGCCAACATCGAACATTATGCCCGGATAGTTTTGGATGCGTCGCTGTTGCGTCGGTTGATTTCCACATGTACCTCGGTGGTGAGCGATGCCTATGACACTCCGGACGATGTGAACAAACTGTTGGACAAGGCAGAGGGCGGTATCTTTAGTATTGCCGAACAACGCCAACTAAATCCGGTGATGAAATTAAGCGATTTGCTGGAAGGCGCTATACATCGTATAGAGGAGCAGATGAAATCCGGGTCGGGTATTACCGGAGTAGCAACAGGTATCAAAAAGCTGGATGAAAWGACCTCGGGATTCCAGCCGTCGGACATGGTTGTTTTAGCGGCACGACCTTCGGTGGGAAAAACCGCGCTGGCTCTCAATATGGCTTCGTATGCGTCTATTCAGAACGGAAAAAATGTGTTGTTGTTCAGTCTGGAAATGGCGAAAGAGCAGCTCGTACAGCGTTTGTTGTGTATGGAAGGGCAGATAGATTCTTCCAAGCTGCGTACGGGGTATCTGGCGGGAGCGGAGTTTCCCAAGCTGACGAAAGCGGCAGCCACATTGGATAAAGCCTCTATATATATTGATGATACACCGAATATCAGCGTGCTGGATTTGCGATCCAAGGCACGGAAACACATGGCCTCTTACGGCTGTGACATGCTGATTATCGATTACCTCCAGCTTATGGTGGGGTCGGGTCGGTCAGAAAGCCGCCAAGTAGAGATCGCGGAAATTTCCCGGAGTATTAAGGGGCTGGCACGCGAACTTCGAGTTCCCATCATCGCCCTGTCACAGTTGAGTCGTGAAGCGGACAARGATGATTCCAGCGGACCGAAACTATCTCATCTCCGSGARTCGGGAGCCATTGAGCAGGATGCCGACGTGGTGATGATGTTGTCTCGTCCCCCCGCCCAYGAAATGGARGGSCTGCCGGATACGATTCATTTGAATGTGGTGAAACAGCGTAACGGTCCAACAGGTAACCTGGATCTTATCTTCGATAAATCGACCCAGAAATTTAAAAACTTGGTGGATGGCGGATTTGCCGCCGAGCCGACGCAGGATTATTCAGCATACGATAATGCCGAAGAGGAATACGAAGAAGGAGATGACGTTCCTTTCTAGCAGCCTTTCATAAAGCGGAGACCCTGCCACAACGAACATATTGTCATTGCGAGGAG
>NVWG01000118.1 GCA_002746185.1 Candidatus Hydrogenedentota bacterium
TGTATGACATGGGACTTAACGTGCCGCACATCCAGCAGCAAAATTTTGATGCTGGGTTTTTATTGTTATCTGATTTGGGTGAGACGAACTATCTGTCGTCATTGAATGGCGAGTCTGCGGATCAGCTCTATGGAGAATCCAAATATCCCTGCGTTGCCTGCGGGGGATGAGGTGATGGCGATAAAGCCGCCTTTGTTTTCGAGGATGTGCGGGATGGCGAGGCGCAGGGTGTAGATGACACCTTTCAGGTTGGTGTCGATCTGTTTGTCGAAATCGGCCAGTTCGAGTTCGTGGAAGTTGCCGGGGTGACAGTATCCGCTGTTGGCGATGACACCGTCGATGCTGCCTAGTTCGTAGCGCACCATGTTGATGTAGTCGCTGAGGGTTTCGTGGTCGCGCACGTCGCAGGCGTAGGCGAGGACACGGCCTCCTCCGCCCATTTCTTCGATAGCGAGCTGTGCGGATTCGAGGGCGGATTTGTCCCGGGCGATGATGGCCAGATTCGCACCGAGAGCGGCCATTTCTTTAGCCATGGCAAGGCCGATCCCTTTGGATCCACCTGTGATAATGATGTTTTTGTCTTTGTAGGGATTTAGCAGCATGGGGTTGTCCGTACGTTTTTCCCAAGTTTTATTGTCGGGGATAGTTTAGCGAATCGAGGTGTGSAAKCSAMSWAYKMKMSMRWSSGSGSYRTWAAKMMASAMYWWYRAWMMYKRSMMTCCTNCSAAWGMTWYTWTTTCANWCAKSSSCGAGACGCCCATGCCCCATGGAGGAGAAGAATAACATGTCGAGTTGGTGTGGCGAGCTATTTCAAACCATGCTATYCCTCWTRYATRKRCARGATGNCCATGCCCCGRYTGGRGAAGGACAGRCTTCAGAGAAAATGGTTTYTTCTGGTATTRGCGTTGYTGRATGYCCTTTCAGGATGGAGGATTGTTGTGTCAATCSAGYWCGAATTKCACTTTTTCCTGCAGTGTATCGCGAATGAACATGAGGCGAATGGTGTGGTCAGCGTCATCTTTCCATTCATAAATATTCGTTACCTGCTGGAGCAGTTTGATTCCCGGCTCGATTTGCGCCGCCTCAGAGGAAATGAGTTCACCTTCGGAACCCATGACCTCCTCGGCTTCGTCATAGGTCATTCCTTCTTGGAGTGTGTCAAATTGAGTTCGCGTGGGGGACATAAAGGATCTCCTTTTTTACTTCTTTCTGAGTGTAGCATACTGGTGAGATTCAATGAGTTGACCCACTGGTAAAATTGCGTATAATCGACTAAGACAACATGAGGGGTGAATCGCATGCCGAAAAAAACCACTGTAGGCGAATATCTGATCCAACGCTTGGAAGAATTGGGCGTTAAACATGTGTTCGGCGTTCCGGGCGATTATGTCCTGGGATTTTATGATCAGCTCATCGAGAGCAACTTGAAATCCGTGGGCACCTGCACCGAAGCGGGAGCGGGATTTGCCGCCGATGCGTATGCACGAGTAAACGGTCTTGGCGTGTGTTGCGTCACCTATTGCGTGGGAGGGTTGAACACGGTGAACAGCATTGCCGGGGCGTATGCGGAAAAAGCTCCCGTGGTTCTCATCAGCGGGGCACCGGGCATGGGCGAACGGGATCGCTCTCCCCTGCTTCATCATAAGGTGAAAGACTTTCAGACCCAACGGGATATCTTCGAAAAAATTACGGTGGCGGCAGTGGCCATTGAGGACCCGAACACGGCACCCAGCCTCATTGACGATACACTGGATGCCTGCCTGCGTCGAAAACAGCCGGTATATATCGAACTGCCCCGAGACATGGTGGGACAGCGCTGCTTGGCTCCTGAGAAACGAATAGCGAAAAAGTTGGTCAGCGATCCTCTTGTGCTGGAAGAGGCGCTGGAAGAAGCCTCGACTATGCTGCGCAAAGCGAAACGTCCCGTCATTCTTGGCGGCGTGGAAATTCACCGATACGGTCTGCAGGACGACCTGATTAAACTGGCGGAAACTACCGGATACCCCGTAGCGGCGACACTGCTAGGGAAATCCATCATCACCGAAACCCACCCGCAGTATTTGGGAATATACGAAGGGGCCATGGGACGAGAAGATGTTTGCCGAAAGGTGGAGTCCTCTGATTGCGTACTCATTCTGGGCGCATTCATGACAGATATAAATCTGGGCATCTACACGGCCAACCTGCACCTGTCCAAAACGATAAACGCCACGTCGGAACAGGTAGCTATCCGCTATCATTTGTACAACGATATAAAATTGAAGCACTTTATCCAGGGACTCTCCAAAGCGAAGCTGGGTAGAAAACGTCCCGCACCCGCCAAGCGCAAAACAAAAAAAGTCATCTTTACTGCCAAGCCTAAGGCACCGCTTACCATTCGCCGATTTTTTCAATGCATGGATGTTCATCTGGATGACAAGAACATTGTCATTTCTGATATCGGAGACAGCCTCTTTGGAGCAGCAGATTTGACCGTTCATAAGAGAACGGAATTCCTCAGCCCGGCGTATTATACATCCATGGGCTACGCGGTCCCCGCTGCACTGGGCGCTCAATCCAATAAACGAAGAATGCGGCCTGTAGTATTTGTTGGTGACGGTGCATTTCAGATGACCGGGATGGAGTTATCCACCATCGCGAAGGAAGGATTGAACCCGGTTATTTTTGTATTGAACAACAAGGGGTACAGCACAGAGCGATTTATCAACGATGGACCGTACAACGATATCCACAACTGGGCTTTCCACAAAATCCCCGATCTGCTTGAAGCCGGGTGGGGCTGCGAAATTCGTACAGAAGGGGAGTTGATGGATACGCTGGAGGTGGTGGCGAAAAAGCGGAAAAGCTTTTGTATCGTAAACGTCCACCTGGATCCTTATGATCGTTCCGTAGCTATGGAACGATTGGGAAAACGCCTGGGAGAACGAGTTTAGATATTGCCGCATTGAAATATATTTACACAAAAAAATAACCCCGGATCTGATGATTCAGATTCGGAGCCTCACCTAAAACCCGAAGGATTTAGGGTACTAAATAATCCGAGACATAAAAAAGCCAACTATCCTCCGCAAGGAGAAGTGGGATTAGCTGATTCACTTTATGCTTCGAATTAAACACGAGTTTTTCTTCAAATGCTTACTTAGTTTATCACGAGGGCATGGGGATTTCAATTATTCCATTTGGTAGTACGGCGATCCCGGATTCATGAGTTCTGCCTGTGGAATCATCGTTGACTGCCCAATCTAAGATCGGTACCATGCGGATGTGGGGACACGGCTACATGCCGATATCAGTAAAATATGAGGGGAACCATGCGCTGCCTTCTTCTTGGAATAGTGTCAATAGCAGTACATCTGGCGTTCTTTTTGCCCAGTGCCGCTGCCCTGCAAGCGGGAGTAAATAAAACCGAACTGCCTACTCCGGAAGCTGTCCCTTTGGCAGGTCATCTGTATCGGCACGGTCAATCTGCAACCGCTCAACACACCCCGCTCTGGGTTCGATCTTTATACCTGGAACAGGAAGGCACATCCATAGCTTGGGTCTCGTTGGATCTCCATACCATTTCCCCCGATCTACGCGAACGGGTCCTTGAATTGGCTCCGGCGGGTCTCCCCCCCGATAATATTATTCTCACCGCCACTCACACCCACAACGGCCCTGGCGGTTATGACACATCCTGGCTCATGCGGCAGTTCTCTGGTCGATACATGCCCGAATGGGTCGAAATGATCGCTCAAACCGTCGCACAATCTATTGAATCCGCCATGACGGCACAGACACGGGCGACCATCGGGTTCGCAGAATCAAATACCAATCCGCTCGTCCTTCCGCAATACGAATCAAACCAGTCTGTGGACGCAACTATTGGCGTGATTCGTGTAGACGATTCAGACGGCACACCCATGGCGATCATTACTTCGATGGGGGGGCGACCGGATACCCTTGGCAAGCAGCACGCCTTGGCACTGTCACCAGACTATCCGGGCTATTACGCAACAGCGCTGGAGGAAATCACTCCGGAGGGCTGCGTCGCGTTTTTCGCTAACGGCGCATCGGGCGATCAGGTGTGTGCCAACCCGGATGAACTGCAAGGCACCGCGTGGGCAGAGACAATGGGGCAGCAGCTGGCGCAACGAACGAAAGCATTGTCTAATTCCATAACAGGCCGGGAAGTATCGTTATCCTTCTTTACCCGTTCGCTATCCGTACCCCCCGCTTTATCAGAGGCTTTTATACCTAACGAATTTATTATCCAAGCCATCGTTATCGATAAGACCTTGATCTCCTTTTGGCCTGGCACGTTATTCAGCGGCTTCTCCCAGGCATTGAAGGGGGAGTCCCGTTCCTGGGGGTATACACGCCATTTCCCTATTGGCACATCCAACGGAAACTTCATGGCCCTTGTTCCACCAGAACAGTATGCCCAATCCTTGGAACCAGGGCTGAATCTCTTCGGTCCGGAAATGCTGGCCTGGTGCAAAAGTCAACTCGAAGCGATGGTTAACAACCAAGATCCTTCAACACCGCCAACATTATCATCCCAACCTCCAAACATTGAGCCGTTCAACGGAGGAGTGCATATCACACTGAACGGCACACCCGAAGAGATGGGATTTCAGATCGGAATGGCTCAAGATGAGACGTTAAAGCATATTTTGACCGAACGGATATACCCTGCGGTACCGAATAACACGGCTCCGGGGTATTGGAAATCARCATCTCSCATTCAATCSTATCCYCTRWTKCTTCCTTTTTACGCCAACARGAAARWTGCCYTRYTCAATGGATGGCGCACCGAAGACCAGGCGTGGTTGCAAGGCATGAGCAAAGCAATGCAGCTGCCCTTTGCAAAAGCCGCCCTCCTGGAGAGTTATGAAAAGAACTCCATAGATGGCACTCCCCTATCAACTACCCAGGGAATTTTATTTGCCGTAACAGATAATAAAGCTGGAACGGATGGTCTATTGGTAGGCCGTACGTTGGAATATCCAGACCCTATAGATATTCAAATTGTAGAAGTTCATCCAAAAACAGGCCGGAGCTATGTATATGCAGGAGTGCCGTGGCAATCGGGTGTACTTTCAGGAATGAACGATGCAGGCGTAGTCGTGTGTGCGCAATGGTTGAATCCTGCATCCCCTCCCCCCCATCGATTCGCTGCAAGTTATGTGCTGAAATCTCTACTCAACAAGCAAAACAGTCTGGAAAAAGCGTTGGCGTATATGGAAGAGTTCGATGTGTGGGAAGGATTTCGAATTCTTCTTGCCGATCGCCCCAAGACGGATGCCGTAATTCTGGAGTTTGGACCGGAACCGATTCAGATTAACGCGACTGACGGTGTATTAAAATCTTTATCTATGAATGGCACATCGACGAAGCATCTGAGCCTCATAGAAGAAACGGGTAATACCCCCATGGAAGTAAGGGACATACAAAATATTATTTCCCATCGTCCACCGTGGTCGGACGAGGAAGATCGTGTTTTCAACGATGATACTATTGCCGCGATTGTATTCGAACCAGCCAAAACGATTATGTATGTAGCGACACAAAGGAGTGATGGCACACCTTCGAATTTCCATGTCATCACTCTATCACGAGAAACGCCATGAGTGATGCCGTCCGATCATATCGGAGCGGCAGCCTGCCTGCATCCCCTCCTGGAAGGCCGCCCCGTTTCGGGATCCTCAAGAATGCGGCCAAGATCGTCGCGCTGCTGTTCGGAGCTATGGCGATTTATGTGATTACCACTACCCGCGACACACATCCCCTGCAAGAATTTATTGCGGCTGACAATGCCTACCACGTAAACGTCTACGATTTTATCAATCGACGTACTGCCTGGTCACAATCGCCTATTTGGGATTCCCTTTCCGAGTCGTGGGTAGAACGGGATATTCCTGAGCAGCTCCTCGATAACCATAGCTTTCCTGACTGGATGGTTCGCAATTTTGTGGGACGCCAGATCCACATAACAGGGAACGACTGGACCGAATTTTCCGATGCGGTATTTATCACTCGAATTACCAGTGTGGGGTGTCTTTTGGAGCGGGGGCTGCGCTGGACTCCCCGATTTGCTTCGGATAACGCGGGAGGCCTTCGTTTACAATATATAAAAGATGATGCTGTTTACTATGCTGTTCGCGGAAGGACTTTGATATTAAGTGCAAATCGCGACGCGGTTATAGCTGCGTTGACCCTCGATCCCGGAGAAATAATCGAGACTCCCCCGCCTGCCTATTCATCGAATAAACCACTACTGACAGCTCGGCTGACTCCCAACATTACAGAGGGACCTCTGTCATCGTTCTCCTCTCTTGAAGGCTCATTCCATCATGATGCACAAACATGGAATACATCCGTTATTGGCACGTTAACGGAAGACATCGAAGCTATATGGGAGCCATTGATTCAACCAGAAACAGGAAAAGGACTTTATATTCCTGTAGACGGCGCAGCCGTATTGTCGCTAAATACCGGGTCATCTCTGGAGGATATTTGGCCTGCGCTAGGAACCATCATTCAGAACGATATATTTACAGCGCAGCATTGGCAAGCCTGGAAGCAGGCCGATAAAACCACCTCGTATACCCCAATCCTTACAGAAATTACACGTTCTATGGGGCAGCGATTAGCCGTATCCTGGAACGGTTTCGATCACAACGCGCAATCTCCTACACCCAATGCTACGGTAATCTTGTCGCATGATAAAAAAACCGTCGATACCCAGCTAGGCAAATTATCGACTGAACCGCCAGGCGAAGAATTTCAACAAGCATACATTCAAAATGACACCGAGTCAGGACGTGTATATTTCTTTGGTAAGGGTGGTCCTTCGCAAACACCAACCTTACAGCCCCATAACACATTCAGTATTCTGACGACAGGCATACCTGTTATGAAGGAATTGAATGCATCCGATACTGATTTGGGAAGTACATTGCAAGGGGATGACACGATATACGTTTCTTTCAAGCCGGAAGCCGTTACAGCTCACATCGTGGAATTGGGAACGGCACTAGCCGATTACGGCATGATAGATGATATGAACGCGGATGAATTTAGTCGGGAAGCGGCCAGGTGGCGTGAAAAGGCGAGCTTGTTGGATGCCATTTCCCTAATCGGGAAATACGATGACGGAAAATTAAACGTAACTATCCAAATCCAGACTGCGGTTCCCTAGAAGTCGATTACTTCCAAACCAGGTATGGACGACTCCAACGGAATCGTTTCTATACCGGTAGCACCCAGCTTCGCCAATTCGTAGCGTACCCGTGCCAGCGTCAGGTCCTTCGCTTTCACATTTAGCTGAATGCTGAACTCGGCGAAGTTCTGTCCCTGGTTAATCGTGGGTTCGTTGGCGAACAGTTTGTTTTTTTCCAGATAGGACGTGATTTCCGGGATGTCTTCCTTCGGGCAGTTAAATGCCACCAATACCTTGTTCTCCGCGAAAATCGACCCGTACAGATTCAGCAAGAACATGCGCGCCAAGTCGTGTTTTTCCGGATCGTCCTTGATAAAGGGACTTGCCCATACGGTCGTTTCAGAATCCAGCACATCATCCACGATATTCAGCCCATAATTACGAATAGCATTGCCTGACTGAGTGATCTCCATCCCGAAATCCACAGAACCGTTTTTTACTTTAGCTTCCGTCTTGCCCCAAGTCTCATAAATCACCAGGCCGGAGTCGATCTTCGCAGGCGTCTTGAATTTTTGCACGGAATAATTCTTGTGTGATTCGCCGTGCCCCAATGCGTCTGCTTTTTTGAGAAACCAGTCCAGTGCCAGGTAGGGCATTTCGGACACCATGGTCAAAAGAGCCTTCTCCTCCAGCAGCGCCTTCAGCCAAATATCACRCGGGCGGCTTTCCGGATCGTCGTTGATGATCACGTTCCGCACATGACCGCGCTCCAGGGACATGATCTGAATTACATCCATGTCTTGATTAAACTCGTATTTCATTTCAAGTTGACGTTCACGAATCCAGTCTATTCCGGAAATAGCAATATCGATTTCGCCCAGCCCGAGCTGCGAACCAAATTCCTGAGGCCGTCCATCCCWTCCCATGAGAAACGTGTTTAGCGGGAATGATGTAGGGCCGCCTTGATCGTAGCCTTTGGCGTGAAACCCGGCGCCCTTCAATAAGTTAATCAGACTGCCGCCCCGTGTAGGGTCGGCCAAGGATCCAGCGGGCATGCCGATCACCAATTTTTTTTCGCTCATGGGATAAATTCCTGTAAATGTTTTTCGTTGTTGTATCTATAGTACCTGGCGGAAAAGTACGTACCCTTCCGCTGCCGCAACAGATATTTCGCTGCCCCGAAGCCGGGCTGTATATTCCACGTTCTGTATGCTGGAGTGGTGGACATCATCCCGCATCTGTGATGAATGCAGTGATAACGCCGTCAATTTCTGTTCCAGATAATCTGAAATATCCACGTAGAAGTTTGGATGAAACTTCTCCCGCTCCAAACTCCAGAACAGGGACGTGTTGTTGTATCCGATGACCAGCGGCTGAAATGGTTTCAGATCCGGCACACCGGGTCGCGCTGCCGTGAATGCCGCCCGAAACACCGCTTCGTGATCCTGGTTATAGGATGAAACGGGAATAGCCACCATGGTGGGTTTCAGACGATCATAGGCCAGTTTGCTTTCCCGCTCGATTTTTGTGATCAGGTCCCGACGCGGTATGGCATCCAGACGCAAATGGCTCTCGGCATCGTCATAAAGTATATCATAGTCATCGACTTTGAGGTACTCCATGACGTTTTTCAGCTCGTCCGACCGCGTTGCCCCGGTAACGATATTGTCCTTGCCGTCGTAGTGTTTCAAATCACCTACACTGCACACCATGACATACACTTCGCCGCCCAGATCCTTGATACGCGCCATGGTTCCCGCACACCCAAAGGACTCATCATCCGCATGCGGCGAAATGACCAGCAGCCGTTGTTGTGATAAATATTCATCTCCCAGCGTCACTATTTTTCTCCTTCAACACCTCTTCATACAGGCGTTCTATGCGCATTACCATATTATCCAAACTATAATGAGGCACAATGAAATCCCGTGCAGCCAGACCCATTTCCCTTATTCTATCAGGGTCTTGTAACAATGAACCAATTGCCCTCGACAATGCTCCCGCATCTTTCGGCTCAACAAGTTCGCCTGTGCGTCCTTCTTGAATGACCTCCGGTATTCCCCCAACCCGACTGGCCACAACAGCCGTTTGAGCCGCGCCAGCCTCCAGAATAACCCGTCCCATTCCTTCATTCAGGGACGGTACCACCAATACATCCAATGCGGCCATCACATCCGGGATATCATCACGCAATCCCAAAAACCGAAATCGTTCACCCAGCGGTGCTGCCAATTTTTTCAATTCAGCCTCTTGCGAACCTGTTCCTGCATGGATAAATCGCACATCCGGATTCGTTTCCACAATTTTTATGGCTGCTTGTATAAAATACTCAAAACCTTTGACAGGTTCCAGACGTCCCACTCCACCAATCAGCACATGGGAATCAGAGACACCTATATATTTACGGGTTTCCTCTCTCCGAGCCAATGCATCATCATAAGGCGACAAGTCGATTCCACTGAAAATAGAGGTGTATTGTTTACGTTCACCAATTCCCTCCGCAAGATATTCTTCAATCCCCCCTGCGGTCAACTCGATAAGACGGTCACTCCATTTCGCGCCGTGTTTCTCTGCATTTTTATAAATCCAGGTTACAGGTGCCGAAAAATACCCATCAAAAATATTACCGTGAGGCGTGTGGATAATTACCGGGACGTTGCAATCGTAAGCCGCTTTTCGTCCCAAAATACCCGCTTTGGATGTATGGGTATGGACAATATCGTAATTATTTTCATGAAATAGCGTTTTTAATTGTTGGTATGCTCGCCATTCGTTCAATAGAGAGACTTGGCGCTGGAGTGCCAGTACTCGAATAATTTGAATACCTGACGCACGAACTTCTTCTTCCAGACTTCCTTCCTGACCCGTCAACGTACCGCAGATCAAATCCACATCATAGCGATCACGATTCGCAAGCCGCACCGTCTGGAATGTATTCTCCTGGGCACCGCCTTTACACAAGCGGGTGATCACATGGGCTACCCGAATCTTATTCATGGATGTCTTCCATCGCGTCCAGAACACCGCGTGTGAACGTCGTCCAATTCAATTCTTTTTCTACCCGCGCCTTGCCTGCCGCTCCCAGCCGTGCTGCTTCGTCTTTATCATTCAGCAGACATAACAGGGACTCTGTCAACGCTGCTTCATCATTCGGATCTATCAGATGACCTGTTTCGTCGTGAAGTATCGCATCCACTACTCCGCCGGATCGCCCTGCCACTACGGGAACACCGTAAGCATGAGCCTCGCTAAATACCAGACCGAATCCTTCTACCTGACCATTTTGATCTTCTCCGGTGGGCAGCGCAAACACATCACACAGGGTATACAATGCTGCCACTTCCCTATCCGATAACCGCCCCGTTAGCCGTACAGCATGACGAATATTCAACCGCTGTGCCTCTCGTGCCACATCCACAACCGTGGGACCCTGTCCAACACACACGAGCAATGCCTCTGGATGATGCTCTCGAATTTGAGCCAAAGCGCGAACCAGTTTCACATGACCTTTCCGGGGAATCATACGGCCTACCGCCAGTATGAGTGGCGACCCGTCCAGTACAAGTTGTTCTTTAATCTCCTTCAACACATCATCGGCAACGGTTTCCGCCGCAGGAGCACCGGGGAACACCACTCGAATTTGGGAGTCATTAACGCCGAACAATCGGAGCTGCTCCGCCGTGTACGTGCTGATGGCAACAACTGCTTTGGAATGGTTGTACACCCTGCGAAATAAGGAAGCCACAAGGGGTACCCGTTTAAACTTCAAAAATTCGTACGCATAGGCGAAGGTCACATAAGGGCGACCAACCATCCAGGCCATAATGCCGCCGTAAGCGATATTGATCCCCAGCACCAAATCGGACTTGCGCATGTACCCCCATGATTTTAATAACAGGGGAAAAAATCGAAACCAGCCCAGATGATACCCGCGAAATCGAATCACTTCTGCTGCTTCGTTSGYATCRAAWTCTTCCATGTTTGGAAAAAACGGCGCAATCACAGTAACGTCATGACCCAATTTWRCCAATTCCCGAGAAAGRTRCAGCGAYACCGTACCWATYCCCCCTTCGATGGGCGGGTAGTCGGCAGTGGGAATAACAATTTTCATGGCAGTTAGTTATGCCTTCTCAGCTTGTTTCACTGCAATATAGTTTCCCATAACCAGAACATCGATACCCGTTCCCAGAAAACACCGCACCGCATCCTCAGGCGTATTCACAATAGGCTCACCCATCACGTTAAAGGACGTATTGACCACTATCGGTACGCCGCGAAGTTTCTCAAAGGCTTCGATAAGACCATAATACCGGGGATTCACATCCTTGCTCACGGTCTGTACCCGCGCCGTGCCGTCCACATGCGTGATAGCCGGAAGCAAGTCTTGTTTATCTGGTTTCACAGGATATACGAACAGCATAAACGGTGATTCCTCGMATCCTTCAAAATACTCYCCCGCTTTTTCTACCARACAACTRGGGGCAAAMGGYCGGAACGGTTCCCGGTGCTTCACCAGTTCATTCAATCGATCCTGCATGTCTTTTCGTGTGGGATCTGCCAAAATACTACGGGCACCCAAAGATCGTGGACCGAATTCCATACGCCCCTGATACCATCCGACGATATTCCCCTCCGCCAAATAGCGCGCCGTCTCCACTTCCACATTATCGGCGATGGTATAGGCCACATCTGCATCGCGCAACGCCACTTCGATAGCATCATCACCGAATTCCGGGCCAAGCCGAGCATCCCGCATCACGAAATCTCTGGGCTTCCCGGTAAACTGATGATGTAGTTGAAATGCCGCGCCGATAGCAATACCGTCATCCCCGGCGGCAGGCTGAATATATATACTTTCAAAGGGAGTCTCGCGCAGGAGTCGTCCATTCATGGCGCAATTCAGTGCTACGCCACCTGCTAGACAAAGATTGGCGCTGCCCGTTTGCTCATGTAAATCTTCGGCAATGCGGATCACCGTTTCTTCCAGAAGCAACTGTGCCGAGGCGGCAATATTCTCATGACGCTTTTCTACTGGCTCATCTTTTTGACGCGGAGGACCAAAACGACTAATAAAATTTTTGGCGAAATACCCGCCCCGCGATCCGGGGGCATAGTGATAGGACATCCAGTCCAGATTCATGGCGTACCATTGCTCTGGATCCTCTTTTACAATCGACCGRAAGTCWTCAATAAAYTCCGGTTCRCCGTAGCTCGCCAATCCCATAACTTTATATTCATCGCTGGCTCGAAGAAACCCGAGATAATCCGTAATGGCMGAATAAAAMACRCCCARKGAATGRGGRTAATRSACTTCTCGGATACATTCTATATCCRYKCCKYWYCCTTTRCCAGCCCAGGTRGATGTCCACTCGCCGATGTAGTCRATAGACAACAGAGCMGCATCTTCAAAGGGACTCACYARAAACGAACTGGCTACATGGGCAGGATGATGCTCCATGTAATGTAGCCGCGTTTTGGTTCCACCCACCCCATGAAGGCCGCGTATATATTGCGCGTTATGAAGCAATTCATACCCCATGTACGCCGTGGAATAAAGGGGATGTCGTGGAAATTGTTTCAGGCGATAGCCGAGACGTTTAGCGACACGCATGCCGGGGCGCATGTAGGCACCCACATGATCTATATCACCTGACTGCAATCCCGCCGTCTCCAGACAGTACCGGATAGCCTCGCGAGGAATGCCGCCCTGATGCTTGTTACGGGTCAGACGTTCTTCCGCTACTGCCGCAACGAGTTTACCGTCACACACCAAGGCAGCAGCTGAATCGTGTGAATAGCCCCCAATCCCCAAGATGTTCATGCAGCTCTCCGACCTAGTAAGAGTGGATAGTATACAACGATTCCACTGGGGGTATCATGCGATGTACAGATTGCCTGACATGAATTATTTGCTTCCCTGCCGCTGGCGCAGACATTCCGTCAGCACCACCGCCGCGCTCACCGACGCATTCAAGGAAGTAATGGGGCCGGATATGGGTATACGAACCAGATAGTCACAAAGTTTCTTGATCATTCGCCGCACCCCTTTCCCCTCGCTGCCCACCACCAGCGCCACCGAACGCGTCATGTCAACATCCCATAACGTATGTTCACCGTGGGCATCCAGAGCGACCACCGCAACCCCTGAATCCTGCAGCTCACCCAGGAACCGAATAATGTTTTTAGCACGAACCAGCTCAATGTATTCCATGGCTCCGGCTGCCGATTTTAATGCCGCAGGAGATAGTGGCGCAGCGCGATCCTGTCCAAATACCACGGCGTGAGCACCGCATGCTGTTGCGGATCGTACGATAGCCCCGAAGTTGTGCGGGTCTTCCACCCCATCCAGCACCATGATCAGGGCGGACTCGGGCAGATCCTCTTTTAACCACGCAGCACCATCTTTCACTGGAAGAGGATTGGCATGAAGCAGCACGCCTTGATGCACGCCCCCCTTGGCCAATTTATCCAGAGTGCGCCGATCAACATACTCCACAGGAATATCCGTCGCGGCTTGCTCAAGCGGTTTGAGATTTTTACCGCCCTGCAATAAAAAAAGTTTGCGAGCCCTTCGTTTCCGGGCCCGCAAACAGGCTGATACAGGATTACGACCATACACCAATGCTGTTTCCACTTTACGATCTTTATGGGACGGCAAGGTGACTCAAATCGTGTGTTTCCACTAGCTTCATAATGCGCAGCTTGAGCGTATCGCGGCCCGGTACTCGTTCATCAAATGCGTCACCATCAACATTATGAAGTTCCCGAAGCAGCAGGACAGCAGATTCGTAATTACCCATCTTTTCTTCACAACGGGCTAACTGGTAGATATTCCAATAGTAATTACCCCCTTCCGGTCCATATCGTTCGATAGCAGCGGTATAGAATATTTTAGCTTTGGTATATCGAAACGTGGAAAGAAGAAATCCGCCATATTTAGACAGCGATGCCTCGTCAATTACATCTTTCTCTGGATCGTTGCCCGGCAGTTCTTCCGTTGCCGCATTAAAGACATAGTCCATACCGCCTTCGGTAACAAGCCAACCACCTCCGACCACTACTAGGACGATCACAACCCATTTTACTTTACTTAAATCCATTATTCGCTCCTTACCCGGAGAATTCTTTTACCGGAATATTTTTTATAGTTATTAACGATTCAGCATCTCGCTGATTATGGGAACATTTACACCCATAAACGCTAACACAACCGCTATGATTAATGCCGCCACAGAAAATACAATAAGCTTTTTTGCGAGTATAAAAAGTTTCGCACCAATCGACGAACTTTTCTTCATGGTGTCCAACTGTTGTGCGCGCTGGGTAAAAACTTCGTGATTACTTTTGCATTGGTCTGAGCAGAATTTCCCGGTAGGGCCAATTATCTGGCATGTACCGCAATAGGGCTTACCGCATTGCTTACACCGACCAACAGCCTCAATACCAGGATGATTGATACATCCCGAAGCCAGTCCCTTTGCCATCGCAGCCTCTCCCTTCCCGTTTAAAACCCCAAGTGTAAAAACTGATTATGTCATTATCTTTGAGCACAATCAAACAAGGACACATAGTGCACCAAATTGATGCTTATCGTAGTAGCGTACGTAAAAAAAGACCGAACACCATTGAAGGTGTTCGGTCTTAATATATAAGCCGGCGACGACCTACTCTCCCACCCGGTCACCCGGGCAGTACCATGGGCGCTGGCGGGCTTAACTTCTGTGTTCGGAATGGGAACAGGTGGAGCCCCGCCGCTTTAGCCACCGGCAAAAGTGGTATCGAATGAAAATTCGACATTTAAACTTTGAATGACAGTGAATGCAAGGGATAACGTCAAAAACATAAATCAGGTGAAAGTGCCAAAGTAAAAAACCGCTATCACAGTTTTTTACGAGGTATTAGTCCTAAATTAAAGACCAAGCCTCACGGGCTATTAGTACTGGTCAGCTGAACACGTCACCGTGCTTACACCTCCAGCCTATCAACCTTGTAGTCTACAAGGGCCCTACAGGGATCCGAAGATCCAGGGAAATCTTATCTTGAGAGGGGCTTCGTGCTTAGATGCTTTCAGCGCTTATCCCTTCCGAACATAGCTACTCAGCGGTGCCACTGGCGTGACAACTGAATCACCATAGGTTCGTCCAACCCGGTCCTCTCGTACTAAGGTCAGCTTCTCTCAAATTTCCTACGCCCACGAAGGATAGGGACCGAACTGTCTCACGACGTTCTAAACCCAGCTCGCGTGCCACTTTAATGGGCGAACAGACCAACCCTTGGGACCTGCTACAGCCCCAGGATGTGACGAGCCGACATCGAGGTGCCAAACAGCGCCGTCGATATGAACTCTTGGGCGCTATAAGCCTGTTATCCCCGGCGTACCTTTTATCCGATGAGCAACGGCCCTTCCATATGGAACCGCTGGATCACTAAGCCCTACTTTCGTACCTGCTCGACTTGTAAGTCTCGCAGTCAAGCTCCCTTATGCCTTTACGCTCTACGCACGATTTCCAAACGTGCTGAGGGAACCATAGGGCGCCTCCGTTACCTTTTGGGAGGCGACCGCCCCAGTCAAACTACCCACCAGACACTGTCCTCTGCCCGGATTCACGGGATCAAAGTTAGAATTTCGTCATATTCAGGGTGGTATTCCAAGGATGACTCCACCGACACTAGCGCGCCAGTTTCAACGTCTCCCACCTATCCTATACAAAACAAAACCAAATTCAATATCAAGCTGTAGTAAAGGTGCACGGGGTCTTTCCGTCCTTCTGCGGGTAACCTGCATCTTCACAGGTAATACAACTTCACCGGGTCTCCCCTTGAGACAATGCTCAGATCGTTACGCCATTCG
>NVWG01000119.1 GCA_002746185.1 Candidatus Hydrogenedentota bacterium
CTGCGAGCACCACCACGACCAGGCCGGTCGCTGTGTGGTGGTGCCATGCGTCCACACGGGGCAACTGCTGTGGGACCGAGTGGGTGCGTGGTCGATGCTCCGATTGGAGAAGCACGGAACCATGTCCGTGGGGCACAAGGGCCGCATCGACGCCGCAGACCATCGCATCGATGACGGGTTGCTCTCCTACGCCAACCGACGGAACCCAGTCACTGCGTTATCAGGTGGAGTCTTCCAAAGCGAATTTGGAGCGGTTGGAGACGCTCATAGAAAAATTTCAGATCAATGCCCCTTTTGACGGGGTGGTTATTGAACGGCAAACGGATTTGGGTGAGTGGAAAAATGAAGGGGCCTCGGTGGCCGTTATCGCCCGTGCGAATGAATACGATGTGCGGGTGAATGTGCCGGAGATGGTGTTGGATTGGGTTATGTTGGGGGCGGCAGTAGAACTTTTTCAGAATGACTTTCGCCTTGACGGAAAAATTGTAGCGATTATACCCCGAGGTGATGTTGCTACGCGGACGTTCCCGGTAAAGATTCGAGTGGAAACGGAAGCGCCTCTGCGGGAAGGTCTTTCGGTGAGTGTGCAGCTTCCTTCCGGGGAGACACAGACGTGTCTCATGGTACACCGCGATGCACTGGTGCGCCAGGGAATACAAACGTCCATATTTGTGGTACGCGATAATACAGCTCAGAAGATTCAAGTGAAGGTGCTGGGGTATCAGGGCAGCCAGGCGGGTATTCTGGCCGATACGCTGCATGCGGGAGAGCAGGTCGTCACCAAGGGTAACGAGCGGCTGCGTCCGGGCAGTGAGGTTGTGATCCTGGATATTCCCACCCGGATAATAAAACCTGTCGATACAGACGACTAAGGGCTCGTTCGTGGACCTTATCCGATTTTCCATTGAGAAACCCGTGACGGTCGTTGTGGGTGTTATCTTTATCGTTCTGTTTGGCTTGGTAGCTTTCTTTCAACTGCCGTATCAACTCAGCCCCAATGTGACCACCCCTACGATTACCGTGTCTACTCCCTGGCCCGGTGCCAGCCCCTATGAAATTGAGCGCGATATTATTGAGGAGCAGGAAAAAGTTCTGAAAGGACTGCCCAATCTGGATGTGATGGAGAGCACTTCCTCAAATGGATCCGGGTCTATCACCCTTCGATTTGAAGTGGGTACGAAAATTGAAGATGCCATGCTGCGGGTATCCAATAAACTGGATGAGGTTCCGTCTTATCCAGAAAACGTGGATCGCCCGGTGTTGAATGCTACGGGGGCTGAGGCGAGCCCGGTCATATACTGCGTGCTGAACCTCGCCGAAGGAAACGACAAACACATCTACACCTATCGCGGCTATTTTGAGGAGGAGATTCGTCAATTTCTGGAGCGCGTAGAAGGCGTGGCGGATGTGGTGGTGTACGGCGGTGTGGAACCGGAGATGCATGTCATTGTTGATCCGGAACGTCTCAGTGCTTACAGTATTACTCTTCCCCAAGTACAGGCTTCCCTGCGAGGTGAAAATATAAATATTTCGGCAGGGAATCTGTCGGATGGCCGCCGTGAATTTCGTATCCGTACGTTGGCGGAATACAAATCACCGGAGGATATCGCCAATGTGATTGTGGTGTCTGACGGCGAGCGACGAATTCGTATCAACGATATTGCCCGTGTGAAATTCGGGTATTCCAAACTGGTTTCTCCGGGACTGCAGGACGGGCTGCCTGGCCTGACTATCGCAGTACGTCCTGAGCCTGATGCGAACCTGCTGCAGATGACCGACGATATGGAAGTGGCGGTACGGCAGTTAAACGAAGGAAAATTAAAACAGGCGGACCTGCATATTACGTGGGTGTACGATCAGCGTCCCTATATTCGAGGAGCCATCGCTCAGCTTCGCACAAACATTGCTATCGGCGCTGTGCTGGCGATTTTGGTGCTGGTGGTTTTTCTTCGCAGTTTGTCGGCCACCATAATTGTTGCTACGGCGATTCCTATCAGCGTGATTGGGTCGTTCTTCATTATGAATCTGCTGGGTACTACGTTGAATGTCATCAGCCTAGCGGGGATTGCATTTGCCGTGGGGATGCTGGTGGACAACGCTATCGTGGTATTGGAGAATATAGATCGACATCGCCGAATGGGTAAGTCGGCCATTGATGCGGCGTACGACGGTACCAGCGAAGTGTGGGGGGCGGTGTTGGCATCGTCTTTGACCACTGTCGCGGTATTCCTGCCCATCGTTTTTCTGAAACAGGAAGCCGGAATGTTGTTCCGTGACATCGCAGTGGCTGTTACTGCTGCTGTCACCATCAGTCTGCTGGTTTCCATCACGGTTATCCCCATGTTCTTCCGGGAGATTTTCGAGCATCCCTGGATTCGCAAGGTGGAGTCCAAAAGCACGGGCAGCAGTATATTCAGTAAAATCGGCGACGCGCTCAGCGCAATGATGATGGCACTGGTGGGGCTTACATTGCGTAATACGGTAACCCGGCTGGCGACAATTTTCCTGCTCGTGGGCGGTGCGGTGTTTGCTGGATGGAAGATGACGCCTAAAATGGAGTACCTGCCCAACGGGAATCGGGATCTCATTTTCAGTATCATGATACCGCCGCCGGGGTTGTCCTATAACGAGCGAATGAATATAGGGCAGCAGCTTTTCGAGAAACTGGAACCCTATTACGGTGAAGACACGGAAGAGTATCCTGGTGTTCGCCGGGCCTTTTTCGCCGCGCCTCCGGGCATGTTGATGCTGGGGGTGATCAGCAATAATCAGCAGCGAACTCGTGAATTGGTGCCCATCTGTCGGGAAATCACCAATAGTATTCCCGGCGTGTTTGGTATCACTAACCAGTCCAGTATTTTTGGGCGGGGCATTGGTCGCGGCCGCACCATCGATGTGAATCTGAGCGGTGCGGAAATTGAAAGTCTGTTTTCTTCCGCTGGTCGTATGATGGGGGCCATTGGTCAGGCTATTGATGATGTGCAGATGCGCCCTGTGCCTTCTCTGGATATCATGTACCCCGAGGCCAATTTTATCCCCGACCAGGATCGCCTTCGCGCTTTAGGTATGACGTCTGAGGATTTCGCCATTGCGTTGGACGTGCTTATGGATGGACGTAAGATTGGAGAGTTTAAGCAAGAAGGGAAAAAGAAAATCGATCTGGTGTTAAAAGCCTCTGATTCGGAATACGGATCTGCCGGGGAACTACAAGCCGCATCTATCCCCACCCCTACAGGACAGGCCATGCCCGTTTCCGCTTTGTCGCGCATGGTGGAGACCACGGGCATCACGTCCATACGGCATCTGGAACGTAACCGGACGGTTTCCATTCAGGTGACGCCGCCGTATTCACTGACGATTCAGGAGACCATGGAGATCATTCAGGATCAGATCGTGCCGGAGCTGCGTAGTCAAAATGGTCTGGACGGCATTGAGGTGTCTCTCACGGGAACGGCGGATAAAATGACCGAGACACGCACGGCGCTGCAATGGAATTTTCTTATGGCGATTGCTATTACCTATCTTCTCATGTCCGCACTGTTCGGAAATTTTCTGTATCCCTTCATTATTATGCTGACCGTACCGCTGGCGGGTGCAGGGGGACTCATCGGTCTGAAGGCGGTGAATATTTTTGTTGCGCCTCAACAGTTGGATATTCTGACGATGTTGGGCTTCATCATTCTTGTGGGTATCGTAGTAAACAACGCTATTCTTATCGTGCATCAATCTTTGAATAACATTCGAAATCTTCAGATGGACCATAAAGAAGCCGTGCTGGAAGCGGTGCGTTCCCGCCTGCGTCCCATCTACATGACCGCCACTACATCCATCTTCGGCATGCTGCCCCTCGTATTAT
Source organism: Candidatus Hydrogenedentota bacterium (assembly GCA_002746185.1). Taxonomy (GTDB): domain Bacteria; phylum Hydrogenedentota; class Hydrogenedentia; order Hydrogenedentales. The sequence goes on from NVWG01000119.1 coordinate 3,857, forward strand.
GGGAAGGCCCAGGCACCGAATTGTACCGTGGGCTGGGCAGTGTAGTATTGGGTGGGTTGGCCATGTCTACCATCTTTACCGTGTTTCTTATTCCATCTATGCTGTCGTTTGTTATCGGCATGGAGAAGAAAACTCCGAAGACAGAAATTCTGGAAGCCAGTTAGTTCTCAGGGCAGCCCGTCCATCCAAATGAAAATCACTGCTGCTCCAAATGGAACAGCAGTGATGTCCTGCCTAAATGTATTTGAATGTGACGTGACTAGGGTCGTGCGCGTTTATACAGTCTGACTGCGCCCAGTGAAACGATTCCCATGAGCAGTACGACCAAGCTCAGGATCGTTCCGGCGGGAGCAAGGATGGCAAAAGGATCCGACGGATCCAGCGGGTCTGACCCGGCCAAAATTTCATCCACATCGGTAATACCGTCATTGTCATCATCGTCATCCACATGATTCGGCATGCCGTCATTGTCTGTATCACGGGGACGGAAATCACTCACATCGGGAATGCCATCTGCATCATCGTCCGTGTCGATGCTGTCCATGGTGCCGTCATCGTCTGTATCGAAATCCCATATTGCCACGGTGGTATCCGGCAGTACGCTCACCTCGGTGGTGAAGCGGAAGGGGTAGAGACCGCCGCTGGCATACGTGATTTCCACGAAGAAAGCTGACCAGCCGTTGGCAGGGATGGGTATGGATGCGGTGTACTCGTCGGTACCGGACGGTGCCAGTACGGAACTGGTGTAGGCTGCCCCAATTACATCGATGTTGAAATTTCTGGCCACCGGGTTGTTCGCTTGCCAGAGCAATACCTGGGTGGGTGTGGTGCCTGCTGTATTTATCACCAACGTGCCATTGGGCTGCTTGGTCCAAGTGAAAGTAGGGATGGTTGATCCATTGATGATTGCGGTGTACCAGGGCAGGAAATCTTCTATTGCCCTGAGATCCAAACCATGCCCTGCATTGGGCAGGTAGCGCAGATGCTTGATGCCGGGCAAATCATCGAAATAAAATTGCGAAGAATCAGGAAGGAAAAATTGGTCGCCAGCTGCATTGTAAACGTACTTGGGTTTTGTAGCGTATCGGCTCAGGTAGGAGTAGGGATCTACTAAATCATTCAGGTCTTGGAGGGGGCGAGTGCCGAACCAGTCAAAGATGTTTTGGTTCTCGTAATCCCCCACTGCCGGCTGCCAGAAGCCCAAGGCGGCGTAGTGATGAAGAAACGATGCGCTGAGATTTAATATATCGATAACGAAAGGTGCTAAGGCGATAACCCGACTGTCTACCGCAGCTGTGGTCCAAGTGGCCCATCCTCGTTTCGATCCGCCTGCAACAACAAACTCGTCAACGGTAAGGGAGCCTTGTGCAGGCTGGGCAAGAAAGGTGGTGATGGTATCCATGGCACGTACAGCTGCTTTGGTCATGGGGAAGCGGGATAACCACTCGGCATCGCCGGTGCGCAGGAACTTATCCCACGCATACGCAATCTGGTCGTCTTCCGTTCTGGGGGTGAGTCCCGGATCATCGAGAAACACAATAGGCTGATTGGGTATCTGTCTTAGCCGTGCAACCATCGAATTCGTCTGCATAGCATAGAGTTGCCATTGTAAATCATTGCTGGTGGGGACGGAAGAACTACTGGATCCTCCTTCGATAAAGAGAAGTCCTCTGTTGCTGGAGATAGCATTGGGCACCGTGATAACAATGTGATGGGTCCAGAGCGGCACATCCACTTCTGAGGCGGAGCGCCATGTCTGGGATGTCATCTCCAGGATGTAGTCAGTGAAACCTGCACCCGGTGCGGTAGTCAGCAGGGTGAATCCATAGGCGGGATCCGGCGTGTTTACGTAGGTATCGAGTGCGGTTTGTGCCGAAGCCTGTTGAGATATGGCTAGGGCGGAGAGTATAACGGTTAAGATTAGTTTCCTGATACGTTGCTTGATCAATGAACTTACTCCTGCGATTTAATCCGTGTTGACAAAGAATACAATTACAGAAAGGATAGTAACATGGAAAAAACGTGATTACAATTATTATTTATAACAAAAAAGGCCCCGAATTTCTTCGGGGCCTTTTTTATTGGGGTATGTCGAATTAGRACTARAAAATACCWCGRGTATCCCGTTCATGKARYGGCATTTTGTCCAGCGGTACCTGCACATTTAAGTCCAGCAGTTGATCCCCGGTGAGATTTTCCAGATTCTGCACGGCATCCAGGAAACGATTACTTTCATCTGCTGTGATGATGTCGTCCGTCAACGTCTTGAACTTGCGGATGTAATCTTCACGTTGGAAGGGATGTGCGCCATCGGAATGGGCGTTGGCCAGGGCTTGCTCGTCTTCCAGCACTTCACCGTTCTTGAAGGTAATGACCACTCGTGCGCCAAAGGCTTTACGTTTCGGATCGGGATCGTGATACCGAGCGGTCCAGTCCGAATCTTCCACCGTAGTAATCTTGTGCCATAGGGTTACTGTATCTGGGCGCTGTGCGCGCTCCGGGGAATAACTGTCTACATGGTGCCAGCTTCCGTCTTCCAGTGCGATGGTGAAAATGTAGGTGATGCTGTGGTCCAGCGTTTCACGGCTGGCATGAGGGTCCAGTTTCTGCGGATCGTTTGCCCCTGTACCAATTACATAATGGGTGTGGTGGCTGGTGTGCAGCACGATGCTTTCAATGTCATTGAAATTTGTGATTTTTTCCCGCATACGAAAAGCCAGATCGATGAGGGCCTGTGCCTGATACTCGGCGGAGTGTTCTTTGGTGTAGGTATCCAGAATAGCGCGTTTGGATTCACCGGCTTCTGGCATGGGAACCTGATACGACGCATCTTTGCCGCCCAGCATCCAGGCGATTACGCTRTCYTCMCCYTCRTAAATMGGMGARGGWGATTTYTCRCCGCGCATSGCACGGTCMACKGCTTCAATSGCCAGYTTGCCSGARTGSGCSGGCACGTAGGCTTTCCAGCTGGAGATTTCGCCTTTACGTGATTGGCGGGTAGAGARGGAAACATGTACGGCTTGATTCACCGCCTGGAATACCGTGTCGGTGTCCAGTCCGAGGAGTGTGCCGATTCCCGCTGCCTGTCCGGGGCACATGTGAGCGCAGTGGTCTTTTTTGTATTCGTGGAGGCAGATGCCTTTTACCAAATTCACCTGTGTTTCGTAACCCACTAACACGCCTTTGATGAGGTCCAGACCGSCKTKGSCCRWMYSSKSARMYRSWGSGRSMATGRGKGGGATKKKGTMRCSSSKGWKRKRRTRWYCRKSRSMWARRRASKYGKCATGGAAATCCAGTTCGCGTACGGCTGTTCCGTTTGCCCAGGCCGCCCAGGTAGCTTCAAAGAGCTGATTGTTGGGCATGCCGAAAACGGTGGCACCGGGTGAGCGGGGGTGAGCCAGAGCCTGRCTGCGGGCGTTGGCYACYGGGGTACGATTCACGGAKGCGATGGCTACRGATGCGTTATCGATGAATCGATTKATRACCATGTCCAGYGCTTTAGGATCAATGGGSGTATCGTCGGTAGCCATTTTGGCGATTTTATAGGCGAATTGGTCTTCCTTAGGCAGATTGTCCTTGGAAGGGTGAACGCGGATATGGTGCACTTTCACAGTTAAGGTTCCTTATGGTTCGGTTGAGGGCGTTAACCCAAAGGGAAAAGGGGTTATTTTAGCGAAAATCGGTAGGTTTTGTCCATGTGACGGCTGAAAATCATTCTGTCGGCTTTACCTCTTTTCAAAACGTGTGCTACCATCGTTAATCATCACAATAACGTTGTCGAGAGGGGAAGAATATGGCTGTATTGCGTATTGAAGGAGTGCAATTGTCGGTATCCGGGCATCTGGCGGATAACGAAAAGCGTATTTTAAACTGTATTGAGCAGGTTGATGCCGATGTGGTGGTGTTTCCCGAGATGGCATTGACGGGGTATCACGCGGATTTTGGTGTGAAGGCAGCGGAGCGTGCCTGGGAAAATATCGCTGCGGCATGCAGGCAGACGTATACCACGGCTATCTTGGGGACGGGTTGTGTGGAGGACGATGTTCCTTAYATTCAGGTGCGAATTTTCGGCAGCGACGGGTCGGTGTTGGGCACWCACGAAAAACTGGTGCCCACRCTWCAAGACCGTGAATATTGCCAGCCCGGTARGGAGTTGAAGGTGTTTTCCCATGAGTCGTTTCAATTCGGCTGTCTCAGCGGGAATGATTTATGGGTGGCGCCGGGGTTTGGGCCGTATCCGGATCGACGCCTGACCAATCAGTTGGGGAGCCGAGGTGCGCAAGTCATTTTCCATTGCAATCACTCTGGTGTGGATTCAAGTTATGCGGCGTATTACGAATCGAATTTACTGCTCCGGGCCCGGGAGAGTGGGTGTACTATCATCACGGTGAATGCTGCTGCTGAGGATGGTCAGCTGAATGCGTTGTCGGGAGTTATTTCTCCGGAAGGAAAAAGAATCGTGTCAGCTCCAGCATCGGGTGAGCAGACGTTTAGGTACGATTTGGAACTGGATTAGTCAGGAAATGGTACCCGTGTGAGGATCGTATTCCCACGATTCGCCGGGTAGTGGATGTTCGGGGAGCGGACTCTCCATCCATGATGCAAACTCGTCCAAGGTATCAGGCAGCCGATGATGTTCCTGCTTGAATAATACTAGCGTTGAGTGGAGACCTAAAATCAAACGCTCTTTAATGTCTTCTTGCAGCAATGTRTTTTTGACCGTWCCGTCGTCGTCAAGATAATAACGACCACGATCTGTTTGCTCATTTAGGGCAGTTATAGCTTCTGGAACCAGGATGTCTTCCAGTCGTTCCGGGGATGATCCGGTTTCCTCTTTATAGGTTTCTGCAAGCTGGTTTAGTTCTTTCAAATTCACATGAACCACCATGCTAGCCAGATTTGCCTTGGCTAACTCCCGAATGAAAGGGTCCTTGCTGGTCAGCAGCACGTCTTCCCAAATGGCATAGGCTTCATCGGTGAGGTCATTTTCCAACTGGATGCGATTGGCCCACTTTAAAAAACGTTCGCGATATTCCGGTTTGTGCCGCTCGCCCGCCATGCGGATGTAATGACTTACCACTGCCGGGGACTCCGGGTTATTTCGGCGATTCAACAGATACACCTTGGCCAGTTCATACGGTATTTCATACGAGGTGGGATTATTGACCACGCCTTTTTTCAGTAAGGGAATCGCCTTGTCGTCAGCGCCGATACTGGCGAGGAAAGTGCCTCCGTTTACGTAGGCATCGCGAAAATACGGATCAAGGTTGGTGACGGTGTTGGTCATGTGTTCCAGCCAGGTAAATTTGTTATTTTGGTGATGAAATTCCGATGCGGTGTACTGGATCGTTTGGATCCACATGAGGTCCGCAACGATGTTGGACATGCCTGCGGTAAAATGAATCAGTAATTTATCGTTGGGAAAATAAAGGAGTTCGTTGCCTGTGGATTCCTTGAGAAGTGCATCCGCTTTCTTTTGAGTGAAGCCAATCCCCACGAGAAAAACTATCACCACCAGCGGGGTAATAATCCAGGTAAATATTTTGYGCTTTAAYGATTCCCCGRRCATGCCTAGACGTCCTTGTTCTCAAACACAACAGATGCCAGAAACAGCAAGAGTATGGTGTACGCGGTGCCATAAAGCATGGTCCAAGCTACGTAGGTATGCGGCACGGCCACGCCATTGGCATATTCCTGCCAGATGTCGAAATTCGACAGATTCGGCATGACATGATAAATCATGGTCATCACATCTTTGGTTAAGGTGCCGTCGAAGTGGGGAGGAAGATCCACCAGGATGCCTGTGGCGTGGCCCATGATATAGCCTGTCAGAACGATGATGGCACCCAGAATGGGGGAGGTGAGGCTTGACAGGAGCACGGAAAATGCCGTGACCAGCAGGAGTTTCCAGTAGATAAGCACTACCGCTTCGACAAACATGAATTCAATTTTACCGCCCAATACCATGATATAGCCTGCTGCGAAAATCCCCATGATGACGGTAACGGTTGCCAACAGCAATGCTAAGCCAAGATATTTTCCCAGTATGAATTCATATCGATGTACGGGGCGGCTGAGGATGGTGTAAATGGTGCGTTTGTCCACTTCTTTGAACACCAGGTTGGTGCCTACGAAGATGGCCACCAGGGCTCCGAACAAGGAGATGGAAGCCAGGGATATATCCATGACAATTTTCATGTCCTGCCCGATACTGATATATCCCAGTGCCTTTGATCCCAGGATAGTCACCCCGGCAAAAAACATGAGTACATAGAGAATCTTGTCCCGGATAGCTTCCCGGTAGGTGTTCATGGCAATGGCGATCATTCTCATGCTTCGACCCCCTTTTCCATTTGCTCCCGGACGAAATAGTCTTCCAGACTTTCCTTGATGGGCGTGATTTCTACCAGTACGCCATCCTCTTGCTGGATACGCCGTGCGGCCTGGTTCGCCGCATCTAAGTTCGGCAACTGAAAATGTACTCCGTCTTCCGATTCTCGTGACGTGTCGGCCATAACGCGAATTTCCTCCACGAGGGAATCGGGAATGGCWCGAGCAATCAGTTCGACCTGATTTACTTTGCGAGACAGGAGATCGCTGATGTTTCCTTCGGCCTGTAAACGACCGTCGATCAACATACCAATGCGATCACAAATCTGCTCTACGTCCGCCAGGATATGCGAACTGAAAAAGATGGTTTTCTTTTGCTCTTTCAGATGTAAAATAATTTCACGGATCATGTGGCGGCCCATGGGATCCAGTCCCGACATGGGTTCATCCAGGATCAGCACTTTTGGATCGCTTACCAGGGTGACGGCAAAACCCAGCCGTTGGCGCATTCCCTTGGAGAAACCCCGTACGCGTTGATCGGCGATACCGCGTAAATCAAGGATCTCCGATAATTCGTCCCAGCGTCGCGACCGTTCAGCCCGAGTCATGCCTTCCAGTTTTGCATAGAAGGATATGGTTTCTTTGGGTGTCAGGTATTCGTAGAAATAAGGATTTTCCGGAAGATATCCGATGTGCTGGCGTGCAGTGCGTTTCCGAACGCTTTCACCGAGGATTTTGGCTGACCCGCTTGAWGGGCGTATCAGACCGCATAAGATTTTGATAGTGCTGGTCTTACCGGCCCCGTTCTTGCCCAGAAAACCGTAAATTTCGTTTTCCTTCACGTTTAACGACAAATTATCCAGTACGGGTCTGGATTTAACCCCTATATGGGATCGGTATGTCTTGGATAAATTCGCTATTTCGATGGTATTCATGGTCTTTAATCCGCCTCAAACGCATTAAATACGGGGTAATAGCCAATGTTAATGGTTAAATYCTGTATATGTACTAAATTCTTTACAAATCAATATATGGTAGTCGCATTTTTCCTCGACTAAAATGTACCACAATAATACGATTTTTACATTGATTCTGGGGCGGTACAGGGGTAAAATCCTCGTTTGTATGTAGAGTATCCATCGGAAAGTTCCGGCGGTGCTCCTAAATTTCTGTATGGGGGGTATATGAACGCTTTTGGCAAAGATATACCAAGTGAAGCGATCTGCATTTTAGATGCAGGAATGTCCAAGCATGCAGCTTTGGACCTGATTATTGATTCCATTGAAAAAASRSRKSWSGTYRYKSANMGWGWTRYTTKMYGWMKCGCTCTTTTGGAGCGTGAGTCTATACGGAGCACGGGGTTCAAGGGCGTTGCGATTCCACATGTCCGTATTGATGAAATTACGCAGCCTACGGTGGGGGTAGGGGTGAGCAGGGAAGGAATCGATTTTGAATCTCTGGATAGCGAACCGGTAAATATTGTGGTTCTGTTCGCTATGCCTTCCGGGTCTGACAAAGAATATTTGGGATTTCTGGCACAGGTGATGATGTCATTGCGCTCGGAAGGTTTTTGTGACAAGTTGCTGGCGTGCGATACCCCGGAAGAAGTAGCTGCTATTTTGAATGACGATGTCTGATTTTGCGCCGGAAGAAGGTAATCGAGTTGAACCGCCAAGATTTCCAAACACACCTGCCAATACGTTTCGTTTGTATAATCACCCCGCCATCGGAATTCCTCTCGTAGTTTTCGGCGTTCTGATTCTTATCATAAACGGTATTCTCGAAGCGCGAAATCAACAGTCTCAACCTTGGATCGATGCGGTGTGGAGTCCCGACGGGGAAGCAATATGGGACGATACTATTCTGGTTAGATCACGGTCAGTTCCATTGGATAATTTCCCGATACTCAAAAGAGAGATTAGTGATAGACGCGAGAAAGTAAATGGGAAAGAAGCGGAACAGTTGGAAGCTTTAATAACCAACACGGGGATAGAGAAAACGGAGCGGGTCGTTTTTATGGATGTGCCTCCGGATGAATTGGATTCGCTTATTGTGTCTGGCAGGCTGCCGGAGCCGGGTGATCCTGAAGTGCTGGCAGGGGTGTTTGCTCGTCTGGACTCTTTTGAAATGGACGAGACGACATTTGAAGTGGTGGGGCGATTGTCTCCTGCTGTTTCCGGTTTTCATTTTGCGTATATTTTACCTGAGTCCACGTCTTTTGAATCTCTTTTTTCGGAACAGGAAGGCGTGACGCACGGATGGCTGGCTATTTCCGGACGGGATAGACTGAAGGAAGAAACAGCCATTAAGGAATTGATGGACGAACAGGATATTCTCGGCATGCGGGTTCCTACGACGAGCCGTCATGCTTATGCATCGATTCTTGGATTGATGATGGTTGCTGTAGGCGGTGCTATTGCCCACATGACGGTCTTTTCCATTTTGGCGCGTCGCTCGGGGGGGATTATAACTGTCGGTGTTCAGGCGGTACTTCAACAACCCCGTGTGTTGCTAGGTATGCACGTAGTTATGTTTGGCACCTTTTTCGGCATGATGATGGTGGGTATCCAGTTTCCCGTTCCTCATTTATGGCTGTTGAATTTAATCACCCACGAGTTTACCAGCGGTGGACTTTCTTATGTGGGGGAAGCCTATGCCTCGGGACGGATATTCGCGGCGGCGCTGGCGACATGGTTCAATAATTTCATTGTGCAGACTGTGGGTATGACATTTGTGATCTCGTTGATTGTTCCGATGGTTGGGTTGGCGAAAAATCTGTTGAGTTTTGCCATGGTGGGGTTTGGTATGGCTCCGTTATGGTCGGGGATGTCGGGTATGTTTTCATTCCATTCCATTACGATGACTCTGGAGTTGGAGGCGTATATAATCGCCTGCGTTATTGTGGTGTATTTTTGGCGACGGGTGGTTGCTGGCTTGATGGAAAAGGATGTGATACCCCAAATACGTCAGGGATTTCGCGTTATGGGCAGCGGGGTGATACTTACAGGCGTTATGCTGGGTGTTGCCGGACTCTACGAGGCGGTGACGCTGATACTGCTGCGTTAGCGCTGGAATTTTTGGGAAGCCATTGCGACGGCGTTGGGATCGGAGTAGCCTGACAAGTCCAGCGCTACATGTTTGTATCCCGCCTTCTGGATATCCCGTACCAGTACATCGCGGATTTTCCCGTCGAGCATTTTCTCTATATCCTGCATATCAATTTCGATACGGCAGATATCGCCGTGGTGTCGTGCGCGGTATTGGTAGAAGCCCAGACCCTTGAGCACTTCTTCTGCTGCTTCTACTTGCTGGATAGCCTCCAGCGTAACCTCCACTCCTTTGGGAAACCGGGAGGAGAGACAAGCGAACGCGGCTTTGCCGTGGGTGGGTAAGCCCCGTTCTTTGCTCAGGTAGCGGATTTCTGTCTTGCCCAATTCTGCTTCCTGCAGGGGAGCCACGATTTCATATTCTGTGGCGGCGAGCTGGCCCAACCGTGTGGGGTCGAAGGCATCGTCTGCCATGGCACCGTAGGCCAATACTTCCACACCGTTGGCATCGGAGTATTCTTTCATCTTGCGGAATAGCTCTGATCTACAGAAATAACATCGGTTGCCATCGTTTTTCAGATAGTTTTCGTTCTGAAATTCTTCCGTGTGAATCACGATGAGATTCCAACCCTGTGCTTCCCCAAGTTCTGTAGCTTCTTTGAACTCCGAGCGGGGGAGACTGGGGGAATCGGCCAGGATCATCTGACATTTATCGGCCAGCACTTCGTGGGCCACATCGGACAGATAGGCGGAGTCCACACCGCCGGAGAAGGCAATGGCCAACGTGGGATAGGCTGCCAAAATCTCTTTCAGATGAGCTTCTTTCTTACGGGCTTCTTTTTCGTCAAGAGGGAGAGTGTATAATTCTATAGTCTCATTGGACATATACTATTAAACCTTTGCTGTCTGCTGTGCGTGGCCCATCATGAAATCACCGCAGGATCGCTCCAGGGTGACCGGAAGTATTCGATTGGTCAGTATATCAGATGAACAAACGGAGACCCGGATGTAATTCCCGGTATACCCGCTCCAGACACCGTTTTCTTCGGTTTCAAATAGCACTTCTTGGGTTTTCTCCATGAATTGCTGGTGAAACGCGTCCATTTTTCGTCCGCTGATTTGTCGAATGACGGCGCTGCGGCGGGTTTTTTCTTCCGGGGCGACTTTTTCTGGAATGCGTAGCGCGGCGGTACCGTCCCTTTCGGAGTATTTGAATACGTGGGCGTATGCCAGGGGGCTGTTTGTCAGCAAATCGCAAGTTTCCTGGAAGTCCGCCTCGGTTTCTCCCGGAGAACCTACCAATATATCTGTACCGATGCACAGGTCCGGGATAGCTTCGTCGGCAGCGCTGACAAACTCTACAAACTCTTCTCGAGTGTAACGGCGATTCATGAGATCCAGTATCCGATTCGAGCCGGACTGAAGAGGGATGTGCAGGTAGGGAGTGAGTGAATGGTTTGTGTCGTTCATGCGGTCAAAGAGCTCTGTGGGAATAGTTGTTGGCTCGATGGAACTGATACGGATACGGTCGATGCTGGTTTCTCGGTCTAACGCATCCACCACCTCAAGAATAGCATTACCCTCCCACGCATAGGTGCCTACATTCACTCCGGTAAGGACCAGTTCCCGTGCGCCGTGGTCTTCCAGCTGCTTTGCTTCCTCCAGCAGGTTATCCAGTTGACGGCTTCGGCCTCGACCCCGTGCGAAGGGAATGATGCAGAAGGTACACATGAAATCGCAGCCGTCTTGAATTTTCRAGTTCGGACGACAGGTGGACGGAGCCAGGTCGGGGGTTACAATAGTGAAGTCGTCCTTGAGAAAACGGTCGCGGATGATGAGCGGTGTATCGCGCTTTTCCACAGTGATGTAATTGGCGACGTTGAGTTTTTCCTGATTACCGATGATGAGATCCACACCGTCGATTTCGCTCAGCGTCTTGTATCCCATCTGGGAGTAACAGCCGATAACGGCAACAAACGCTTTCGGATTATCTCGAATGAATCCCCGGATGGCTTTGCGGGACTTGGCATCGGCCTCGTTGGTGACGGTACATGTGTTTACCACCGTCACGTCTGCCGATTCGCCGAATGGCACGATGATGTATCCCTGCGCCGCCAGTTTTTCCCGGATGATATTCGTCTCCGACTGGTTCAGGCGGCATCCCAGCGTGTGCAGGGAKGCGCGGCGGGTATGGGGSGTGGGCGYAGTCATGATGCCGATATTATAGCGCACGGGCGTGCCCCGCTTCGATTTGGCAGCGGCAACGGGCGACACAATTCTGTTATCTCCCGCTCATTTTTCCGATAATCTGTAATAAAACTCCATCGCTCGCCCATAACATATCTACCTTTTCAAGCCATAAAAGGTCTCCTCTTCGGCTTTATTACAAAGTGTTACCGATGTAGTCGGTTTATTCTGTTACCTATGTACCCGGTTCGTACCGAGTGCCGCTGAACCTCGAAGGGGCTCCACTCTCTGTGAACTCTGCATCCTCTGTGGCTAAAAAAGAAAAAGTGAATTCCCCAAATCCCCAAAATCTGTGGTTGAAAAAGGCGGTTCGC
>NVWG01000120.1 GCA_002746185.1 Candidatus Hydrogenedentota bacterium
TGGTATTCGTTTGAGATGCCGTTAGCACCCATGAGTTCGCGGCAAGTGCGTGCGATTTCGAGAGCCTTCCGGCAGTTGTTCATCTTCGCGATGGATATATGGTGAGGTTTAATCCGCTTGGCTACTTTCAGTTCACCCAGCCGTTTCGCGATGAGTTCCATACCCGTTACTTCCGCCGCCATCCACGCCAATTTATTCTGTATCAGCTGATGACTCGCCAAGGGTTTTCCGTCGAACTGAGGACGATTGATCAGGTATTCGATGCATTCTTCCATGCAGCCCCGTGCTGCGCCGATAACGCCCCAGCAAATACCGTAGCGCGCGTTGTTGAGCGTGCGCACTGCCGCGCCCAGCGAGGTAGCCTTKSKSWWSARARMMSMKWCAKSRWCWTCMWCGKCGSTGRGMMMAWSSRKMYCSRKSTCGCTRKYRCGMWMMRASCMKYYWWCYTYGAWKRCMTSCWRCTCGAAGCCGGGCAGATCGGTGGGGACCAAGAATCCCTTGACCACATCGTCCACCTTGGCCCAGATAATCGCTACATGGGCGCGGGTACCGGAGGTGATCCAGCATTTCGATCCGTTGATTACGTATCCGTTGTCCGTTTTACGTGCGTTGGTCAACATACCCGCCGGGTTGCTGCCGAAATCCGGTTCCGTGAGACCGTAGCACCCTACTGCTTCCATGGTGCCCAGCTTGGTGAGCCACTGCTCCTTTTGTTCTTCCGAGGCGTTGTCCTGGATACAGCCAATCACCAGCGATCCCTGCACACTCACCACACTGCGTAATGCGGAACTGCCCCGCTCCATCTCGCGACTCACCAGACCGTAGGTCACATCATCCAGTTCACCTGCCGCCTTGGCTTCCAGAATGCCCAACTTGCCTATCTTCGCATAAATATCCTCGGGCAGGGTCTCATCATTATGACACTTGTTAATCGTAGGCAGGATTTCGTTATCCACGAAACGGCGGCACTGGTCGATAACCGCCTTCTGCTCTTCGCTCCATTCCTCATCCAGTTCAAAAAAATCCTGTGTATAACGGGGTCGATCAGACATGGGAATATACCTTTTCGCGTTAGCTATGGCATCAATTTAGTGACTAAATACCAAAGCAGTGTAGCAAATGGCGAAGGCGCAACGCATCTTGGAAGTGGAAGGATAGTACAACAAGCCTGAAATCAGCATCGCAATTCAGACACTTCTGACAGAGGATTAGTCAGGGGTACTCCGAAGGAACAGGATACTGTACAACATAACGGAAGCGCCAGCCATTTCCAGAAATTCTTCTATCGTGACTTCCAGGTAATATGCCAAGCCAGGACCTTCTTCACCCACCAGATAGTACCCGATGATTTCCATGAGCAGACCCCCTGCGACAAACAAGGCACCTCCTAAAACAAAAATGCGGGCGTTGTGAGGGTATTGCTTTATTAGGGTCAGCATGGGTTTCAAATTTACAAGTAAGAATATCACGGCAATAACTAGGTACACAGAAATCCAAATACCGTGATTACCCTGGAATCGAGGAAGCCATTCAACGTCTTGATATCGATAGGTGATACGTTCATGGATCGAAATATTTTCATCCAGCGACATGAAAATAAAGCCTAGGGACATCAAAGCGAATAGACGCTGATACGTTTGAAGAAAGGGAACATTAAAAGTGAAATGCAGAAAGACCAATCCAATTACGCAAAGTTGAATAGAGGAAAACCAGCTTGGAATAGTCCTTTCCGCATCCAAATTTACGAGTTCATGGAGGAGATGGCTTGGCGACCCCAACGTGATTTCAACGATATAGATAAGAGCAAAAAGGAATTCTATAGCAAGGAGAGCACGTAATATCAAGCGGGCTGTTATAGGAGACATTTGAATTTGTGTATCCATGCCTCGATTGTATAGGCGAAGCTATAGTAACGTCAAAGAAAGGAAGTGAATTGGTGGCTGTTCTCTGTAGGTGCATTTCCGGCGCGTGGATGGTAAGCTAGGTTTTCGTTCGTGTGTTGTTTCATCCTATCAAATAAACAGGAGTTTTTCTTCATGAAACCTATGATTACTTATGGTCTTTTATTGTCATTGGGACTGCTAATGTCTGCGGCCTATGCAGCAGACCCCATCGACAAGTTTTATCCTGCCGACCCTGATCCGTGGATGGGCGACTGGTCAGGCCGATGGTCTGATGATGTGACGGTGGACCCGGAAATCCACGCCCGCGTCATCCCCATGGGAAACAATCGATATCATGTAAAATTTATGGCTAAGCTGGATATGCGCGCTCCGCTCAAGGCGGAACAATTGATTACCATAAAGGGAAGGAAAAGTAAGTTCCTGGCAAACGGCATCGAAGCTGAGTTCAAGAACGGCATGATCACGGGCGGCAGTCTGGGCGGGGACGATACGTTCGTATTAAAAAAAGTCGCCCGACTTTCTCCGACCATAGGCAAAACCCCTCCCGCTGGTGCGACGATTTTATTCGACGGATCCAATCTGGATGCCTGGGAAGAATCGAAAGGCTGGGAAGTAACGCCAGACGGCATCATGCTGGTGCGCCCCGGTGGCGGCGATATCATGACGAAGGAGTTGTTCAAGGATACCGATCTGCATATCGAGTTCCGGCTATCGTACATGCCGAAAGCCCGGGGACAACAACGCAGCAACAGCGGCATATTTTTTCAGAATACCTACGAAGTACAGATTCTGGACAGCTACGGTCTGGTAGGGTTCTACGATGAGTGTGGTGCGCTATATAAAGTAGCGCCGCCCAAGGTGAATGCCTGCGCCCCGCCSCTCCAGTGGCAGWCYTAYGAYATYTCMTATCGCGCACCMCGYTACGATGCNNCSSNGGAAANCTSACCGARTTCCCSCGKATGACGGTYGTWCAWAACGGSRTKYTGATYCAYGAYGATCAGGWRATGCCKCAGATTACCGGGTGGACGGAAAAGGATCGCCTGGCACCGCCTCCGAAGGATCCGCTGCCGTTCAAGATCCAGAATCACGGAAACTTTCTGCAATTCCGAAACATCTGGCTAGTGGAAAAATAACGGATCAGGTCTGGATAACGCCGGTGTGGTAGCGGCCTTCGGGCTTAGGGCGTTTCACACACGCCAAGGCTTCAACTAATGTTTCACGGGTGCGGTGCGGCTCGATAATACCGTCCACCCAACCCCGGGCAGCACCGTAACGGATGTCTGTTTTCCGTGTGTAGTCATCAAAAAMCTGTTTGCGCAGGGATTCCAGTTCTTCTATGTCTAAATCACGGCCGTCGCGTAGTGCTGCTTTCTTGTTGATATCAAAGATTACGCCGGATGCTTGGTCAGCACCCATGACGGCATATTTGGCATTGGGCCACGCAAAGATGAATCGGGGATCGTAGGCCTTGCCGCACATAGCGTAGTTTCCAGCACCGAAGGAGCCGCCCACCACGATAGTTATTTTCGGCACAATAGAATTACTCAACGCGTTGACCRGTTTCGCACCGCTGCGGATGATGCCCGTTTGCTCCGCGTCGCGCCCAACCATAAAACCCACCACATCCTGAATAAAGATGATGGGAATCTGCATCTGGTTGCAGTCCATGACGAAACGCGCGGCCTTGTCGGCAGATTTAGCATAAATTACGCCGCCAATTTGCAAGCCTTCTTCGGTGGCAATGTGTTGACGCTGATTCGCCACAATACCCACAGCGTGACCGCCGATGCGCGCATAACCGCAGACGATAGTCGGGCCGTACTGCGGCTTAACTTCTTCGAAGGAATCGGCATCCACCACACACCGCAGCAGCTCATGAACGTCGTATTCTTTCTTACCTTCCGCGTCGACGAGATCGTAAAGCAGCGTAGGGACTTTCTCCGGGATACCTGCTTTCACATCGAAGTCCGGATCTTTCGGCAGCATAGCTACAAGAGAACGAAGTCGCTTGAGACACGCCGCATCATCCGGCTCGTGGAAGTCCACAGTACCGCTGATCTCCGCGTGCATCTTCGCGCCGCCCAAATCCTCCGAGTCCACTTCTTGACCAATAGCCGCTTTCACCAGCGCAGGCCCAGCCAGATAAAGCCCACTTCCTTCCGTCATGAGAATTTTGTCGCTCAGCACGGGAAGATACGCGCCGCCAGCGATGCAGTTGCCCATGATGGCGGCGAACTGGGGCAAACCTGCGGCGGAGATAACAGAGTTGTTGCGGAAGATCCGACCAAAGTCGTCTTCATCAGGGAATATCTCATCCTGCATGGGGAGGAATGCGCCAGCGGAATCCACCAGATAGATTAAAGGCAATCCATTCTCGAAGGCCATACGTTGGGCGCGCAAAACTTTCTTACACGTTTGCGGGAAGAACGCGCCAGCCTTTACAGTGGCGTCGTTCACGATGAGCATGCACCGACGATTCTCTACCATACCCACGCCCGTGATTACGCCTGCCGCAGGAATAGTGCCCTGCTCCGGATACATATCATGAGCAGCCCAAAGATTCACCTCGAAAAATTTGGTGCCAGGATCTATGAGATTTTCAACACGTTCCCGGGCATGCATACGACCAAGCCTATGCTGCCGATCCCGACCCGCTTTGCCGCCCCCTTCACGGAGAACAGCTTCCTGAGCCACCACTTCATCGGTCAGTTCTTGTATGGTCACAATATATTCTTCCTGGTTGATACACTATATTCTGCAAATCATAGAAAGGAAGATTATCAAATACGGCGTGGAAATACGAACTCGACAGAGAAGCCAAAAAGCTATTCATGAACGTGAGACGAACCCCTCGCTACTTCCATGTCATTACGAACGTAGCGAAGCGAAGTGTGGCAATCTCATCACGTCAGGAACGAGCCATTGCGTCACAAGCTATGCAACGTAATGTAGATACTATTATTTGACCATCCTGACTTCAGCATAAAGCTGCTCCAATTCAACCCCGCTGTGGCCGGGCTCTGACCGAGCCACCTCATATACCGTACGGCAGTACCCCGACCCGCAGGGGCTCCAACCTACTTCATTTTTACCACAGATTGAACGGAACGGATTAGTGGGAACCGCTTTACCGCAGATTGAGAGAATGTTGGGATTTTCCGGGCGGTTCGCGAACCGCCCCTACGATGCGAGGAGTCTCTAAACAGCATTGCATAATTCTGAGACCAAGAGGCTTATCTCCGGAGTGGAGAGAATACTACTTCGCTATTATTGCCAGAATTATCGTACCCAAGGCGATACCCGCGCAGAGCGGCGAGAATATCAACGTATCCAGACGAGCGAATTCAGTATCGCGAACCGTTTTGAAGAATCCCACATAATGAAAATCCCCCACAGCGCGAAACGTGAATACACCCGCCAGCACCCAAACCCCGGTCGTCCAGATATACAACGGACCCAGCGTCACGATCTGCACCCGAGCCAGGCACACCACCGCAGCAGCAGCCAGCAGCGCCGCGACGAAAAGCGTCATGAATATCCCCGGACTAAAGACCTCTTTGTCATCCATGGACGGTACCGATACCTGAGATCCCCACTCACCGCCAAAGGCCCAGAAGATGTGGATCAGCGACAGTGCCGTGAAAATTGCCGCTAATGCTATTGCCAGAGCAACCGCAGGTGCCATCTTTTTCTCTCCAACGTCGTGTCCCAATGTGGAATCTCCGCCAACCCGATTGTTCGGCGTTTCGCCATCTACATCATCCGAATTTCTCATACAACACCAATTCAGCCGTATCAGTTCAAAACCGATAGCCCTTGAAGGCGCAGTCAGCAAAGCGGTGCCACTCGTTCGCCACCATTCGAGTGATTATACTCTGATGTTGTTGGTAAAAATATCTTGTTGACATATATCGATATTCGATGTATCAYGTACATAGAAATTCGATGCATGGAGATAAATTATGAATCTAAAAGGGACATTGCCCATTCTCGTGTTGAGTGTGCTGGAAGAGGGACCGAGCCACGGGTATAAGATCGCCCAGGACATCAAAGCACGCTCCAAAGGGATTTTGGATTTCAAAGAAGGCACCTTGTATCCCGCCCTCCACGGCCAGGAGAAAAAGGGATTCATCAAATCCAGGGTGGAAGTGGAGAATGGCCGCAAACGCCGGCACTATCGCCTGACTCCCAAAGGTCGCAGGGCACTCACAAAAGAACGGGGCGAGTGGGCAGAGCAATCCCAAGCGGTAACCCAGATTCTGGACGGAATGACGCACTTGGGTGGTCTGGCCTGATGGCTCCCCCATCCACACAGCATCAAGAGGCACTGGATGCCTGGATCGATCAGGCCACCACAGATCTCACTCGAGGCGCACGGAAACGACTGCGAGAAGAATACCTGGACCACTATCAGGAAGCCTATGGCAAGGCGATGGAGTCCGACGCTTCTGAGGACAGCGCACACATCAAAGCTATGGAATCCCTGGGAGAATCCACAGCAGCACAACGCGCCTCGCTCCTCATCCACGCCGACCCCCATCGTCTTCGCGCCAAAATGGTTCTACTTACACTGGGTGCCATCCTGATTTCAGCAAGCTGGTATTACGCCACGTCGGTCAGGACAGTGCTGCCCTATGATGTGGAAGGGCTTAAGCAAGCACTTGAACTTGGGCGACAAAAAAACGCGCTTAAGATTCTAGATATAGGTATTGAGTCTTCCGATTGGGCAGGCATTATGGAAGAACCTGTTCTACAAACGGTTCTGGAACATCCATCTGAATATAGTGCAAATCTGTTTCGTGATTTTCTTGAAAAGGGAGCTGACCCGAATTTCTTTACCCCTGAATCTCCAAATCTTCTGGTGCATCAACTTATCAAATTCAACCGCATCGATCCTGATAATGTTTTCCCTGATCGCTATCCCGATGTATATAGGGGGAACTGGAGGCATTACGGACGCTGGCACTATTTCGAGAAGCAGCGTATGGAAATTCTGGACATGCTGGTCGAAGCGGATGTATCCCTAGAACTGAAGGATGACCAAGGCTGGACACCCATGACGCTGGCGGCCTATGAGGGAGATACCGCGTTAGTGGAGCGACTTCGGAAGTTGGGGGCTGATGAATCACCTGAAGCACTCGTTTATAACTACAATTTCGAGACACTCAAAGCCGAGATAGAGAAAAATCCTGCGCTGGTAAAAAATCGGTACGCTAAAAACGCAACACTTTTCATGTTATCTGCTCCACGAGCTCCCACGAAGTTCTTAAAATACTTGGTTGAAGTAGGGGCTGACCCAATGGTCGTAAATAACCAGGGGCGAACGGCACTGCATATGGCGGTGTATGGATTCTGTAGATTGCATCAGGCAAGAAGCCGCGAAACTCCACAGGAGCACTCTGATAGTTTAGCGGAAATGTTACATGAGTCGCTCCAATATCTGATTGATTCGGGTATCAACGTTAACGCATATGACACCATGGAGTATGTAAAACTTCCTTTCAAGGCCCCAGCCTCAACACCATTACATTTTGCAGCACTTTTCGGAGTGTATGAAGTAGTACGTATTTTGTTGGACAATGGTGCCGATGTAAATTTGCCGAACTCTCATGGCTCTACAGCATTGATTCTCGCTGCTGGTCGAACAAATCAATCTACAGCTTTGTTGCTAATTGATCGCGGAGCAGACGTACGTCATTCATCGCATCGTGGTTATACAGCTCTCCATAGTGCAGTACGTTCTCCTTACCATTTGCCACTTGTAAAACGACTGGTGTCTGAAGGTGCACGGGTCAACGCCATAAACGGTGTAGGGGGCGGCACGCCTATCGCCAGTTCCGGTTCTATAGAGATTGTAAAGTTCCTCATGGATTCGGGTGCCGACATAAACGTGCAGAACGCCGGTGATGGCAACACGCTGCTTCATCAAGCCGTAAATGGACGACTTAGAAACCCAGGTTTTAACAACTTGGTGGCGTGGTTTTTAGAATTGGGCGTAGATCCCACCATTCGCAATCGATACGGTAAAACTGCAGCCCAACTTGCTCGTCAGCATGGCCACGCCGTCACAGCGAATTTACTGGAAAAAGCTGAAAAGACTTGGGAGACACAGCAAGCAGTGCTGCAACGTTAAATCCCGCCGCCGCTGGTGTTGCTGTGGATGCCGCATTCTTTGGAGGATTCGGGGTCCATGGCGTTGAACCAGCGCCAGCGCCCCGCCCGGATATCTTCGTGGGGCAGGGTAGGTGTGGAGCAGATAGTGCAGCCGATACTGGTGTAGCCTTGGTCATAGAGTTTGTTGTAGGGCACGTCGTGGGCATCGGAATACTCGCGGATCTGCTGGGCATTCCAATCCATCAGGGGTGCCAGCTTGATGATGATTCCCCATTCGTTCTCCACAAACTGCGCTTTGGGCGTGTCACTACGGCTTTCGCTGTGATCCTGACGAAGTCCCGTGATCCACACGTCCACCGATTGCAGCGCGAGAATATTCGGCTCCACTTTACGTATCTGGCAGCAATATTCCTGCTTCGACTTGCTGTCGAAGAAAAGAAATTCACCGTGCTGTGCCACCATACGCTTGAGTCGTGCCATGTCCGGTTTGAAGCGTTCTACAGTAACATCATACCGCGCCTCAATCTCATCCATAAGCTTATAGGTCTCAGGATGCAAGCGCAGGGTATCAATCGTAAGCACACGCAAATCCGGAGCGACCCGGCTCGCCATATCCACCATGACACAGCCCGTATCCTGAAAGCTGGTAATGATCCCGGCGCGGGCACCAAAATTAACGGATGCCCAAGCGATCAGATTTTCCGGATCCATGGCGTTCAGCTCATCGAGCAGCGCCTGGTCCTGCRNCYGTRWGGMNNCSAAYRMMWSRCTSMYNAKCAMYWNCKCRGTGGKWYYSYWSGCCNNGGTGCSRSTWGCSKCKRMTYKYYMYYGYMNNGCTKSKMRYCSCGYNCGRWGKKCCSMRNCSCCGRMSCNTYCGYMGKCKKYTCGYWCWGKWNTTCCAKKCRNTCMARNCRAGNCRCCKRYARSYKGARCRRGCTGYYCNNTWCGMRSYMCKYMGMRYMAYKKNNNGKTGAAWSGNATYASYCRSSYNNCSGCCGMKANGSAMNGCMMKRSYGSYKCSYGCSTTTRCCCACCAGDCCGATYTCGGCGGATACAGGNCGCGGACATCCATTGGGRCACCCGCTCATGCGTATBACYACRTCGGCATCGCCGTGACCCAGCTNCTCCARTTCMGCGACTACCGAAGGCCATGCCCGTTCCGCTTCSGAWGTRGCCARAGGRCAGAACGGCAACGCSGGRCATGCCATCTCRCGCTGACGAATAGGRYTYACGTTRTCGGTAGGAATRCCGTATTCGTCCAGCATAGCCTGGAGACCGTCTTTATCCGCGTCATCGATATTGGCGAAAATMAGTTTGCTCATGGGGGTAAGYCGAATRAGCGGTGTATATTTTTCCACGATGGCGCGGAGTCCGGTTTTGTATTGCAAACCGCCTTCCACGTCCTGAATACGGCCATTTTCTATCCACACGCCTACATAATTTCGTCCGTCCGTCTGCTTATGCCAGCCCAGATAATGAGGCTGATCGGCGCATTCGATTCCCCGAGGTGCATCGTAGGTCTTGCCAGCATAGTCCACCACCTTATCCTTGAATACATCCACGCCCATATCGTCGATGGTGTATTTCAGACGAGCATGTTTGCGATTGGTCCTGTCGCCAAAATCGCGCTGTACTTTTACGATGGCTTCGATGATGGGAATGATATCCGCTTCCTGTACAAAGGCCAAGGGCGTACCGCTGCGGGCGTACGTATTGCCGCTTCGTCCGTGACTGTATCCCAGACCGCCGCCAGCAGTGATTTCAAAACCCGCGCATTTTCCATTTTCCAGAACCGCGATAACTCCCACGTCCTGCGTATAAATATCCACCGAGTTATCRAAATCGGTRCCTACTCCRATTTTAAATTTTCGWGGCARGTAGGTATTTCCATAWATCGGATCTTCCACYGCYTCSGYGGGYRRYGMDKMWTWSKKARCCRTGSYKYMSRMRWWKMSHKKRSSYWTYTYGTSMWMKMWMYRMWTGYSCSYKKAKRYAWWGSRCGCGNSKMWMWRMSKGATCGCTGATGCGCTGTGCCAACGCCTGCAGATCCACCCCTAGATCGGCATACTTGGGATCCAGATCGGCCACAGGCGAAGCCATGGTATTGCGCACCACGTCGCCGCATGCACCAACCGAAGTAACCTTCGCCAGATTGTTTAACGTGTTGAGCAGTTCACGCAGATTATTTTTAACAACGCNACGAAACTGAAAGCATTGGCGCGACGTGCAGCGCAGATCGTTACGTCCCAGCTTAGCCGCCAGATCGTCGCATATAAGATATTGCTCGGCACTCAGCGTACCTCCTGGGAACTTGGTACGGATCATCATGGAGAAATCTTTGCCYAGTCCCGCCGCCTTGCGCTCYTTWCGGGTYTCCCKRTTATCCTGCTGATAGGTGCCGTGATGTTTCAGGAGCTGAATCGACTCCTCCGTAAAATGATCCGTATTCAGACCCAGATCATCCGGGATGGAGCCGTATAGCCCTCGACTATTTACTTTGAAACCTTCCACCGGCGTCTTTTTCTTTTCCGGCAGATCTTTAGTTAATTCATTGGACATGGAACACCTTTCGTTCAATTCTCATCTGACAAACTTAATCATTACATATATTATCAACAAAGTCAAGATTAAAATTATTCCGTATGAATATGACTACTTTATTGTCTTTTTGGATTATTTTACCGAAATGATGAGTCCTCACTGCTGATTTGAGGAAATGAACCAATAATAATCGATTTTAAAATGTGGCATAGCCGCCCTCGGCTGTGTTCAGTTAAATAAGGCGGGCGGTTCCCGATCCGCCCCTACAAATCTATGAACGTAGCAAGTTACTCTTTTTCAGGTGGGMGRYTCKAYMSTGATTTYCGTRRTAACAGAGTTGGCTATGAAGCATTCCTGATGAGCCAAGTGGTGCATTTTATCAATTTGCTCTGGAGTAGGTATTTTCTCACCGCTGAATTTTATGTCCGGACGCAGGATAGTCCGGGTAATAACCAACTTCCCCGCCTCATTTTTTCCCATGAAACCCACAGCCTGATCGATATAGCAGTCCACGGTGAGTCGCTTCTTGGCGGCTATAGCCAGAAAGGTGAGCATGTGACAACTGGACAGAGCCGCCACCAGCGCTTCTTCCGGGTCAACACGATTTTCAGAGCCTAAATACGACGGCGCAGCGGAAGCCTTCACTACTTCCCCGCCCTCGAATGTCCACGTATGATCCCGGGTATAAGCATCATACGTGAAATCATCAGAGGTACGCTGCCATGCGATATGGGCCTTGTGTTCGCTCATTTCCCGTTCCTTTTCATTGAATGGTGAATACTTTTCCCTAATAAAACGTATGGTAGTATATAACGGTTCCGATGATAATTAGCTGTAGAATAACGCAGACACCTTGGTCGAACAATACGACGGAGATACCTTAGATGAAATCATGTGCATTATACCTGCCCCTCTTCCTCGCAGGATTACTGGTTGCCAGCCCGGGTCACGCCCAAATCAATACCTACGAAGAAATGAAAACAGAACTCAAGGCGAAGGGACAGTCGAATAAGACGGTGTCGGTAGATTTCACAACAGATATTTCGCTGGATAAATCTATTCAAGAAGTAACCATGACAGCCAACGGACATATATATGGAAAAGGCAGTACCCTTTTCATGAATATGTCTATGGATATACCCGGTATGTCTGAAGTTACAGGTATATCTGAGGCATGGACCATGAGAATGACTATTAATCCGGATGGCATCATGTGGATCGAGTCTTCAGAAAATAGCACCACCCAAGTTATAAAAATAGATATGGAAAATGTTGACACTTTTGTTAACGAATTTGGAATGGATATTCCATTCAATTCCTCAATGAGAGATTTTTTGAAACAGTTAACTAACCCAGCCCCATACCTGGAGTCCTCAGATCCATTTCTAGAATTTACGTTGGAAGGTTTAGAGGAGATGGAAACAGGCTCAGTATATGTATTGAATGCGACACTTAAAGACGAAGGTTTCAAACTTTTTGACCCTACTGATATACTAAATTCGATGGGGGCTGCTTCATTTGATTCGTATAAATTATACATCGGGAAGGAAGATGGGTACATATACAAAATTGATATAGAGTCTGAAGGAATGCAAATAACCCAAATATTTCGCAATTTCCAGTTGAACAAAGATATGCCTGATGAAATGTTTAACTACACTCCCCCCGCCGGAGCACAGGTCGTGGACATGACAGAAGAGATGGAAGCGCAGATCGAATCCATGAGTAGCGGTGTAGGGGAGAACGGAAAATATCATGGCGGAGATAAAAATCTGCCAGATGTGCTGGGTGTGGATTTGGATGGAAAGGAAGTGAGACTTTCGGACTACCGGGGCAAAGTAGTCCTTATCGATTTCTGGGCGACCTGGTGCCCTCCGTGTATTGTAGAGTTGCCGGATCTACTCGACACCTATGCCGAGTTCAAGGATGCAGGATTWGTAATTATCGGGGTGAGYCTKGATAACGARRTAGCCGATCTRACTGCTTTCCAAGCCGARCATCCAGACATGTCCTGGGTGCAGGTGTGTGAGGAAAAAGGCTGGGACAGCGTCATCGTGGACACCTACGGCGTGCAGGCCATACCGCATACCTTGTTGGTGAATCAAAACGGAATCGTAGCTGGAGCAGACCTCAAAGGGAAATTTCTTCGAGATAAAGTTAATGAACTGCTGAATTGGTAACAGCTATGATTCATGTCGCGCATCTTCCATAATCGCATCCACCAAATGCGTAATACGATGCAGCAGCGGCTCCACAGATACAGGCATGCCCAACTCATTCGCGGCGGCAGATGCTACAGGACCAATAGCGGCGTAACGAACCTTTCCTCCGAGCTCATTCAGATTATCCGCGCCTACAATTCCATGGAAGCTCCGGGCAGCGGCGGCACTGCCGAATACAATGTAGTCCGGCTGGTATTGGAGTAACTGAGAAACWCGGGCAGCCGCATCTGTCGGGGGAGTRAGYTCATACGCCTGCCATTCCGTAACRGATGCCCCTCGGGAYTYCAGCACMYYCGGCARAGCGCTGCGTCCGATATCKGCCCGAGGGAGAAGCACTTTTTGATCCGCCAACGAACCGGATACCTTCTCCAGCAGATTGGCAATGGCTTCAGGCTCATACGCATCAGGAACGGCATCAACCCGAATCCACTTTTGCGCTAACGTCTCGGCTGTCTTGCGACTGACAGCACAGAGCCGAATGTGATGTAAATCACGAGCATCCTGGTTTTGTGTAATCATATAAGCAGCCAGAGCGTCCACAGCATTAACGCTCATAAAGACAATCCAGTCGAAGCTGGAGAGATCCAAAGCCTCCGGCGGAGCCACGGGTTCCGGTTCCAGCACAGGAAATTCCAGTACATCGGCCCCTGCATCAATGAGTTGTCTGACCATATCTTCCGAACGGTCGCTGGACCGGGTTACCGCGACACGTTTGCCGAAAAGAGGACGCTCTTCAAACCAGTGAATCGACTCGCGCAGGGCAGCGACCTGACCTACCACCACAAGACAAGGCGTGACCAGTTTCTCGTCAGCCACACGTTGAGCCAAGTCCTCCAGAGTTCCTTCCACGACGCGCTGCTTGGCACGCGTCCCCCACTCAATGGCAGCGGCAGGGGTTTTGGATTCCCGCCCCAAATCAATCAACTGCTTCAGGTAAATTTTGAGATTTTTCAGTCCCATGAAAAAGACCAGAGTCCCATCTAAATGAATGCGATCAATTGGAGGATTGTTTCCATCGTCAAAATGGCCCGTGAGAAAGGTAACGGATGACGCAGCCCCGCGATGGGTGACGGGGATCCCTGCGTAAGCCGGAACAGCTATACCCGCAGATATACCCGGCACAATTTCAAATGGGATGACCGCTTCTCGCAGGGCAAGTGCTTCTTCTCCCCCACGTCCGAATACAAAGGGGTCACCGCCTTTTAAACGAACGACGGTCGCATGGCGGGATGCCAGATCGATGAGAAGCCGATTGATGTCATCTTGCTTTAGCGCATGTTCATCGCGTTTTTTCCCCACATCGATCCATTCGGCCTGGGGCGCATGGCGCAGTAAATCCGGATTCACAAGGTGATCGTACACCACTGCATCGGCTTGCTGCAGGATATCGCGTCCCCGTATTGTGAGAAGACCCGGATCACCCGGTCCGCCGCCCACCAAAAACACTTTTCCGTTTGAATCTCCCATCAGGTGCGYTCCCATTTYGGCGTATARGAYTCCGGCACYTGCKCRGGATKTTSAAGCAGACMATCTAYCCAMTCTGCTCGCTGMTCCGGAGAATACTGCACGAATTGCTCTTCCCCTTCCCGGGATGYAAGATAAGCATTAACGCGCATACGCAGTGCCGGATCTGAGATTGCATCCTTGGATCGCTGCCGAGACTGACGTAGAAAATCGAGAAATTCCTGAAGATAATCGGGAAGCTGGGCCGTCCATTCACGACGAAGCCGCGCACCATAAGAAGGGGATGCACCGTTGGTCGCAATAGTAACACGCAAGTCCCCCACTTCCAGTTGAGCAGGAACAGAGAACGAACCAACGGTAGATTCGGTGGCGACACAGCAGAGAATTTCACTCTCGTTGCAGCACCGGGCTATATGTTCATTCATAGCAGGGTCGCTGGTGGCAGCATGAACCAGATACATACCGTCTATATCTGCATCCTCAAAAGGGCGTTCATATCGAGCGGCAGTTTCTACCTGTTCAAAGCCCGGCACAAAGGACCTGCTCACAAGATGAAGCGCGGCGCCGCAAGAAACCAGTTGCTTCGCTTTAACCAAGCCGATGGGACCGCCGCCTACTACGAGGCAGGGTTTGTTCGCCACATCAATCTGTATGGGATAGTGTTTCATATAGTACGTACCAACCTGATAGGACGTTTAAGTCAGGAACCATTTTTATTGGGACTATCCCGCTCGATATCGTATTTTTTTAGTCGATACTGCATGGTCTTATAGGTCATTCCCAGAAGTTCCGCCGCTTCTTTGATTTGCCCACCGGATCGAGCCATGGCCTGACGAATTAAATCACGCTCCATATCTTCCAACACCAGACCGCCGTTGGGCAGGGTGAATTCACCGTAATCCTGAGTAGGGTGTTGTAGTTTCTCCGGTAGATGGGCTTCGGTGATAGTAAGCGCATCGGTCAGTATAAATATCTGCTCCAACGTATTCTCCAACTCACGCACATTGCCGGGCCACCGATAATTGCGCATGGCCTGGAGCGCATCCGGGCTGATTTCCGGGGCAGGTTTCCCAATTTGCTGCGTGAGTTTTTCACGGAAATGAGAAATAAGAAGCGGTAGATCATCCAGCCGTTCGCGCAAGGGTGGCAAAATCACATTGAGTACATCAAGACGATAGTAAAGGTCTTCGCGAAATTCTCCTTCCGCCACCAACTCATGGAGATCMCKRTTGGTGGCAGCAATAACACGTACATCCACWGARCGCGGYTTRGATCCRCCCACAGCCTCCACAAGRCCGTCCTGYAAAACRCGYAAAAGTTTCGCCTGACTCTCCAACTGCATGTCGCCGATTTCATCTAGGAATAATGTCCCGCCATCCGCCAATACAAACTTGCCTTCACGGCTGGTATCAGCCCCAGTGAAAGCCCCTTTTTCATGACCAAAGAGTTCGCTCTCCACCAGATTGTCCGGGATAGCGGCGCAATTTACCACGATGAAAGGTTTCTTGTT
>NVWG01000001.1 GCA_002746185.1 Candidatus Hydrogenedentota bacterium
AGTTCGTGTTGGCTTTCAGGTCCGGATATGCCTCGGCCAGCGCGAACAGTTTGCCAAGCGATGCGGTGAGCATGCCCTCAGCAGCGGACATCTCTCCCGGCGTGTTGGCGCTCTGTGCCGCGCTGCGCGCCTTGATCACCGCATCCAGCGTTTCTTTCTCGTGCGAGGCATAGCCCTTCACGGTTTCGACGAGGTTGGGGATCAGGTTCTGGCGTTGTTTCAGCTGGACATCCACGTCCGCAAAGGCCTGATTGACCCGCTGGCGCTTCATCACGAGGCCGTTGTAGATCAGGATGACAAAACCGACAGGCTATGGGATGCCATGCACGGGAACGTATATTGCGTGATTTCGATGCGCGTAATATTGCCCGGGATGAATTTGAACTATATCGGGATGTCTTGAATGGGGAATAACTGGTATTTCATATTCGGCATCGCACTGATCGAATCTTTCTTGATTTCGATTTTTCTTACTGCTGTTGTGCGACGTTTCGCGCTTCGATTCAATATTGTGGATCATCCTGGTGAGCGGAAAATGCACCATACGCCTAAACCTCTTCTGGGCGGGGTGGCCATATTTTTGACGTTTAATCTGGTTATATTTGGAAATCTTTTTCTTTTGGAACCGGCTGGCAGATTAGGTTTGGACTGGCTTGAACTGAATGTGCTTCCGTTTCTTGGGGAGAATACGTGGCGTCCTCTGGTAGGTATTTTCGCTGGGGGCTTAATCATATTCATGCTGGGTCTCGTGGATGACATAAAGGCGCTGACTCCTGAGGTGAAGCTGATAGGTCAAATTTCAGCGGCGTTGATTCTGGTGTTGTCGGGTATACGGCTGGATTTGTTTCTGGAACCGCTGCTTCACAAAGTCTGGCTGCTCAATACGCTGCCTGATGATAAATTTATGATGGTGTCCACCGCTATTTCCGGCGGGGTCACGATAATCTGGGTTGTGATGATGACGAACTCCATGAATTTCCTGGATAACATGGACGGATTATGCGGGGGGGTATCGGGTATAGCGGCGTTGTCGTTTTTCTTTTGTATCCTGCCGCAGGAAGAATATTTTTTATGTGCGTTATTGATGGTATTCACGGGGTCCGTGGCTGGTTTTTTGTATCACAACCTTAATCCTGCTCGTATATTCATGGGGGATGCAGGGGCGATGTTTTGCGGATACATCTTGGCGACGGTGGCGGTAATGGGGACTTTTTATACGGAATCCATCTCCTCGCGTGTCGCAATAGCGGCTCCGTTGCTGGCGTTATGTGTGCCGATATTTGATACCCTTACGGTGGTGTATATACGTTGGAGAAATGGGGAATCCATCATGAAAGGGGATAAACGTCATTTTTCTCATAGGTTGGTAGAATTGGGTATGTCACCTCGTCAGGCAGTAGAGTTCATTTTTCTTGTAGCGGCTATAACAGGAATGGGCGGGGTGTTATTGGGTCAAGTGAACCCTTTAGGGACCGTTGTGATTTTAACTCAAGCGGTAGGAGTTTTTTTACTGATACTTCTTTTGATGCGGACGCAACGAAATTGATCGGGTATTTTAATGGCTAAAAAAGGCCGTAACACTAAAAAGTCATCACAGGAAATTTCGGTTGATGCTGCTGAAGTTGTTTCTCGCGAAACTTCTGGTGAGCATTCTGTTTGGCGTTCTGTCTTGCACGAGTACGTTGCTTTGGGGTTAGCATTGCTGCTTGTATTTCGTCCAATGCGAGATGGCGTTACGTATCCTTCATTCAATCTGTATTTGATGGCTATTATTTGGGTTTTGGCGATATTGGTTCTCATTCCTGTTTTTCGTARWGGRCAAGCSATTCGCTGCCGTATTCCGCTGGGTTTATTCGCAGGKTATTTRCTGGYRGCGTATTTTACTGGATTTGCTTCCATTCAATCGGATGTCTCTCATCGTGAGTTGGTGCATCAGTTGTCGTATTTTTTTCTATTTTTTGTAGTTTCAAATGGAATTCGAACCCGATTGGGTTTGGGAATTGTACTGGGATCGGTTGTTGTTGCCGGCTTTATGGAGGCGATATATTCCATTCTTCACGCCAATTATATTCTACCGTATGTTCGGCAGCAGATCATTGATAATCCCCGACTTATCGTCAGTTATTTTCAAACGGAAACACCGGAACTAACAGCGGAACTAAAAAACCGTCTGGAAATGCAGCGGGCGTTTGGTTCTTTTCTTTTTCCCAATGCTCTTGGGGGATATCTTGTTTTGTGTATACCGCTTTTTGCGGGGCATATTCTCTCTGTTTATCGTTGGTTTCGGGATGCGTGGGARTCTGGAGARAGGCCGRATACTTTTTGGAAYAGTTCWTTTGGGGCRCTGCTTGCCAGTATGTTGATGGGGTGCACGTTTTTCACTTATGTATATGGAATAAATTTCATCATGGGCTTTACGCGTCCAGACAGCACATTACTGATTGAAGGGGTTTTGGCGAACGTATTTTTGGTGGGGGTTGTTCCTGTTGCAGCGGCGGTGGGTGCGTGGATGGTTATCCGACGTCGAAGCGCGTTGGCCTTAGGTACATTGTGTTCTTTTATACTGCTGGCGTTAACGGTGATTGCAGAGACGTATGCTTTATGGCTCACCTTGTCGCGTGGGGGTATTCTGGGATTATTCGTGGCATTGGTGTTTGCGACGATTTTATTTATCCTGGGGGGACGCACTCGTTTTTTTGCCCGTCCGGTCAAGGCCATTATTGCACCGCTTTCGGTGGCTGCACTTGTGGTGTTTATGGCCTACCCATCATCGATGCTGGCTCAGGAGGTATCTGAAAAGGGATTCGAGCAGCCGAATTTACGTCACTATTTCCCATTTAAGACTATCTCCTTTACGGCGGATGAATTGGACGTGACTGGTCGGAATTTGACGATGCGTGATATGGGTAATATGGGTTCGTTGAAACACCGTATTACGTATTGGAATGTAGGGCTGGTTATGGCAGCGGATAATCTTTTAACTGGTGTTGGCCTAAATAATTTCGGGACGGCGTATGGCAAGTATCAATATTTGGGTGCGGGAGATGTTAAGACGGCCCATAATGATTATCTGCAAGTATTGACCGAGTCAGGTATATTTGGGTTACTTTTTTTTATAGCCTTTTGGGGATATTTTTTGGTGTGGGGGGGATGTCGTATTCTTCTTGAATCCAATGGGCAAAAGAGACTTATTCTTGCCGGATCGTATGCAGGGGTTTTGGCATTTTTGATTCACGCCTTTATAGATTTTCATTTCACKAATGCYGCCTTGGCGATGATGGTATATGCCTTGGCGGGATTGTTTTATGCGTACGCKTATCGGGATWTGGATGACTTGGRTYTAGGCATAGCAAARCCATTTAAACTTATCACGCTGCGCATTGTGGCG
The DNA here is from genome assembly GCA_002746185.1 of Candidatus Hydrogenedentota bacterium. GTDB lineage: Bacteria > Hydrogenedentota > Hydrogenedentia > Hydrogenedentales. The sequence goes on from NVWG01000001.1 coordinate 3,389, forward strand.
GCAGGTTCTATTGCMRTARTTCTTTTGGGYGCMGGGTCTACRGCAAGATTGTATYTGGTGGATTTTGCMTTAACGAARCCAACRGGTACTTTGTATGAACGTATCATGTATATWGGGGACTTRCGTCATTATAGRACGAAAATGGAAGTRGCKTCTTATTTTCTRMAKGRCCTGCGGGATGGTGTTGATATGAAGCGCCCTCCTTTCCGGAATATATCGGCAGTACAGGAGTTTTTTACTGATATTAAGGATATTCAGCGCCTTGGCCCTGTTCGTGTTCCGTTGTCAACGGATAAAGGGGCGACGCGTGCTTTGGGAGAAGACGAGGCTGTACCCTCGAATGCGTATATTTTTATCATTCATCCAGAGGTGGGATATGATATTGCCCGACAGGAATCGATACGTATTATTAAGCGGCTGGAGGAAATTCTGGCATTATGGCCGGAAAATACGGTGGTGGTAAATTTACTGTATGACTGGAACAAACTCCTCGCTGAATCGGCCAATTCACAGGATGATAAATTACGGTTCAGTGAAGCAGGGATGAAATGGGCCAAGCGTCTGGTGGAGTTGAGTCCGGAGCAGGCATGGAATTATTTCAATTATGGATCCAGTATTTGGCTTCGAGCTGATGCCGATCTGACTGCGCGYAAGGTTGATTTATTYCGTGAAGGATTRRCSATGTACMGGAAGTCGYATGAGYTKWAYCCYACRTCNKWASCNKTTGTGTMGGCAATATGGTGATGCRYTWTTGAAAATGGGCRGMGGCTTYAAGRMRGCAAAAGGTTTGGAAGCGGAAGGGGAGGAGTATATTGCTGAGGGTCATGCGTATCGTGAGCGGGCTCATTTGATCAGTCGTTATAAAACGGATGTATTGGGATTGCGCTAATGTAATGCGCATACGTTCGACGATGAGTAATTATGTTTACTGGCAGAAGGGGTATTCACTATGAAAATACAGGTAATCCATGGGCCTAATCTGAATTTGCTGGGCCGTAGGGAGCCGGATATTTATGGTTCGGAAACCCTGGATGATATTGACGCTAAAATTCTGGACGAGGCGAAGCGGTTTGGCGCAGAGGTTCGTTTTTTTCAATCCAATGTGGAAGGCGAATTGGTGACGGCTGTTCAGGATGCGTGGGACTGGGCGGAGGCGGTGATTATCAATCCGGGAGCGTATACTCACACTAGTATTGCGTTGCGGGATGCTATATCGGCCATTGAGGTGCCTGTTATAGAGGTGCATTTATCGAACGTGCATGCGCGAGAGCGTTTTCGTCGCCACTCGTATATTTCCCCTGTGGCTGTTGGCCAGATTAGTGGATTTGGACCACAGGGATATGTCCTGGCGTTGCATGCGGCGCTGGGCTTGGAGGCTGGGGGATGAGTGATCGTATATCACGTCTGCGAGAGGCACTGGAAGAGCGTGGATGCGATGCTTTTTTTAGTATTTCTCCACCGGATAATCAATATCTCTCCGGCATGCTGACAAGTTTTATGGAAATTTCTTCTGTGGTAATCATCACGAAGTCTGAGGCTCATTTCTTGTGCGATTTCCGATATACGGAGCAAGCGCATGAGGAGGTTGATGGGTTTGAGATTACGGAAATAAAAGGGGATCAGCTTGTTCGTGGCGGGGAGTGGTTGACCCGGCTTGGTGTACAAAAGGCGGCTATAGATCCTTCCGCCATATCTGTTGCTGAATTGGATCGGTTACAGGGGGCTTATACGGGAGAAATGGATTACCAGCCCACGCTGGTCCARGCRTTGCGYCTWATTAAATCMKCGCAGGARATAGATGCGATYCGTGCKGCWTCRAATCTGGCTGAAGGGGTGATGACWGATATTGTYCCCACMTTRAARGCYGGTGTATTCGAGCGYGATGTRGCTGCTGAATTTGAATATGAATTTAAGAAACGAGGCGCAACGGCCACTTCTTTCGATACGATTGCCTTGTTTGGACCCAAGAGTTCGCTGCCGCATGGTGAGCCGGGCAGGAAGGCGCTGTCGGCTGGTGATGTGATGTTGTTTGACTTCGGTTGTCGCATGGGCGGGTACTGTTCTGATATGACGCGGACATACGTTTTTCAGGAAAGTCCCGGGGCGTGGTTTGACGAAATTTATGCGGTGACGTTGGAGGCGCAGTTGGCGGGTCTGAAGGCGATTCGGGCTGGCGTGACGGGGAAAGAAGTGGATGATGCGTCTCGGCGAATTATTGCCGATGCGGGGTACGGCGAATATTTCGGTCATGGCCTTGGTCACGGGGTGGGGATTGAAATTCACGAGCCGCCGCGATTGAATACGGAATCCAAGACGGTTTTGGAGGCGGGGATGGTGGTTACGGTGGAGCCGGGGATTTATCTGCCGGGCAAGGGCGGGGTGCGTATTGRGGATCTTGTAGTGGTGACGGAATCGGGCTGTGATGTCTTAACCACGGCACCTAAAGAACTGTCTGTTCTGGGCTGAGTTGATTACTACCCGTTAAACCTTTTATAGTAATGACTTCTGAACGTAGGAGGGGTATTTTTTTGGGAACAATATCAACAGCAGATTTTCGTAACGGCATTGTTGTCGAGATGAATAACAGTTTGATGGAACTCGTTGAATTTCAACATGTTAAGCCTGGTAAGGGCGGCGCATTTGTGCGTACCAAACTCAAAAATGTCCTGACGGGACGTGTTTTGGAGAAGACCTTTCGTTCTGGAGAGCGGATGGAAGAGGTACGGCTGATTGAAGAAAAATACCAGTATCTTTATAACGATGGCGATATTTATCATTTCATGCACAATGAAACATTTGAGCAAATCGGAGTGGGTAAGGACATAATTGGTGATAAGAAACAATGGATGAAAGAGAATATGGATATTGCTCTTTTGTTTAATGGAAGTACGCCAATTAGCATTAGTTTGCCAAATATAATGGAATTGACTGTTGCTGTGTCTGATCCGGGTGTCCAGGGTGATCGGGCTCAGGGCGGAACGAAGCCGGCGGAGATGGAAACGGGGGTATCTATTCAGGTGCCTTTGTTCATCAACGAAGGCGAGGTGTTGAAGGTTGATACGCGAACGGGTCAGTACATAGAACGGGCTTAGCAAAGACGTACCGAAGTACATTCAGTGTCATCGGCACGGAGGAATAATTTGTGGATATTCGTGAATTGAAAGAGCTGATTCAGATTTTTGAAGAATCGGAATTAAGTGAACTTGAAATAGAAGAGGATGGTCAACGAATGCGGTTCTCGAAATCGCAGCCATTGATGGAGGGAGTTCCTGTGGCGTATGGTGCTCCGGTGCCAACTGCCGCGTCTCCAGCAGCGAGTGGATCTGCTGAATCTTCATCGGACGAGTCCCCGAAGAATACGTTGGGCGATGACGTTTTGACTATTGATTCTCCCATGGTAGGTACTTTTTATGTGGCATCATCACCGGGCGATCCTCCTTTTGTACAGATAGGTGATCGCATTGATGAATCGCAGACTATTTGTATTGTCGAAGCCATGRAGTTGATGAATGAAGTGGGTGCAAAATTTCAATGCATCATAGATCGCGTCCTGGTAGAGAATGGTCAGCCCGTTGAATTTGGTCAACCGCTCTTTGTCGTTCAAAAACTCTAGTTCTTCTCCAACCTCTACAACTTTCGGTAGCCAGAATTTATATGTTTAGACGCATACTAATAGCAAATCGAGGCGAGATTGCCGTACGCATTATCCGGGCATGCAGGTCCATGGGTATTACTTCTATCGCGGTGTATTCTGATGTGGATGCTGAAAGTCTGCATGTGGGGTTGGCGGATGAAAGTATTTGTATTGGTCCTGCGTCGCCAACGGAAAGTTATCTCCATATCCCCGGTATTATAGCGGCTGCGGAAATTTGTGATGCACAGGCTATTCATCCCGGGTATGGGTTTCTTTCCGAAAATGCCAAATTTGCATCCATCTGTCGTGATTGCCATATCGGCTTCATCGGGCCAACACCTGAGGCCATCTCGTTAAGTGGCGATAAGTCTGTTTGTCGAGAGAAGATGAAGGCAGCAGGGGTCCCCATTGTTCCTGGAAGTGAAGGGCTGATTACCGAYGCGGAGGAAGCCTTAAAGATAGCAAACAAGATTGGTTTTCCAGTTTTGGTAAAGGCAGCCTCGGGGGGTGGCGGCAAGGGTATGCGCACGGCTCATAATGATGTGGCGTTGCAAAGTGCCATCAATGTGGCCCGTGCTGAAGCACAGGCTAATTTCGGCGATGACGGTGTTTATCTGGAAAAGTTTGTTGAAAATGCCCGTCATGTCGAAGTGCAGATACTGGCAGATCAGTATGGAAAAATCGTTCCTTTAGGGGAACGGGAATGCAGTATTCAGCGGCGGCATCAGAAGCTTATGGAGGAAACGCCTTCTATTGCGGTGACACCGTCTCTTCGTAATAAAATGCAAAAGGTGGCGGTACGGGCTGCGAAGGCTATTGGGTATACCAATGCGGGTACAGTGGAATTTTTGTTGGCACCGGACAACTCGTTTTATTTTATAGAATTTAACGCTCGAATTCAGGTGGAGCATCCTGTAACGGAAGAAGTTACGAAGTTGGACCTGGTGAAGGAGCAGATCCGTCTAGCTTTTGGAGAGCATTTAGGATATAGCTCGGTAAAACCTGTTGGGCACTCTATTGAGGTTCGCATCAATGCGGAAGACACGGATCATGATTTTCGTCCCAACCCGGGCAAAGTGCTGAATCTTCATTTGCCGGGCGGCCCTGGAATTCGTGTAGATACTCACATTTTTCCGGGATATACTGTACCGATGTATTACGATTCCATGTTGGCCAAAATAATCTCCTGGGGTCATGATCGCGATGAGGCGATTGATCGGCTAGCGGGTGCGTGCGATGAGTTCAAAGTGGAAGGGATCAAAACGACGGCGGGGTTATGTGCTAAAATACTCCGAAGCGGTCGTTTTCGTAAAGGCGAAATATCAATGGATTTTCTGGAGAATTTCATTCAGGATTTGGTTAAATCCAAGAATCCCTGAGCATCGGTTGCATTGTAATCGGAAATTGTTGATGTGTAAGGTCTCTTCATCTCAACCGGAAGGGTAAATACTATGCTATTCCTACGCGGTACTATTCGGATGATTATGGCGCTGGTGTTCCTGGCTGCAGGAGCGCTTGTAGCGTTATATGAAAAGCAATTCCTCATTGATAAATTCGATGAGTATTACATCCAGTTCCTCGAGCAAGCACCGCCTTTTGAATATTATCGTGAAGCTGCGGGTGGGATAATTGCTTTTTTTGGTTTGGTCATCATTTTATTCCAGTTAGTGGGAGGGATGGCTCGACGCAAGGGGCGTACGATAACTTTCGAGGGTTCCCAGGGGCAGGTTTCCATGGATTTGGAACCGGTGGAGGCTACGTTGGAAAAAGTGGGGGTTCGTCTCCCAGAAGTACAGCAAATTCGCATCCGTATGAAGCCGCTCAAAGGAGATGGAAAACTTTTGGTAGAGGCCGATGCCATTCTCAAGAAGGACCCGGATGATGATGCACGCATGATTTTTGCTCGTGTTCAAAGTTTCCTGAAGATACAGGCGCGGAAAATAACTGGACTGCAGGATGTGGAAGCCCGCTTGCGTGTGAAGAAATGGCGTATGAGTGTGAAATCGTTCAAGCCTGAACCGTTGATGCTGGAAGCTCCTGGCGATGAACCGGAGATGGGGGTAACTCATCTTGCGGGTGAAAATGCGCATGGGCGGGGGGATAGTGCGAGTAGTGCAGAGTCTGAGGTTGAGTTGACAGAGGATTCTCAACGTAATGCTTAACGGTATGTGATGGGGTAGTGATGCTGGGAAAACGTATTATACCCTGCCTGGATGTGGCGAACGGTCGTGTAGTGAAGGGGGTCCAGTTTATGGGACTCCGTGATGCTGGCGATCCGGTAGAAGTGGCACGTCGCTATGATCAAGAAGGTGCTGATGAGATTGTTTTTTTAGATATTCAGGCCTCCACGGATAACCGAGATACGATGTTGGACGTGGTTCGGCATACGGCGGAAAAAGTTTTTATGCCTCTGTGTGTTGGAGGCGGTATTCGTACCATTGAGGACATTCGCAGTCTTCTGGCAGCGGGTGCAGATAAAGTAAGTATTAACACTCCCGCGATACAAAATCCCGATTTTATCAATGAATCATCGACTCGTTTTGGATCACAGTGCATTGTAGTGGCTATCGATGCCAAGAAACAGGATGATGGCACCTACATAGTAAAGAGTCATGGAGGACGTGACGGGGGCCGCGAAACCGTTCTGGAGCCTGTTGCATGGGCTTGTGAAGTGGAGTCCCGGGGTGCTGGCGAGATTTTGCTGACGTGTATGGATAAAGATGGGACGAAAGACGGTTACGATATTGAGCTGACCCGGCAAATTGCTGATGCGGTGAGTATACCCGTTATCGCCAGCGGCGGGGCGGGTAATCTGGAACATCTTCGGGCGGCACTGGATGAGGGCCATGCGGACGCTGCTTTGGCGGCTTCWATATTCCATTTTCAGGAATTTACTATTCAGGAAGCCCGGCAATACTTATCGGACAACGGCATTCCCGTGCGTACCGTCCATCCGGATCAGGCGACCTTGTCGGCTGCGGGGAAATGACCAGCATGAATTCCTACTCTTTCCCAAGTAATCGATGGCGTGTAGCACGTTAGTATTTTTTCACACGCATTACCGATATACTACGTACAATAAAAGGATACTTGATGAAGAACCTCTTTGATATAATTAAATTGGATGATAAAGGTCTCATTGCCGCTATTATACAACACCATGAAACGGGTCAGATATTGATGCTGGGGTATATGAACGAAGAATCGTTGAAGCGGACATTGACGGAGAAAAAGGCGTGTTTCTGGTCTCGATCCCGGCAGGAATATTGGCTGAAGGGGGAAACTTCGGGTAATTTTCTGCATGTGAAAGAAGTGCGAGTGGACTGTGACGCGGACGCGTTGCTTTTACAATGTGATCCCGTAGGGCCGACCTGCCACACCAACGAGACGAGCTGTTTTTACCGTATTGTTGATGCGGATGCAGGCCTGGCGTTGGCGGGAGACGGAGTCGCTACGGATTAACAGGAAGGTTTTTAAGCGATGTTTCATCCTGATATAAATACATTTAAAGGGCTTGCCACACCGGGCGCTCTGGTGCCTGTGTATAAAGAGATTGTAGCCGATTTAGAGACTCCGGTCTCTGCATATATGAAAATTTCGCAGAACCAATCGTATTCTTTTCTGCTGGAAAGCGTGGAACAGGGGGAAGTGGGGCGCTATTCGTTCATTGGTGCGAACCCATCCACTATTTTGCGATCCCGTGGACGTGAGATTTCGATTATTCGCGATGGTGAAACGGAATCGTATGAATCGGATGATGCGCTGAATGAGTTGCGTACCCTGATGGCCAAGTATCAGCCTGTGGCAGTGGACGGGCTTCCAGCTTTCCATGGGGGTGCAGTTGGGTATATGTCTTATGACCAGGTACGTTTTTTCGAGGATCTGCCTGATACCAATCCCGATCCCCTGGGGTTGCCCGATATGTATTTTCTGATTACGGATTCCATATTGATTTTTGATCATGTGCGGAACAAATTGTTGATTGTGGTTAATATGCACGTTCAGGACGATCCTGAATCTTCTTATGCCCGGGCGGTGGAGAAAATTGAAGCCCTGGAAAAACTGCTTCGCCAGCCGCTGGTCGTGCCRGAAGWTGTCGTTGATGATACCCATCCCGAAGATAGTACGATACGGTCCAATTTTTCCAGGGAAGAGTATTGCAACATAGTTRAGCAGGCGAAAGAATATATTCGTGCCGGCGATATTTTCCAGGTGGTGTTGTCGCAGCGTTTTGAGCGAACTATTCATTCTTCGCCTCTGAATTTATATCGAGCCTTGCGRTGTGTAAAYCCTTCTCCCTATATGACGCTTCTCACKTTTCCWGARTTCAGTCTGGTRGGRGCGAGYCCGGARGTSATGACTCAGGTRACRGGAAARCGYGTAATGGTGCGTCCTATTGCKGGYACSCGRCCCMGGGGCGCGACMCCKCAGGARGAYSYGKMYYTGGARSAKGARCTSMKGWGYRRYGARAAGGARYKSGCRGAGCATATCATGCTGGTGGATTTGGGTCGAAACGATATCGGACGTGTGAGTGAAATTGGCACGGTGGAGCCTACTCGAATCAAGACTATTGAGCGGTATTCCCATGTGATGCACATCGTGAGTCAGGTCGAGGGTGATTTGCGGGAGGATGCGGACGCGTTCGATGCATTGCGTGCTACGTTTCCCATGGGTACGGTAAGCGGCGCGCCGAAAATACGTGCAATGGAAATAATCGATGAGTTGGAACCCATTCGGCGCGGGCCCTATAGCGGCGGCTGTGGGTATATCGGATTTAATGGAGACATGGATACGTGTATTCTCATTCGCACGATGGTGGTGAAGGATAATGTGGCGTATCTTCAGGCTGGCGCGGGTATCGTGTATGACAGCGATCCGGAGCGTGAATATGAGGAGACTCATAGTAAGGCCAAGGCACTTTTTCAAGCAGTGGATTTTGCGGAAAGAGGATTGGAATCATGATTGTACTCATCGATAATTACGATTCGTTTACTTACAATCTGGTGCAATATTTTGGTGAATTGGAATCGGATATAAAGGTCTTCCGAAATGATGCTATTGATGCAGCAGGTGTGAAGGCGCTAAACCCATCGCAAATTGTGATTTCTCCTGGTCCGTGTACTCCTGATGAGGCGGGGAATTCCAGCGAAATAATTTCGTCTCTCGGGGATGCGATTCCTATACTGGGTGTGTGTCTGGGGCATCAATGCATCGGTGCTGTTCATGGCGCTGAGATAGTTCGTGCGGATCGCATTATGCACGGCAAAGTGAGTTCTATTTCCCATAATGGAAACTCTTTTTTTAAGGGGGTTGATTCTCCTTTTGAAGCGACTCGTTATCATTCGCTTATTATTAAGCGCGATACGTGCCCTGATGAACTGGAAATTATTGCGGAGACGGATGCCGGGGAGATCATGGGAGTGGCGCATAGGGAGAAGCCGATTTGGGGTTTACAATTTCATCCTGAGAGTATTTTGACGGGATGCGGCAAGGCGCTGATACGGAATTTCATGTCACTCTAAATCAGAGTATGTGCAAATGGTGCGAATATTGAAAAAGCCGTCTTGGAATTGATGTAACCAGTTAATTTCAGACAACTTAAGTAATTCCGGTGGTTTGACTTCATGGAATGGGTGTGATAGATTACGTGGACTTTCTCATGACGTTCAACTGTGTAGCAGAGGTTTAAAGTGKCAGGTAAAGTATCAAAAAAACAACAAAAGCTCATTGATACCATGGATAGGCGTGTGAATATGTGCCGTGAATTCATGAACGATTGGCTTCTATTCAATCAGATTCTCAGCGCGTACCCGAGTCCCGGTGTAAATAAGGCTCAATTGGAGAATCAGTTCCTTAAAATAAAGAGCAAATTGGCTCGAGAACATAATGTTCTAAGGGATGCATTGGCTTCGGATTATAATATTGATCGTAATACGATGCAGATTGTTTCCACCTCTACGAATCTGGAATCCATTTATGCTCAGTCTGAAGTATCGGTCAAGAAACTCCAGGGCGAGTGGCATAAATCCTTCATTTCCATCAATGAGACGTTAGGTCAGATTGAAGATAAGAAAGCACGGGCTGAAGCTGGCGAGAAAATCCTGCTTGATCCTACCGAAGCGATTAAGACTGGCGGCGGGGGGATGTCAGAAAAATCCACGAAAAATCTGATTGTAGCTGTTGTTGYAATTGCTGCATTAGTCGGTGTTTTATTCTTTACWCCAGTTGGCGAATCCTACCTTAATTCCCTCAAGGAGTTGACGGGGAATCGAGAGGGCATTTCGCTTGACTAAGCGGGATCTCGTAATCCTGGTTGCCAAGCAGCTTGGTGTTAAGCAGAATGAAGTGTCCTCCATTGTGCAGGAAATGCTGGATTCTATTACCGATTCCTTGAAGGATGGGAACCGTGTAGAAGTACGGAATTTCGGTGTATTTGAAATTAAGCAACGTGATTCCCGTCTTGGACGTAATCCCCGTACTGGCGAAGAGGTTCCTATTCCTGAAAAAAAAGTTGCATCATTCCGTCCAGGTAAAGCACTAAAAGAATGGGTGCAGGCGGGTGCTGGCAATAGGCCTCATCATTTGTTCAAGTCAGATGGAACCGAGCAAGTAGAAAATGCAGATGCGGCCCCTGTGGAATCCATTACGGAACATCGTGATAAATCGGATCCGCCATCGCCTTCTGGTACTCAAGAATCTCTTTTCTAGCTTCTCCAGGTTCTCACTGAATGTATTCTCCCGGCTTTCGTATGTTACCATTAAAGACTTAATAACGTCGGCTACTTCACCTTTATTGTGCACCCATGGCAGCTATAGAAAAAGAACAAAAAAAGAACGAAGAATCGGCGGGGTTTTCTGCTGATATATCTCGGATGACGTTCACGGGTCACCTTGGTGAGCTTCGAAATCGTTTAATCCGCTCATTTATTTCTGTGATTGTTTGTTTTTTCATTTGTTATGCCTTTTCCAATGCGATTATCGATGCTATATCCAATCCTCTCCGCGGTGACAATGATGAAAATGTAGTGACTACTGAGACACCGGAGAGTGGGGGTGCCGGGGAGGTATCGTCAACGCTGCCGGAAAGTACCGAATCCACTGATGACGATTCGAGATTCACGGCTAAGGGTGTGAAGTGGATTACGTTATCGCCTCTTGAAATCATCCTTGTTAAGCTCCGTTTTTCAGCGTATGGGGCCATATTGCTATCGTTCCCTTATATTGYTYWKWMSRKCTKSSMRWKSATYWYKYCSSGSCYKMGMYYCRSTGAGCNYMRKCTWGWRMWATWTSWYSTGCYYGKRTGCANGYRMKTWWGCCANKGSRSSYSYATTGACGGCTTTCTTTGGCGTATTTCCGTTGGTACTGCCTTATCTGATGAGCTTCAAGCCCGAGTTCGTGGAGCAGCAGCTTCAGCTTAGTGTCACGTTGTCTCTGATTCTCAAGGGTGTGATGGGCTTTGCTATTGCCTTTCAATTTCCGATGATTGTCCTGATTTTAGTATATGTGGGTATATTGACACCTGAAATGCTCAGGAACCACCGCCGGGTTGCCATTGTGGGTCTTTTTGTAGTCGGTGCTATTCTTACCCCTCCTGATCCGATATCACTCTTACTCATGTCTCTCCCACTTGTTTTACTTTATGAATTGAGTATTTGGGCATCGTATATTATGGTGCGCCGTAAACGCGCTGCTGTGGAGGATTGAGATGTTTGGTAGTATTGGCATAACGGAATTGATTCTCATTGCGGGTATAGCGTTAATGGTCTTGGGGCCTGATAAATTCCCCGAATTTGCCAAATTAGCGATGCGATCCATGCGRGATGTTCGTAAGTATGTTGCGGATGCTCAACACGAAATCGCCAAAGAACTGGATCCAATGAAGAAGAGTTTGAACGAGGTATCGAAGATAGATCCGGAGGCGTATCTGGATAATCTGATTGGTGATAATGATGACGATGATGATGCAGATGACGATGGGTCGGTAAATTTGGAGCCGGAGTTGACTCCTGAAGAACTTCAATCGGCCACTCAGGATTTATCTGAAGACTGGGATGGTGATGTGGATATGAGTGACTCTAAGCAGGAGCATGTCACCTCTGAGCAGTCCGATGCGGGAAAGAGCAACGATTCGATATCACAGGATGAACTTGTGCAGTACAATCCTTATGGCGAGGAATCTGAGGGTGCTGATCCGTATGGGACTCGTGCTGGTTCAGCCCATGAGTCCGAATTGAGTGAAGAGGCGAGTCCTGATGTAGAAGAGGATCGAATGGAAGAGGATACAACCGGGCGGTTGGACGGTTAATTATTCTCCGAAGTGATGACCGATCTGTACGTTATTTTCCTTAGCCCAGTCCTGGGCTGATATCTTCTTTGATCCCGATGGTTTTACGCGACGGACGGTTATTGTTCCGCCATTACAGGCGATATCCATTCCTTCTTCGGTCGCTGAGGTAATGGTACCTGGCTTTTCTGAGGGATCATTTTCCTGTATGGAAGCATTGTAAAATTGGATAGGATCTCCTTGGAAGGTAGTGCCTGCACCGGGAGACGGGTCCGCACCACGAACCAGATTGTATACGGTACCAACGCTTTCGGACCAATCTATTATAGCGTCCTTGGGCTTGCACCACCCTTCGTAGGTCATCAGGGTATGATCTTGCTCTATCCTTGGCGCGTTTCCGTTTTTCACCAGCGATACCGATTCAACCAAAGCATCCACCCCCATGGCGAATAAATTGTTAAAATATATGGAACCCAAGGTGTCGTCGGGACCAATGGCAACTTCTTTTTGCATGAGTATAGGGCCGGTATCCAGGCCATCGTCGGGCCAGAAAATACTCAGTCCGGTTTTCGTTTCTCCTTGTATGATGGGCCAGTTGATGCTGCTGGGGCCGCGATGTTTTGGGAGAAGTGAGGGGTGGTACTGAATGGTACCCTGTGTTGGGGCTTCCAGGATTTCCATGGGTACGATGTCAGTCACAAATGCCATCACACCCAGGTCGGCCTTGAGTTCTCTGAAGGTATTGATGGCTTCGGCATCTCTCATGCGTTTGAACTGAAAAACAGGAATGCCATGTTCCTGTGCCGCTGTTTTAATCGGATCTGCCGGGCGTCCTGTCTGGTCAGGCTGACAGAAAACTCCGGCGATGAATTCGCCCTGAGCGATGAGTGTATTAAGGACACTTTCACCAAATGCAGCTTGTCCGGTCAGGACAATGGAGAAATTTGACGCCATGGTGGATTACCTCAACATTACAGATTAAAAGGAGTATAGATGTGGGACGACTTAGTCTTCTCTAGGGGTATCGCTAAGCACTTGGGTATTGTTGGTTTTTTTATTTCGACGTTTCTTTTCTCGTAACGAATTGGCTTTGTAGAAAAGTGCGGGTTCGATAATGGCTGGGTGTAATCCCTGGGTTTCTACATCGCCATAGGTGACGCGTCCCCGGTAAGTGCGATTGGAGAGGATGATGGCGATGGCTTGACGGGACCATTTGTTATTTTTACGGGTGAAGATTTCTTTGGCGTGAAGATAATGTACAACTTTTCCTGTACTGCGTGTACGTAAATATTCTCGAAATATTGTACGAACTACTTCCGCTTCAATATCTGAAATTTCCAGAGGGCGTTCGCCTTCTTGRCCACGTCGGTATCCGTATGGGGCMGGCCCTGTACCGTARCGACCTTGCTGTACGGCGGAGAGTTGTCCGCGTTTCACCTTGATTCCGTGTGATTCGGAAGTGGGTACTTGGGCAAGAGGATCTAACGAATTTTCGGTTGTTGCTTTATCCATAGGAGCGCATACCATAAGTTATAAAACAGATCAGCAGCTTACGAACTTAATAAACAGGTACTTATGTTTCCAACAGCACCAAATGATTCACAGCCGAAAAGGAACTCAATCAATTTAGGATTAATGATCCTAAAAGTGCATATTATTGATGAATCCCAATCCATAATTACTTTACGCTAATTAGGGCGAGATGTCAATAGTTTTTAATGTGTAATCTAGCGTATTCTTGGGGTTTTAATAGTATTTTGTTCATTTTAGGAATGAAAATCGGCAATAAAAAAGCCCTGATGTAACCTAAAGGTAACATCAGGGCTTATTGAGTAAAAAGGGGATTATTTGGATTTCTTTYTGACGAGTGCTAAAACGGAACTGGGGGGGTCTACATAGGGACTTTCAGCAACACTCATACTTTTGTCGACTACTTCGATGATATCTTTTTTGATCATGCCTGATGCTTTGGCTTCAGCAACTACTTCATATAAGCGGCGAATAATTTTCCGACGACACTCCTCGCGGCATTTCCCGTCGATTCCTTTATTTATGAATACTCCCATGCCGCGCCGGGTGTATAATAGGCCCATTACTTCCAGATCGCGGTATGCTTTTGCCACGGTATTGGGATTAACATTAAGGCGTTCGGAAAGTTCGCGGACCGATGGAAGCTGATCACCTGCTTTTATTTTTCCGGAAGATATGGCAAATTGGACGTGATTTTCTATTTGGAGATATACAGCGACATTGCTGCGGATATCTATACTGGATAACATGGTGAGTAATTCCTTTTTGGTTAGATGAGCCATGATRTTTAATAGTCCTCTAGTTGTAATKTNYAMMAAAGGTTTGCCTAAAAACTTACTGTAGTATAAATAAATTGATACTATATTACAACATTAGTACGATGGTTTTATGAACAAATTAGAATCGTTTACTGTCTAAAAAATTTAACGGATGTCTCAATCACTATGGAGAAATTTATTCTATGAATTATGTATGGGAATGTAAGTTATTACTTATATTAACTATCATTACTTCGATTTCTACCTTGTCGGGGTGTACTTCAACACCGGATACTTTTGATTCAAGAGGGAGTGGGGTGGATGATTCTGTAAAAACATCGAGTAGCGTTTTGGGTGAAGGTATCGAAGAGTTAAATACAATTTCTGGTACCATCGGCTTTAAACTCACCTCGGTAGTTAATCAGTTGCTGCCTAGTCGAGTTGAGTTGATAAATATGGCTAGTAAGAAACGAATTGTGAAGGAATTTCCTACTGGTGTCGGTCATTGGGTTGTACCGGTTGGAGATTATACGGCTCATATTTCTGCGTATGATGTAACTCTTCCGATTGTTATATCTATTCAGTCGATTTCAGTTCAGGAGGACAACGTCGTTGAATTAAAAGCTGAAGTGCTGGAGGGGGTTGTAGGTGATCGAACGCTACGTGCGTTTGATCAGGATTTTGATCAGGTTCTGGATCGCGTTGAATCGGAAGCAGGTACAGATCCTTTTGATGCATCATCGACGCCAGGGGATGTGCGGCTTTCGTGGAATAATCCTGTATTATCGGATAATGCCCGTTGGTATAGAGGTGATTTTCATGCGTATTCAAATTACGGGGAAGGTGATGAGAGTGTAGCTAAATTGGTTCGCCGGGCTGAACAGGCGAATCTGGATTTTTTGGCTATAACGGATCGGCATTCTATTCGTGCATCTTTAGATGATGACTTTAAGTCGGATTCAGTTGTTTTGATTCCTGGGTTGGAATGGGGGAGTAAGGAAACCGGGGTAGCGTTACTGCTTGCTCCAAAGACGATGCCGCGCATGCCTACTAGCTATGAGGAGGCACAACGCATGGTCATTCGTGTTCAGGCGCAGGGCGGAATTTTTGTGTTGGCCAATCCGTGCGATCCGTCTTCGCCTTGGAATTGGGGGCTGGATTATTTCAATGCTGTTGAAGTTTGGACAGGAAAGTGGCGGCAGTTGCCTCCTATTACCATGGATGATATTGATGAGGGAAATAAAACGAGGACGAAGGGGCAATTAAATAAATCGATTGCGGTAGCCGCTGCAACGGCTCTTATGTCTGGGAATGGTCAGTCGGCGTTGTTTTATGATTTAGAATTATCTCGTGGATCCAAAGCGGGGGTAGTAGCGGGAAGCCGCTCGGGTGGACCTTCTGTTCCTCTTGGGGAGCCAGTGACGTATGTGTATGCCAGGGAAAAGTCGCTGCTTGGCATATTGGAAGGTTTGCGATTGGGTCGTACGTATGTATCTTCTGGAATCGATGGACCTCAGATTGAATGGATAGCAGATATTATGTCTAACGGCTCTTTTGATGTAAGTATAGGCGGTACCATTCCTGTTGATGTAGTGACTCGGTTCACGGTTAATATTCGCCGGGCAAAAGGAAAGCGGTTTGATTTATTGATGAATGGTCATCCAGCTGTATCAACTATCATCAAAGATGATAATTGGAATTTTTCTTTTAACCAGAAGCCGGATACCTTTGCTGTGTATCGGTGTCGAATTACGGAAGTTCCTTTGGATAGCGGTTATGGTCTTGTTAATGTGCTTGCCATGACCAGTCCTATTTATGCGCAGGGTATCCTTATGAATGAAACGGAATCGGGTGTGGATGCGTGGATGCGTATAGAAAACGAACAAGTAAATGCTGGGGATGCTGAGGCCTTTATGAAGTATCTGGAGAGTCAGGGGGCGGGGTAATCTAAACAATAGTCTTATTTTGAGACATAGGTCATGCTGTCAAAGTACACTATGCGTATTTTTCGTCCTAAATCTTGGTATTGACATTATTTTGACTTTGGTATACTCTGAATCAGTTAATTTAATAGTATGTACATTTTGAGTTGGTGTCTGGCTGTTGAATTTGTAGATAGGTTCAGGGAGGATTGGCGTGATGAGTGAGGAAAATGGCGATACGAAAAATGTTGGTCGTTTTGAAGGTAAGGTGAAGTGGTTCAGTGATCCGAAGGGGTATGGATTTATTTTCAGAGATGAGGATGCGGATATTTTTGTTCATCATTCAGCAATAAAGATGGATGGTTTTAGAACGCTGAAAGAGGGTGAAGCGGTGATGTATGACCTGATGGATAGTCCAAAGGGTTTTCAAGCTGCGAATGTGATTCCAGTACCTCTTGTTGAAACAGAATCATCGGAATCTTCGATAGCTTGAGTTAAGCATTCGGTATCTTGTGGGTATGTTCGTTTTATGCGCCCGGTTCTTCTGCGCCGTCATCATTTTCGGTATCGTTGTTAGCAGAAACAGTTTTGGCTGTGCTGCGTTGTATCTTGTAAGCTTGTATATTCGTTTTCATGCCCCATAAATACCACACCAACCCGGCTGCGGAGCATCCTGCCAGCAGTGAAATCGAAATAATTCGTAATGTGTCCATGATTAAAGTTCCTTATTGTAGTATCCGAATGGAACAAGGGGATGTGGCGATGTTGTAGCTGGTTTGATGTTCTCGAGCACGGCTTGATTTTCCGTGAGTTCGTTCCGGTACATGGATAATTCACGGCGTATACTTTCTATCCGATTTACCAAAGCGTCGTTGGTGGACTCCAGTCGTTGTATTGTATCTTGCATATCCAGAGTTAATTGAAGAATATCGTGCAGGGATGCTTCCTCTTCTGGAGTGGGTAAATGAAGAGCTTCGAGGTGATCTGATTCTTGTTCGTCGATAGGGGTTATTTCTTCCAGTGGTATGTGGTCTGATTTGTTGGTGGATACCTGAAGGGTATCAAACCAGGCTCGACCGGTTCCTATTAGTACGCATCGCACAACGATGAAATCGGTGTTACTCGGCACCTTTATTGAGGAGTGTACTTTTGTCCAGCCTTGCGTTCCGTAGATGGGATGATCGGAAGTGGTTGATGATGATGCGATTACTCGGAGTGGGTTATTCGTAAAACATTGAAGCCAAATCGCTGCTTCTGTAGCTTCTTCTACGCGAATTGTTCCGCTAACCCATAGTTCCTGGCCGGATAGGTTGTCGTATATAACCTGGCTCCAATTGTTAATGGGTTCTTTGGAGTAGGGTTGCGGGGTATATAGCATGGCAGCGTATTCACCATCATGTCGTTCGGAATCGAGTTGGCCYTTTGCTCCGTCCATAGGCATGACGAAGACATCCCAGTTTTTTGGAAAGCCGTTGGCTTCCATGGCATCAAATCCGGGATTGGCCAGCAGGTTGTCGGCCCAGATAGATGTGGATACGGTGATGAGTATGCAGGTTAGCCATTTCATATAGTGAGTTTACCAATACATGAAAATAGCAGTCAAAGAATTTCTGAAGAAAATTAGCGCAATCCCTGGAATCGGAGTTTAAGATCCTTGGCACTGGTAGCGTTTATCAAGGCTACTTCTGTGGAGATAGTGCCAGCTTCATGTAAATCATACAAGGCTTGGTCGAAGGTCTGCATTTTGTATTGGTCGTACCCTTCTTCGATGAGTTTTGAGATATCTTTCAGGCTTTTACCTTCATCAATGAAGTCTCGCACGGTACGTGTACCTATCATGATTTCAGCAGCGACGCAACGGCCTAAGCTTTCTTTTCGWGGTAAAATTCGCTGTGATAAAATAGCGCGRAGTACGGTGGCCAATTGTTTACGTACTTGAACTTGTTGGTGGGGTTCAAAGAAATCGATGATGCGGTGAAGAGTTTCGGATGCATTAACTGTATGCAGGGTGGAGAATACCAGGTGACCTGTTTCCGCTGAAGAAATGGCTGTGCGAACTGTTTCCGCGTCACGCATTTCACCAATGAGGATAATATCCGGGTCTTGACGAAGAGCGCCGCGCAGGGCATTGGCAAAGGATAAGGTGTCGTGGCCTACAGCTCGTTGTGTGATGATGCATTGTTTATCTTCGTGAACAAATTCCAGTGGATCTTCCACGGTAACAATGTGCTCAGGGCGAGTTGTGTTTAYCTCWTCAATCATGGCTGCCAGGGAAGTAGATTTCCCGCTGCCTGTTGGACCAGTAACGAGGATCAATCCGTTCTTTTCTTCGACCACTGTTTTTAAAACAACGGGAATATCTAGATCGTCAATGGTTTTTATGATGATGGGGATCAAACGTAATACGACGCGTGTATCGCCAGACTCTTTACAGGCATTTATACGGAATCGGGCTTGACCGTCGAGTACGAACGAGGCATCCAATTCCATGATTTTCATAAATTTAGCCATGTCTTTGGTTGAGGTGATGGAGGCGAGGAGATTTTCGATATCGTCGTCCGTCAATGTGTCGCCTTCTTGGCGCATCAATATCCCATCGATACGGTAAATTGGTGGGTTGCCTGTTTTAAGGTGAATATCGGATGCCCCTTTGGATATGGCATCTGACATGATCTGTTCCATGGATTCCATGAAAAAACTCCCCCGTGGTGCGTTTCCCTTTGATGAACTATTACTATGTAAAATTATAACCTATAATTTGGATTTGGTGTGGTAGATAGAGAAAATTCTTTGCCAATGTTAAGGATAGAATGCCCAACGGAAGCTATCATGGCGGCATTATCGGTACATAAGGACATGGGGGGGAGGTAAACGGGGACATTTATAGTTTCGTTCAGTTTATTTCGTAGGAGTTGGTTAGCAGCGACACCACCTACCACGGCTAATCGGGGGGCAGCAGTGGATTTCAATGCCAGCTTGGTACGTGAAATGAGGCTGTCGATGGCTGCTGCCTGGAAACTAGCWGCKATATCGGCGGGATTGGCTTCAGGATTCTTTTTCAGGCAATACATTACAGCGGTTTTTAATCCACTAAAGCTGAAATCCAATGTGTCTTTTCCAGAAAATGCTCTTGGGAATTGAAAGGCTTTGGGGTCGCCATCCACGGCTATTTTTTGAATGCTGGGTCCGCCGGGATAGGGGAGTCCCAAGAGCCGCGCTACTTTGTCGAAGGATTCTCCAACGGCATCGTCACGGGTAGACCCCAGAATTTCGTAGGTATGGGCTTGTGGTGCGTGGATAAGCTGGGTATGGCCGCCGCTGACTACGAGTATGAGGCAGGGAAACAATGGTTCGGTACTGTCGATAGCGGCAGAGAAGATATGGCCTTCAATGTGATGCACGGGTATGGCGGGTAAGTTGCGGGCATAAGCGAAGGCTTTGGCGAAACTTGCTCCAACCATAAGCGCTCCCATAAGACCGGGACCGTTGGTATAGGCGACAGCATCGAGGGATACAGGGCAGCGTTTCAATGCTGAATCTACAAGCCACGAAATTATTTCTACATGTTTTCGGGAGGCTATCTCTGGAACAACGCCGCCGTATTCACGGTGGATTTCTATCTGAGAGGATACGTCATTGAGCAGTACGTTGGTACCATTTTCAACGATGGCGACTGCTGTCTCGTCGCATGAGGTTTCTATACCCAGGATAATGCTCATTGGACTAATTGGGAGGCATGGACTAATTCAATGCCTCTGTTTTCCAGTTCGGGAATCAATTCTGATAGTACGACGGCGGTATTGGGACGAAAATGGCATATAGCAATGGCTTCCCCTTTTTTCAGGGCCAGGTCAATAATTTGGTTAAATCGCATTCGAATCATATCCAGGTCGTTGTCGTGATCCAGAAAGATGTCTCTTTTTTCTGAGGGTATTCCGTATGCTTGAGCCATATCCAGGGCGCGTGAATCTACTGTGGTTCGGCTGTCTACGAAGTAGAGTGATTCCTGTTTGACGGTGTCGAGAAACAGGGCCATTCCTCTGGGGTCTGTGGTGAATTTTGAGCCGGTATGGTTGTTTACGCCGATAGCCTGGGGTATTTGATCCAGGGCGTCTCGGGTCAGGCGGCGTATTTCAGCTTCGGTCATATTTACGTTTAACTGACCTTCATGCTGTAGGCTGGTGCTGAGATTTTCCATGGGCATGTGCAGCATTATTTCAAAGCCGAGTTGGTCTGCTTTCCAGGCGAGTTCTGTTCCGTAGGGTGTGTTTGGCAGTATGGACAGGGTCAGTGCATTGCTGAGCGATAATATGATGGCGGTACTTTCTCCGCCATACCCACCATCGTCCACTATGATTGCTAATTTGGCACCACCGGGAGTTGGTGGTGGAATAATTGAGTCGGTATCGTTTTTGGCCATCTGTACGGCGGTGACTTTAGCAGTAGGCTCATCTACATTCGTAGATGGGATGATGGCTTTTTTTGAAGGAGGTGTCCAGCCGGCGGTTTTTGGTGTATCCGATTTCGTGGGAGGGATTTCTTTTGGAGTTGAGGCAGTTATCGGTTGTGGATCTGGAAGAACAGGGAGCGTAACTAGAGGAGCTGCTACCTCTGGAGTGGATTGGGTGGTAACAGGGGGGGCGGTGGTAGTTTTGGTAATCGGAGTTGCAGGAGTATAGGCTTTTGTAAATCGAACTTGGGCGAATTGAGTGCCGCTGTATCTCAGGTTGAGTCCTTCATTATTCATTGATGCGGTGCTTACTGTAATTTGCTGTGTTCGTAGATATTGTTCCAGCAGCGTTTTCAATTCTTCATGGTTTATTTGGGGGGGCACCGATATATCCATATCGAAAGCGTAAWAATGAGCCTGGCGTGTTTTCTCCAGYGAAAGYTCTGTTGTCRTTACTGMTGTTTGRGGGATYCGGTGGGTGATTAAAAATCCWGAGATGGTATCGAAGGCTTGTTGGGTAATGGGCCGTAAGTCTTGGGGACGTGAACCGTTAAATTGCAAAATGAGCAAAAGTGAAATTAGTGCAAGCATGGCGCATGCGCTGGTTCCGATTGCCATGTGTATCCATGAATAGGGGAGAGGAGTAGTAGAGGTGGATGCCAGGATTGGCTCCTCTTCAGAAATTGATTCATCGCTCATGTTAAAAATCCACCCATTCCACTTCTGATAGTGGTTGTCCTAGAAACCGTTCGCCTACGCGCATGAATGTTTCCGGCGCATCACTAACGTAGAATTGATGTATTGGCATAGCATTTTCATCCACCAGCAGATTCATTTCTTCCAGGGTGTCAAGGACAATTTGAACGGTTGATTCGGCACTATCCACCAAGGTTACTTCTGAACCCATGACGTCCTCTATAATATTTTTAAGCAATGGATAATGTGTACACCCCAGTACAAGGGTGTCTATATTTGCGTCCTTCAACTCTTTTAGGTAAGTCTGGGCGATGGCTTGAGGTACTTCACCGGATACCCAGCCTTCGTCTGCCAGAGGGACGAATAGCGGGCATGGTTTTGCCACCACTTTAATCCTGTCATCACACATGTGTATTGCGTCCTCGTAGGAAYSWCTTYSWMYYSTWMYWKCWKTSMSMAKWMYYYSKAYWMKGCGTNWYKRGRTWRTGGATGCTGCTGCACGGGCACCTGGCTCGATTACGCCGATAATGGGTAGTGCATATTTTGAGCGTAAAAATTCCAGCGCATGGGCGGAGGCTGTATTGCAGGCCACCACCAGCAGCTTAATCCCCCGGTCTACTACTAGTTTAGCACATGAATCAGCGTATCGCTTGACGGTGTCCCCTGATTTAGTTCCATAGGGGACTCTCGCTGTATCCCCAAGATATATGACGGACTCTCCGGGTAATTGTTTAAATAGCTGTTTTGCTACTGTTAACCCGCCAACCCCGGAGTCAAATACGCCAATGGCATCATTCGAATCAGACATTCCCCAATGACTCCACGACGGATGATATGGCGCTGGGAGCCGGCATGACTGGATCACTCACATCAACATGTTGGGGAAATGAACTTTGCGCGGGGGCACCTTCAAAGAGGAATCGGATACTTCGGACATGGTTGCCGTCGGATCCAATTAGCGCATCCTGAGTCATAGTATGGGCCACGGATTGTATCCAGAGCCATTCCGTGCTGGTACTTTTTATGTGTCCGGCTTCCAGTTCGCGCGAAAAATCGATAATGAGTTCACCATTGTCCAGGAGGAACATGCCTCTGATATGCGTAGAGGAGGGCATAACGGGCACAAGATGCTTTATTGGGCCATGTATGAGAGCCTCCATAGTTCGTTTACAATTTTGAATGGTACTGTCTGTGAGTTCGATTCGACGTGGTTCTGGTGTGAGCAGCACCATCTCAGGATGAGAGAAATAGAGGTTGATGTCAGGAGTCTGGAAATCTGGAACGGCTCCTATGGGAGAGTGTTGATTTTTGGTTGTTGAAAAATTAGTGCTGCGATTGTCGTTTCGTGTTTGTGCCAATTCAATAACCATGAGCACCAAGGTAAAAATAAGGATGAGAGTAATAAAGGCCCATATAGTGTATAGGCCTTTTCTTACAGCCGTATTTTGAGTGTCATCACTCATCTTAATTCTTTACTGCAATTCCGATTGATTGGGGGTGAGTGATGGTGATTTGATTTGTTGGTGTTTCACTATGGCCAGTATCCCCTTGGCTATCCCTTGGGCTATTTTTTTTTGATATTCATCCATTTTCATCATGGTTTCTTCGGAAGGGTTGGTAATGTGCCCAATTTCTACCAGAACACAGGACATCGCATCGTGCTTAAAGAGGGTGTGTGTGGATGGATGTATTCCGCGAAGAACAGATTCGGTTTCCAGGCCGATACTATGTGCGATGATTTTAGCGTAATACTGGCTATCGATATTGTTCTTATGTGTTGTAAATTGACTGGTACCTGTCCCGTCTTTCTTGTGAGGGTAGAAGAGGGTATATCCATTTACATTGGGGGAAAAAGACCCAGCTACATGGATGGAGATCATGAGGTCGGCGTTTGATTCGAGACCGGCTTTTAATCGTTGATGCTCGGTAAGATCAATATCCTGACTGCGCGTCATGGATATGGGAAGTGTGGTGTTTTGGCGAAGAATTTCTTGTAGATAGGATGCAATTTTCAGGGTAATGTTTTTTTCCAACGTCCCGGCAGTGCCTTCCAGACCGAGATCGTATCCGCCGTGTCCAGGATCGATGATAATGGATTGGATGGTACGGGTGAGGGGAGGGGCCGTTAGTGGAAGGATGGATTGAAGATTCGCGGGGGGATCTTCTGTCGTATTTATAGTTGGGTTTTCGATGACGGGAGTATTGAATGTTTCAGTAATGAGGACATCCATACGGAAGGATTTTGTAAAAAATTCCTGAATATCAGTTTGTGCCATCCAGATTTCCTGTTCTATTTTGAGGACAGGATTTTCTAATGAAAAAATACTTAATGCATTCACTCTATTGTCGTTAATACCCAGCCAAGCAGTTGATCCCATTAAATCCAGTCTAACTCGATTAGGCAGGATAGTATAGGCACCTCCAAACTGATTGGAGATGGAGGTAAGGGAAAGGTAATCTTTACCGTCGATAATTCTGGATTCGGTAATAGCCTGTCGCGGCTCACCCAATACTGTTGTTTCCAAGGAAATTGGTGCAGTGTAGGCCTTCATAGATGGTAGAAGGCTTAGGGAAAATATTAGGATGCTGATGTAGCGGTAAAATGAAAAAGAGCGGAACGGTGACATGAGAGCCTCATCTGTCCGCATTATTTTTCATGCGCTGCTCAATGATTACGTTGTTTTCTATACCGCGTGAGGGTCCAGAAGGACGATCCATAGTAAAAAAAAGAGCGACTCCGAATATGCTGAATAAGCAAATCAGGACTATGGCACCGATGGTTTCTTTTTTCTCCATGAGCGATTAACTCCTCCGTGGTCTCTCTTGCCCTGGAACTGTACTATTCTGGCATCCTTGCCGATGTAATTCAAGAAAATGTATTGATCAATTTAGCGTTTTTTTGCATCGATTAGTTCACGAACACTATTGTATCCACCTGACTCGACTTTTTTCTTTTGATTTAATTGGATTGATTTACGTGCATCAAGCATTTTACGGTTAAGACTCTCCAGGCAGTTCTGACAGAGTTTCTTGGTGGGGCTGATGGCTGGAGCACCACATTGGCCGCATTTGACCTTATCGCCCAAAGAAATGTTGGAGATGAGTCCAGAGTCCATCATGCGTAACACACAAGCGACGCTTACACCTGAAAGTTCAGAAACGGTCTCTGCGTTGATGTCAGGATTATCTTCTATTGTGGACCGAATTGTGTCGAAATCGGTTTCTTCGGTAGGCATACACACAGAGCAAACAGGTCCGTTTACTTTGTTAAAAAGTTTTTCGCAGCGTACGCATTTAGTTAATGGCATGGTATTTCCCCCTGTTTCTTAATTCCAATATAAAATTCTATCTAAATCAACATCGATATTCCCCCGAATACCGGATTTTAAAATGTATCCGTCATGAGAAATATTTAATCCAATGACGAGAGACTTAATGGGTTTTGAATTTCCGTCTCTTAATGCTATTGCCTGATTGGGATAATTGACACGTACCCAAACACGTTCCGATGTGGGCTTGGCCAATCCTTCTATACCGCGATCTGCCCCGAGGATTTGTATGGTGCATTGAGGTGTCAGCAGATATTGATCGGCTATGCCTTCCACGGTGAGCAGATGAGCTGTCGTATGATCGCGCTGAATACCAGCACAAAATTCCTGCATCGCTTTTGCGACTTCTGATTCAGGGAGTGTTTGCCCCTGTAGGAATAGAAGTCGTTCCTGCATCCACCATGTCAAACGAGTTATCTCGGCACAGTTACCAGTTTGGTATGCCTGGATATACGATTCGGCAATCGGTCTTTGTTGTGCTCTCTGGAGTAATTCGCTCCAATCCTCGCCCTTTTGAGACTCTTCTTTCTTCAACTGTACGCTCTCTTTTATTTTTTGGGTTGGTGATCCCCAGTAATAAAATGAAAAGAGCCCAAAAAGAGCAAAGGAGATGACCAAAACTAGATTTCGGATCTCTTCTGCACTCTTTTTGTTCACAACTAAATTCTACCTTTAAAGTTAAAATTCGTCAAATCTGTCTGATATGAAAGGAGTTATAGTGAATCTCCTCTACAAGGAATTTATTTTCGGTGTATCCACGATTCTGTGCTGTATTTCGTGTTTTTAAGGTGAAGAGCTGCCCTCAAAACAGGATCTATATCAGAAAAGGTATTTTGCTCTTTTGAATAGCATGTTGAAATGGCGGCTTTGACTGACTCTTTATCTATTGTCAACGTCTGGACGAATTCCGCGTGGGTTCGATCTCCTCGGTAGTCGGGCCGTTTGGCGGGTTCTTGTAAATACATAGGAATTTTCTCTGTATCGAAATTGAATAGGAGTGTACCATGGTGAAGGATGAATCGTTTGCGACGACGTTGGGCATTGCCGGATATCTTACGCCCGTTTATGGCCAGATCTGAAATGCCGGTATGAATTACATTGGGAAGCTGTAAAGATGAAATGATCGTTTTCAGAATGGTCGAGTAGGAAGACGTTATGCCGCGAATGTCGGGACGTTTCTCCTGGTCAAGAATAAGTGTGAAGTTGAGGCACCCAGGGCCTTGAAGGACGCAGCCGCCTGCGGAGCATCGACGGTGAATAGGGATATTGTCAGCGGCACAGTTTGCGACATGAACTTCATCATTCAAGGATTGCGTAAGGCCCAGCACTACAAAATGCTTTTCGCTTTCCCAGAACCGAAGCACTTCTTCATGGGACTCGGATTCGGCATGTTGRAGCAGGGCTTCATCCARTGCCAAATTCATGGCCGGGTCTGCGTGTGTGTAATCCCAGCATTGCATGWTKKKGTCTCCTGCCTTTTCRGTCAGAATGARCAGTTCAGGTCTTTGGCTGCTTTCACTTCGTCSAGTCKGCTGACGGAGGTWGTTTTCGGCGAATCCTGAAACGCGTGTTCAGTTTTCTCTGCCTTGGCGGCTATTTCCAGCATGGCATCACAGAAAGCATCCAGCGTGTCTTTCGATTCYGTTTCAGTAGGCTCGATCATAATACACTCGGGTACGGTTAAGGGGAAATACACGGTGGGGGCGTGGAAACCATAGTCCAGCAAGGCCTTGGCGATGTCCAGTGCCCGGGTGCCGTTTTCAGCCTGCCGAGTGGCACTGAACAGGCATTCGTGCATGAATTGCCCCTCAAACGCTGGGGTATAAGCATCTTTTAAACGTGCGAAGATGTAATTGGCATTGAGTACGGCTTTCTCAGCTACTTCTTTCAAGCCTTCTCCGCCCAGGTGGCGAATGTAGGCATAAGCGCGAACAGCCATGCCGAAATTACCGAAGAACGGGGACATGCGCCCGATACTTTTTTCGGAGGTTTCCAATACGAATTTATTATCCCGTTTCGCTACGTAGGGTCCCGGGAGGTATGGCAGGAGTCGTTTGCCTACACCTACTGGTCCGGAACCTGGTCCACCCATACCGTGGGGCGTGGCGAAGGTTTTGTGGAGATTGAAGTGCATCACGTCGAAGCCCATGTCGCCTGGTCGGCATTCGCCCATGATAGCGTTCAGGTTTGCGCCATCGTAGTAGAGGAGAGCACCGTATTCGTGAGCCACTTCCGCAATTTTCATGATGTCGTCTTCAAACAAACCGTGGGTGTTGGGGCAGGTGAGCATGACGGCAGCTACCTGGTCATCCATAACTGCGATTAAGCTGTCCAAGTGAATGGTGCCGTCTTTGTCTGACGGGACTTCTACTACGTCGTAGCCCGCGATAGCTGCGCTGGCGGGATTGGTGCCGTGGGCGGAATCGGGTACGACAATTTTTGTCTTGGTGTTGCCGTTGTCGCGATGGTATGCGGCAATGAGGAGTGTGCCTGCCAATTCGCCGTGAGCTCCGGCAATGGGTTGAAGATTGACGGCTTCAAATCCGGAAATTTCGGCAAGCAATCGTTCGGTCTCGTAAATGAGTTCGAAGGCACCCTGGCATTGATCCCACGTTGTGGGGGATGTGGCGAGGTGGGGATGCAGGGCAGAGAATCCGGGTAGTGCCGCAACGACTTCAGCGATTTTCGGGTTGTATTTCATGCTGCACGAGCCGAGGGGGTAGAAGTGGGAATCCAGCCCGAAATTGCGATTGGACAGCTCGGTAAAGTGGCGGACCACATCAAACTCGCTTACTTCGGGAAGCTCGNCAGGTGTGGAACGGCAAAGTTCCGTGGGTAATTCTACGGAAGGTACATCCAATTCATCCAATACAATGCCACGACGACCTTCACGGGATTTTTCGTATATTAACTGCATGCTACTTCCTCCAAGGCTTGGGCATAGGCATCGAGTTCATCCCGGGTGCGTTGTTCGGTGACGGCTATGAGGAGATCGTTGGGTCCTCCTGCATCGAGAGCCGCGAGGGCTATTCCCGCCTGGAATCCTTTGCCGTGCATAGCCTGAATTACTTCGTCGGCGGATTTGGGAAGGCGAACTGCAAATTCGTTAAATGTGGGACCTTCATTGAGCAACTTTACGAAGGATAACCGACTCTTCAGGTACTCTGCTTTGGCATGGCAGTGGCGCGCTGTATCTCGGAACCCTTCTTTGCCCAGAAGGCACATGTAGATGAGAGCGCGAAGGGCGCATAGGGCCTGGTTGGAGCAGATGTTGGACATGGCTTTTYCACGGCGAATGTGCTGCTCGCGGGCTTGCAGCGTTAGGACGAATCCGCGTCTGCCTTTGGTATCAACAGTAGCGCCGGCGATTCGACCGGGCATTTTCCGTACATGTTTTTTCAGGGTAGCTAACACTCCCAGATAGGGGCCGCCGAAACTCAGGGGGATGCCCATGGACTGGCCTTCAGCGATGGCAATATCGGCACCCATTTCACCGGGTGTCTTTACCATGCCCAGCGAGATGGGGTAAAACGATACTACTAGCAATGCTCCGGCTTCATGGCATTGTTTGCCCAGTTCGGTGAAGTCTTGTACTGTACCGTCGAACGCCGGGTTTTGCACGATTACGCATGCGGCATCGGTAGGGTCATCTCCATCCACAATTTCGATATCCAGATTGGCGGTATGGGTATTGAGCATGCGGCGATACGTGGGRTTCATRSWGGGATGGCAGACTACTTTGTTGCGTTTACGAWTGATGCGCAGCGACATGGYGGCAGCTTCAAAAACMGARGTGCCGCCTTCATATAAGGACGCATTGGCGAATTCCATTCCGGTGAGACGGCATATAGTCGATTGGTATTCGTAAATGCTTTGCAGGGTTCCTTGGGCGCATTCGGGTTGATAGGGGGTATAGGCGGTATAGAACTCGCTGCGCATGGAGAGGGCGTCCACCGCTGCGGGGATGTAGTGGTCGTAGAACCCGCCTCCCATAAAACTTACCGTGTCTACGGAATTCTTGGCGGCTAGCGCGGTCATTTCTTTGCGCACAGCCATTTCTGAAATGGCAGGGGGGACGTCCCATTCTTTGAGACGTAATTCTTCCGGCACCACGGCGAACAAGTCTTCCATAGAATGTACGCCGATGACTTCAAGCATCTCTTTCTGTTCCGTATCGGTAGTGGGAATCCAGCTCAATGGTCTTGCTCCTCTACGAATGTGGTGTAGGCAGCGGCATCCATCAATCCATCAAGTTGGGAGACATCAATGTTGTCCAATTTGAAAAACCAGCCTTCTCCGAATGAACTTTCATTTACCAATTCAGGTTTATCTTCCAGTTCAGAATTTACGGTTAAAACGGTTCCGCTCATGGGCGCATAGATGTCACTGGCGGCCTTCACTGATTCCACCGTGGCTATTTCGTCGCCTTGAGCAAAACTATCACTACTTTCTGGTAGTTCCACATACGTCACATCACCAAGCTGTTCGGCGGCGAACGATGTAATACCCACCACACAGGTATCACCTTCCACACGAACCCATTCGTGTTCTTTGGTGTATCTCACATCATCGGGAAACATATTGGGTACTCCTAATACTAGGGTTGATGTTGGTTATATTTTTACTCGGCATGTGCCGTTTTTATAAAAAGGAATAGGGGCTACCTGAATTTCCAATCCTTTTGGACCAGCTTGCAGCGATGTACCGGGGGCGGCTAACGATTTTGGTATGCGTGCTAAACCCACGCCATGTCCTACGCTGGGTCCGAATGTTCCGCTGGTGACGATTCCTATTTCCGAGCCGTCGTTTGTGACGGTAAAATCGTGGCGCGGGGCCCTACGGCTATCTGTTTGAATACCTACAAGAACGGAGTGGGAGCCTTCATCGCGCTGGGTTTCGAGAGCGGATCGGCCTACAAAATCGCTGTCCCAATCGATAAACGATTCCATGGCGGACTCTAAAGGTGTAACGGCGGCGTTGAAATCCTGCCCTGATAACCCGTAGCCCACTTCGGTGCGCAGGGTGTCACGCGCTCCCAGACCAGCTGGTTCGCATTCATCCATATCGAGAAACAGATTCCAGATGGCGGGGGCTACATCGTTGTCCATAAACAATTCGTATCCCAACTCACCAGTGTAGCCGGTGCGGGRCAATAAAATAGTGTTACCTTCCCATGTTGTCCAGATGGCTTTGAAATAGGGCAGCGTTTCGGCATCTTTGAATCCGGCTCGGAGAAGGAGGTCTCGCGCAACCGGTCCTTGTACATCAATTTTTGCAGTTTCGAACGAGACGTTTTCCATGCCGGGATTGTTTTTGCATAATCTTTCTGTAACGTGTTCCAGGGGACCGGCATTGGTAACGACATATAATTCTTCTTCGCTCATTCTAAAGGTTATGAGATCGTCTACTATACCGCCGTCCTCATTCAGCAGGGCGCCGTAACGGCATCGTCCCAAGGGGATACGGGTTACGTCGGTGATGACTTCGTTATTGAATAGCGCTATGGCCTCTTGTCCGATTACGCGATACTCGCCCATGTGAGAGCAATCGAAGAGGGAGGCGACTTCGCGGGTATGGAGATGTTCTTTTACGATGCCTGAGAATTGGACTGGTAATGCCCACCCGTTAAAGTCGACAATTTTTCCGTTCGCTTTTTTTAGTTCATCGTATAATGGAGTGTGATGCATCCGAGCCTCCGGCTATCCCGGTTTTACCGGGCAGGGTATAAGGTACGTTATTCTGTTACCCATGTATCGTCGAAAAGAACGACATAGCATTGGTAATACAGAAATAGCGTCCAATTTGAGCCCAGGCGTACGGCGTAGTGGACAGTCCTTTCGTTCCCCCGTGGTTTTCCACGAAATACGGTAACATGCAACCCTGTGCTACCAAGCCGCCAGTCGCGAAAGGACGGTGCATACTTTGCCATTGAATCGGTGCCAGAGTCAAGCCAATTCGCATTCGGTGGGTGTTTCGTGATTACTTTACAGGTGAATATTGGACAATTTGACATGAATACATCAAATATATATTGTTATGCTATAAACAAATCGAAGTTAAATAAATAAGCAAGTAAATCGAATTATAGTTGTTAGGAGACTGATTGTATGTCGTTGAAGTCGGAATTGGGTATGCGTAAGGGGTTTGATAATCCGGCTCACGAGGCCCTATTGAATATTTATTATACTGCTTCCCGTACTCGTAAGAAGGCTGGCGAATTCTTTCGTATGCAAGGACTTACGGATGTTCAGTTCAATGTATTGTCGTTGTTGAAACATCAGAGCAGTGAAAATGGGGGCCTGACCCAGGTAGAGCTGAGCCGCATGATGTTGGTTAATCGTGCGAATATAACGACGCTTATTGACCGAATGGAAAAGGCGGATCTGGTTGTACGTAAGCCAGTACCTGATGATCGCCGCTACAATATCATTGAGTTAACCCCGCATGGATTAACTATGTATGGTAACGTGGCTGGGATTTATAAGCGGAAAATAACGGAAATTATGGAAATATTGAACGAAGATGAATTGGGATCGCTTATGAGTATTCTGGAGAAATTACGCCAGAATCTGGATAAAGTAGGGGTGGATTGATTCTAGTTTAGCGGCGTCGTAACATRCGACGCGGTCTCCTGCGKGCATTTTTCGCACCCTTGGACCCTTTAGGGTGAAACAACGTCAGTATTCGGGGTGCATCATCCGAATCTTCCCGATCCAGATTGTATCCTAGTGTTCGTTCGATAGCTCCCAGCGCCTGAAATTCCGTCGGGCTTACAAAGGTAATTGCATCCCCATCGGCCTCAGCCCGAGCGGTTCTACCAATGCGGTGTATGTAATCATCGGGGCTCAGCGGAATGTCGTAGTTGATGACGTGGCTCACCCCATCGATGTCCAATCCTCGTGCAGCAACATCGGTTGCTACCATAATGGAAAATCGTCCTTTGCGGAACCCATCCAGGGCTTGTTGACGTTGGCCTTGAGATCGATCACCATGAATCGTAGCGACTTTGTATCCTTTATTTTCCAGTATCTTAGAAACGAGTTCGGTTCTGTCTTTTGTACRGNAGMAARRTCWMNACGKMGTTGGGGTCTTCATTCTCAAGCAATTTCAATAGTAATTGTGATTTTTTTTCTGGGGCAACAGGATAGAGTATCTGTCGAACATTATCGACGGGTTTCGCGATGGTGCCTACGGTGATACGTTCAGGCTCGTGCATCATTCTCTCGGCGAATCGAGCGATGTCATCAGGGAAAGTGGCTGAAAACATCATGGTCTGTCTTTCTTTCGACATCTTACCTACGATGTATTGAATGTCTGGCAARAATCCCATATCGAGCATRCGRTCKGCTTCGTCCAATACCAAAATTTTCATATCGCGCAGGTTAATATTTCGACGATTCACATGATCTATCAGGCGGCCAGGGGTTGCCACGATAACTTCCACTCCCTTTTTTAAGCTGGTGGCCTGTCTTTCCAGATTGACTCCGCCGTAGATTGCTTCGCAGCGAATATTCATCACATTGCCTATGTTGCGCGCTACTTCGTAGACCTGCATACATAGTTCCCGGGTGGGGACCAGGATGAGCATGGAATTAGGCTTGAGTGGTTTTTKGGAAAGSAGGGTTAGAGCCGGAAGGGTGAAACCCAGTGTTTTTCCGGTACCGGTCTGTGCGATAGCAACGAGATCTTTACCTTCCAAGGCAATGGGAATGGCTTGAGCCTGAACCGGAGTAGGGATTTCGATGTTTTGGGAGGTTAACTCGGCAATACTTCTGGGGTCTAAATCGAACTGGTCAAAGGACATAAATTGTTATTTCTGCTTGAGGGCTGCGGTGTGTGCAGGCAAATTGAAGATAATAAGGTTAGCGTTTGAAAGCAGTATTATATCTAATACTACGCTGTATAGGAAATTTCTGTTTTAAAACGATTCGTGCCTTTTAATTAGTTATTACTAAAGGTGTTAGGGATGCATTACAGCGTTAAGTGTGAGGCGATAATTGTTTACAACGAGGTTAAAAAATTGATAAACTAGTAAGACTTATCGATGTTGTCAAGTATTAAGACTATGTGTTTTTAAGGCTGCGGATGTTCAAGAGAAATTCCAAGTTTATGCGGGATGTAGAAGTACTATCTTCTCCTGCGTTCGCTAACCGTGAAACGAATCCCTACAATTCCCTCATTTATGATCACATGATAAAAGGGAAAGCGAATGTGGTGGATTATTCAGATGTGAGACTGCTTGCGAAGCGGTGTGACATTGTACATATCCATTGGCCTGAATACTTTTTCTTTTTTACTGATCCCAATACCTTCCGAATGATTTGGAAATCTCTTTTCCGTATATTTTGTTTGTACCTGTCTATGATAAAGGGCACGAAAGTATTCTGGACAGTGCACAATCTGAGTCCTCATGAAAAACGACGGCCTCGCGTGGAAAAGTTCATCGTATCCTTGATGATTCGTCGGGTCAATTCGTTTATTGTTTTAAATCGTGATTCGCATCGTAAAATTTGTGAGATATATCCTAGTCTGAAAAAGAAACCTGTAAGTTTTATTCCTATATGCCATTTTCGTACAGTGTATTGGACTCCGTTTGATAAGGCCGATGCGAAGGCAACGTATGGGATAAAACCTGAGATAACGGTATTAGGATATTTTGGGCGTATCCGGCCTTATAAAAATGTGTCTGCCATGATACGTGCTTTTCAAGAGATAGACGATCCTAATGTTCGATTATTGATTAGCGGTGAATGCAGTGATAGTTCGTTGAAGCGGGAAATATCGGCTTTGGCGACGGAGGACAGTCGAATACGTCTGTGGTTGGAAGATTTATCTGCGCACCAGTTGGCGAATGTTGTAACAGCTTGCGATGTTGCGGTGCTTCCTTTCAAGGCAATTTTGAATTCGGCTTCTGCGTTTTTGTCATTATCGTTAAATCGTCCTCTTTTATTACCTGATACCGAAGCCTTTCGGGAGCTGGCTGGGGAAGTAGGTGATGACTGGGTACATTTATACCATGGAGAACTTACGGCATCGGATTTACGTTCGGTAATTAGTTGGTCACGGCAGGAATCTGTTATGAGCGAGTTAGGGTTGGAACAATTTCATCCGCAACAGATTGCCGATACTACCTTAGCCGCATATAAGGCAGAATTGTATAGGGTTTAAGCGTATTATGGTTTCTTGTTTGGTATTCCGGCACCAAAAAACGGCACTTTGATAGTCGGGATTGGCAGGCTTATAGTAGAGGTTCCGTATACCGTTATGTCCCAGCTATTTAGCGTCCCGGTATCGTCGCTTAATGCATCAATCACACGTAATGTCCAGGTTCCGTTTGGATCTTCTCCCCAGTTTGCTACTGTAGTGAACAACCAGTTGGAGTAATCGTTGTTAGGATCGCCATGTAATTCTGCCAGGATGGAAGTGGTACCGCTAGGAGATATGAGCTCTATGCGAAGATCGCCGCGAAAAGTGTGAGTTACATCTAGCACCACTTCGACGTGTTCTGTTGCGAAATCGACTGCTCCTGTTAATACGAGTGATCTCGAAACTCCGTTTACGTCGTTGTCGGGGATGGGAAGGCTTAACGCGCTTTCACTGTTAATCAGAGGTATGCTTTCGGCGTTAACATTCGTCCAGGTAGTGGCCATATTCACTGCTGCTAAAGCGTTTATTCTTCCGAATCCGTAGTCATGGTTAAACTGTAGGTTTGCTCCGTTTTGAAACCACCCAGGGTCAGTGAAATTATTTTTGGTGGAAGTGCGAACCAGAATATGCTGTACATCCCGCCAGGTCAGCCCGGGATTTGTTTCGAGCATGAGTGCGATGATGCCTGCTGCCAAAGGTGCGGAAGAGGATGTGCCGCCAAAACCAGATGTGTATGATGGTGTTGTTAAGCCAGTTGTTGTTGTTGTTCCTGCGCCGGAGTAGCTTGAAGGTGTGTTTACCAATAAGGAGGCACCGGGTTCGCTGTAGGGTGAGAAAATACCTGCTCCGCCTGAAGCTCCTACTGCAATGGTATAGCGGCTGGATGCGTATCCATCATAATTTACGTTGTCGNCNCNTGGTCGGCCATTTCCGCCGGCCCATACATAGATTGTTCCCAGACCACCCCGACCAACGGTGGTGGCATTGGCCACGACAGCGGCTGTAAGCGGTCCCATGGTTTCAAGTCGGAGACCGTCATCGGAAGGTCCCCATGAGTTATTGATGACGTGGGCTTCGTTGGCATTGGAAGCGGCATTAACTTGGTGGTTTAGCGCGGCGGCTTCTTGTGTATCTGTTGCTCCAGGACCATCGATTAGTCGTACGCCTATTATACCGGCATCGAAGGCACCGCCAACGACACCAATAGTATTATTTCCTTTTGCGGCGGCTATTCCGGCAACGGATGTGCCATGGGATGAAAATTGGGGCGAGGGGTCTAAATCCGAGTCTTGAATGTCGATATCGATGCTGGTTCGTGCGTTGGGAGCAAGATCCGGGTGTGTCACTTGTACGCCAGTATCCACTATAGAAATATTCACTCCCAGTCCGGTAGCGATATCCCATGCTTGTTTGATATTTACATCAATCCCCGGTACGGCYCCACYGACTTGGCCTGTATTTTCCAAGTGCCATTGCAGGTTGAAAAAGGCATCGTTTGGGGTCAATCGCAAGGTGCGTGGTTTAACGATGATGGGGGTGGCAAATTCAACGATACCTGATTCGTATAATGAATTGGCGGCATCCAGCGCACCTGTGATTTCGTCGGATTGTATCGTAGCAATGTATGTGTTGGGAGAGTAGGAGATRGTTTCGTCGATGGTTAAGTTGWATTGTGCCACCACCGTCGCCAGCGTTGTGCCGGGTTTTAATTTTAGGGAAAGCTGATTGGTAAGCAGTTGCTGTGTGCTTGTTTCCTGTGCCACGTCGCTGGGAGAATAAAGGATAGGGTGGGGGGTATTTCCTGATATGCGAATGGCAGCTATTTGAGATTTCAATTCGGAACGAGATGCGGCTGATCTTGGAATGCGCAGGGTGGCAGTATTATTAGCATTCAGCCGCCACGAACCACGAGTCGCAAGAGCACCCGTATTGAGTTGTTGATCTTTGGGGGCCTTAACATGAAGCTCATCAAGGGAAAGAACTACGTCCACTTTGATATTTCCGTTATAGTAATATAACGTCTCGTGTGGAAAGTTCGGAGTAGGCGAGGAGCGATCTTGTGCTGAAGCAACGCCAGTTAGTACGATAAATAATGCAACGAATAATTTACTTTTCATAGTCACTGTGATCCCCAATCGTCCAGTTTAAAACTTGGGCAGTATACCACGTCATTGCGTATAGCCCTAAACACATGTCGTGTCTTTTTGAGCTTTTTCGATGTTTTTTCAATATTATCGATATTTATTCGACTTTGCTTCGGTCTCCTGCAGTAAATCATCCAGCACGAGGGTGCGTTCAAACCAGATTTTCAACAGGGTTGCCAAATATCGTCTTCCCATGGCTCGCAGGTGAAGATTCGATTGACCCCAGGTACGTCCTTCCCATGAAATAGGGATGGTGGCGATGGAATATTGCCGAATTAGTGTAGATAGGGAGAGTTCGATGGTGATATTGAAATGGGCAGCATGGAGTGGGCTGATGTCATCAATGACGTATTTTCGATAGGCCTTGAAAGCATTGGTCATATCATTGTGCGCAGTAGAGAACATAACCCGAATGAGGTTGTTTACGATGCGTTGGACTATCAACTTTCCTTTAGGATAGTTATTTACCTGGCTTCCTGAGATGAATCGAGATCCAAAAACGCAATCGTATCCTTCTTCCAATTTTCGGTAATAGCGCACAACATCTTCGGGGCTGTCTGACAAATCTGCCATGACAATGGCGACGGCATCACCAGTGACATGTTGTAGTCCACATCGAATAGCCCGTCCGAAACCACCTGGTGGAGCGTTGTGGACAAGACGTATTTCCGGGAAGGTCTCAATCAGGCTTCCCACAACATTCCCTGTATCGTCGGTACTGTTATCGTTGACGATAATCAATTCAAAGGGGATGGATTCGTTACGTAATGCAGGAACGAGCTGTGCTACGGTATCCGCAATATTTTGTGATTCATTATAAGCGGGTATGACAACGGAAAAGAGAAGGGTATTGGGTTTGATAGCGGTTAAGATGGGTTCCCCGTGGTTCTGCATTATTAAATACTCTGGTTTTCATCGTGCCAATATCGTATTATATGCTTTCGGTGTTTATAGAACAAATAGGGCGTATTTTCAAGCATTTGGACGTAGTATGGGATTTAATTATGTATTTTGGAAAACAATTTTATAGCGCGACACTTCTTTTAAGTATTGCCATGACGGGATTGGCATGCAGCGGTTCGGATACGATTACCGCATTGGAAGCGGATAGTAATACTTCCGACGATGATGGTGCTGGCTCTCGTGGACGGGTCATAATATTGGGGTTTGATGGTGTAGAACCTGACATTGTTCAGGCCATGATGGATGAAGGCGACCTGCCGCATCTTAAATCGTTGAGTGAGTCTGGTACTTTTGCGGAATTGGGATCGAGCAATCCTCCTCAATCGCCTACGGCGTGGTCTTCGTTCATTACTTCTAAGAATCCCGGTAACCATGGCATTTATGATTTTTTGCTACGTACGCCCAAGAATTATCGGCCGGGTGTGGGATTTGGGAATGCGGTCAAAGCGGTACTCAACCCGGATGGATCGGTGCGCACCCCTCCAAGATTCAAAAACATTCGTGTTGGGCAGTCTTTCTGGAAAACCGCCGCAGATGATGGTGCGCGGTGTAAAATTCTATCTGTTCCGTTTTCTTTTCCAGCAGATACATTGGAAGATGGCTGTCAACTGGCAAGTTTGGGCGTACCGGATTTACGGGGAACGACGAGCACATTTTTTCTCATGTCGGACGCTTTTTCCGCTCCGGGTAATCTTTCTGGGGGTAAGAAAGTACCGTTGATGTTTTCAGGCGATACGGCTACCGTTGAAATCGAAGGATTGCGTGTCCCGAAGACGCGTGATTATGCCAAGGTACCGCTGACGGTTCAGGTGAATCGTGATGAAGGAAGCATTACGGTAGAGGTGGCTGGTGTGGAGGTTACGTTGAAAGAGGGCGAGTGGACGCCTTGGCTGGAATGGACCTTTGATGTAACGCCGAATTATAAGGCTCATGCTATTAGCCGGATTCATGCGTTGGAAGTGGGGGAGCAGGTTCGCCTTTACATGACGTGTCTTCAATTTGATCCGCGCAAACAACATATCCCTTTTACGTCTCCTGAGTCGTATGGCAAGGAATTGTATGAGCGTTATGGATTTTTCAAGACCGTCGGATGGATTTTTGATACCCATGCGCTCCGTCAAGATGCCCTTACAGAGGAGCTGTTTCTGGAGGATGTGGAGAAAACGATGTCGTGGCGGGAGACGTTGACCTTGGATGAGATGGATCGAGGTGATTTTGATTTACTGGTGTCTGTTTGGACGGGAACGGATCGGGTAAGCCACTTGTTCTGGCATCACCGGGACGAGCTGCATCCATTGTACAATACTGAAGATAACGCCAAGTATGGTCAGGCGGTGGAAGATACGTATCGACAGATGGATCGCATTGTGGGTAATGTCATGGAAAAACTGGAACCCGATGATTTGCTGCTTATACTTTCGGACCACGGTTTCCATAGCTTCCGTCGTGGGTTCAACGTGAACACCTGGTTGATTCGCAACGGATATCTTGCTGTGTCAGGTCAGTCTAATCCGAATACCGCCACCAACACGAAACCTTTCTTGCAGGGTTACGACTGGGGCAAAACCAAAGCGTACAGTCTTGGTCTGGGCAGTATTTTTCTTAACCAGCAGGGTCGCGAAGGTAAAGGGATTGTAAAACCCGGGGATGTGGATGCTCTCATACAAGAAATACGGTCGAAGCTAATGGATGTAACGGATCCAGAGACTGGGGACAAGATTTTCAGCGAGATCTACACGCGGGATTTTTATCAAGGTCGAGCCACTGCGGGCGCACCTGATCTACAGTTGGGTTACGCGGAGGGATATCAGTCTACCAAGGATGCGGCGAAAGGGGCGGCACCTAAGGATCTCTTCGCAGATAACACAGATAAGTGGAGTGGGGAWCATGCTGCTTCTGATATGGCAACCACGCCCGGTATTCTTTTYTCCAATAAACATGTTGTGAAATCGAACCCGCATCTGGTGGATTTGGGTGTGACGGCGTTGACATATTTAGGTAAAAAGGTTCCGGCGGATCTGGAGGGGGCTGACCTGCTCGAGTGATTCGGGTTTAAGCCAGTTACCGTATAGCGATGTATATTGGCGAACATGTCTATGACGAAGAATGAAACGACTGGGAAACTAGACGGCAAGAATTTCGCATTTCTCGTCGATAAAATGACTTCAGATCACGATAATTTTTGAATTTCCTTTGCTGCCCGAAGACCACTCAGATACGCGCCGTGTACCGTGGCGTACATACGGTCGTGAGTCGCTTCGCCGGCAAAGAACAGCCGATTCTCTATAGGTTTTGCCAGGATCCGGCGATCTTTCGGGGTCGTACCTGCTTTTCGGTAGCTGAACGATCCCCGGGAAAAGGGATTGGTGTTCCAGCGAGTGCGTATGCCAGCGGAGGGATCGGGAGTACGCGAGCCAAAGATTTTTTTGAGGTTATTGGCAACGGAAAATACAGCATCCCTTTCAGAAATCTCCTCCAGTGCCAGTGCTTCCGTTGTTGTTGCCATGTACACTAGAATTGGTTCAGACGAGTAATGATATTGGTTGAAGAAGAGTGCGTAATTACTTTTATTAGCGATTTCATGAACCAGCGCGTGGGGTTCCTTGGGCCAGAACGCGTTGTCGTATTTCAAGATAACTTTGTTCAAAGTGGTCATCCCGAGGCGAGACAAAACATCTTGTTTTTCTGGCGGGAGTTCGGGAGTGAAAGTGATGGAGCCGTCCTGCAGCACACCCAAGGGCAACGTGCAGAGTACACGGTCAGCGGTGTAAGTTTCTGTCATAGTTTTCACTTTGATACCTTGAACTTGAAAGTCGATACTCTGGACGCGCTGGCCTAAGTGTATTGTCAGTCCAGGAAGCAGGCTTTGGAATATGCGGTCATATCCATCTACCACCAACTGATCGCCGCCGCTAAATTCTTTGTATTCGCGATCCGCTTGCAGGGCTGCTTGGCGCAACGCCTCTAGCTCACGTTGTTCGATTGGGTTTAGGATGTCATCTTGCCGATGTATATCCTCCTCTTTTATAGAGGTCCGTTTCCATTTGTTCTTCAGTAAGTCTGCAATTTGATCTTCTGTATGTTCTGTTGCTTCTTTCCAGTAAGCCTTTCGATACACTGAAACAAGATTATGATTCAGCATGGATATCTCACTGGATTTCATTTCGCTGCCGTCAGCGCGATATCCGGTAAGGCGGGTCCAATCGGTTTTTTCATAGCGGACACCTGCTGAACGTGCCAGGTCGGTAATGGGATTTTTCCGGCTTCCATGAATCCACGCAGCGCCTAAATCAATGGGGTTTTCAAACGTCCGAAGCGTCTTGATTCGGCCGCCCGGCGTGTTTTGACCTTCCAATACGGTAACACGGAAGCCTGAGTCAGATAATACGCGTGCAGCTGCTATTCCAGAGATGCCGGCACCGATAATGAGGATTGATTCGTCTCGTGGAGCTGGTACCGTTGCACACCCGGCAGTCGTTGCCAAGGTTCCGATGGCGGCATGTTTAATAAAAGCCCGGCGATTCATTTGTTGGGGATTCGTGTTCACTGTTACTCCGTTAGATTTTTTATTGATAATATTTTCATGAATCAAAAGCGAGACGAAATCCTTCGTTCGTCATGATAGAGGCATCCACCAGCGGTACATCATCATGATTATCCACGAGGATGGACGCTTTGGCGAAATCCAGGATATCACGTTGTATRTCGATRCCGGGCATRACYCGAATCAAYTTKAYWCCMTCRGGYGTWAGWGARAATATGCCYACATCSGTSACATAGAATACTTGCCGATTATCTGCAACAGCCTGGTTGCCTGAAAATGTAATTTCATCTACCCGTTCAACGAATTTTGGTTGACCGGATTCTTCTATGGTCACGTTTCCATTCTGGATACTCATTTTGCCGTGGGCCATCCATTTCCCGATGAAGATGACCGTCTTGGCGGAGGTACTGAAATCGATAAATCCACCGGGACCAACATAGTTAATATTTCCCTCGCCGCGTTTAGATACGTTCACGTTGCCTTGGGTGTCTACTTGAAGAATACCAAGCATGGTGACGTCCAGTTCTCGATGGGCGCGCTGGAACATTTCTGCTGACGACACCATGCTATCCGGCTTGGCAGATGCGCCGAAGAATACGCCGGGTCCGGGTACGCCGCCCACAACACCGCTTTCGGTAAAGAATGTAATTTGATCGAGCAGTCCGCCTTCGTAAATTTCCCGGCATGCTTCTTCGGGTAAACCTGTACCGATATTGACCAGTGCACCAGCATTCTGAACTTCAGAAAAAAGCGATGCTGCAAGACGTCCCACCGCTTTATCCAGTTCAGAGCGTCTGGGCGTGACCTTGAGAAAGTCGTTTATCCATCGCAGTTCCGCAATGGTTTGGTCCAGCGGATGAGCGGAGTTCAGAACGATGGCTTCATTGGGTTTAGCGTGTGAGCTGCCCATGGTCTGTCCGGTGCGGGGGTAATACACGATTGCATCTACATCGTCCGGCGTGAAGAAGGGGGTGTCATATCCCTCTTCCACAATTTTGCCTACTGTGACGATGACCAGACCTCCATTGCGACGTGCGGCCTGGGCTATATCACCTGACTCTGCTAACATGGCGGTGTTTTTCATGTACACATTTCCCTTGGCATCTGCCGCAGGTGCGTTGATCAAGGCTACGTCAATAAGCGGTAATTCAAAACGCAGCGCGTCGCCTTCTTTCGTAACCCATTGCTTCGCATTTTTCCCGGATAGCGGTGTGCCGCGTCCAACGGTAGGATCGAACACGGTGTTTACGCCAGTGGAAACCAGAACCGATCTTTCTCCATTGGCTTGCCCATGGAGAAGCAAGGCCAAGGTGCCTTGAGGAAAACATTGCAATTCAATTTGGCCTYCATCGGCCAACGTGAGAATTTGTTTGAATGTTTCATAGTGCCCGGCGAAAAATCGAGTACATAATCCTTTGACACCCAGTTCGTCCACCGTTCCAGGAACCTTGCCGCGACCGCCTTGTCCGCCGATGGATATAACACTCAGATTATTCGGGGAGCCTGTCTCTTCGAAGAGATCTTTTAGTGCCCAGAAAAGAATGGTGGAATGCTGATTACCACCAAGACCGGAGATAGCAACCATGCTGCCGTCTTTGACTTTGGATATAGCTTCACGGGCTGTCTGGAACAAAGGATTGTCGGGTTTTCCTTTGGTGAAGTCTAAATCTCGCTTGTCCCAAGTGATACGCCATTTGATGATGGTGTAAAGGATGGCTAATTTTCTGGATAATTTCACGATGTTTCTCCTAGAGGTGTTTCATTATACCCCNAAATAGGGGGCGAAATGTAGGATTTGACTTAAAGGTTTATAAAGGCTTACAATATTAACATAAGTTAACTTCGTTGGTCTGGATTAATATTTTACCTAAAAAGAGACTACCTCGATGATTTTAAAACACAGAAGTTATTTTGCACGGACTCCGATAATCGTTTGTTCTTGGTTACTTGCTGCACAATTTGCCTTTGGGCATATCGTTCCTCCTGAAGAATATCATCCCATGACGGAATCCTATCGACGGGTCATTTTTATGACCAACCTTAATCCAGTGTTATGGGAGGAGGTACGTGGGGATACGGATGTGATTGGTGAGTATCTGGGACAATACGATGCTGAAGCAGGGGAGATATATCTCAAGGCTATACACGATGTATTTAGTGAGGTAGAAGCGGAGGTGGCGGTTAGTCTGGCAACACCCGGTATGCGGAAGAAAGCATCGAAGGCGTTATTCGAGTTGTCTACGGTGGCCATGGCGGATGGTATTCGTTGGCATATTGCCGAGGCACAACGGACTGTTCTCGATTATGAATCAGCCTGGGATCATATTGATGCTGCCCGGCAATTATTTATTGCGTTTGAGCATGAGATAAAATATGCCGACCCTACAATGTATTTCCGGATTGGAAATGCCTGGCTTGAAGCGTCCAGTGCGCTGGGCTCTCCCGGATTGTTAGGTGTAGGCGAGGTTCCAACTGATGTGGAAGTTTTCCGTAGCGCTACCGGACTGATTGATAGGTACATCAAATCTAATTACGGCGCGGGATATGCAGTTGAGAGTGACAGTTGGAAGGAACCCGTTCCGCTATTCAGTGAAACATACGAACCCGATTCCATAATTCCGGTGAAACTTCCGCCGGGTCATAATCTGAACAAGCAGCTGCCCCGTCCTCGACAGATATTGGCTATGGCGGAGCGTGGTGTGTCAGAGAGTGAAACGACCCTTATTGCATTGGGCGATATGGCGTTTGATAGCCCATTCATATTTGGCGATCCGGCTACGTCTCTTCAGATAAGCTGCAACACCT
Organism: Candidatus Hydrogenedentota bacterium; assembly: GCA_002746185.1. Classification (GTDB taxonomy): domain Bacteria; phylum Hydrogenedentota; class Hydrogenedentia; order Hydrogenedentales. Next base: position 46,595 of record NVWG01000001.1, read on the forward strand.
GTCATAACAAAGGCGTTACCAATCCGAATTTCTTTATCCCGGGTATCTCATCGAACGGTGGCGGGTTGGACGTGAGCAACAGTTTTTTTGCTCCTCATGCCAACAACGGTCACTTTGACCCGGTGGACATTCCTGATTTAAGGGGAATTCGATTCACCGCGCCTTATGGTCGGAACGGACGCTTTGCTTCGTTACGCGAATTCACGCGTAACGTCATCGTTAATGAATTTAATGGCGCGGAACCGGATCCCATCATGTTGGATGCGCTGATTGCGTATATGAACGAGTTTGAGTTCCTGCCGAATCCAGCTTTGAATGGGGACGGTACGTTGACTGATGAGGCTCCTGCGGCAGCGAAGCGTGGGGAGAAACTTTTTACTACACCYATGGTRCAGCTCAACGATCRGAGCTGTGCKTCTTGTCATATCCCGTCTAATAATTTTCTGGATCGTCGCAATCACGATATCGGCAGTGTAGAGGGGGGGAGCGAGTATTCTCTGGATCGCACCTTGGATACACCTACGCTTTTGAGTTCAGCCTTTACCGCGCCGTATATGCACGACGGAAGCCTGGCGACATTACGCGATGTGGTGGACTGGTTTGATAACGAATTCGTGCTGGAATATTCGGAGTCGGAAAAATCCGACCTCACGGTTTATCTTGAGACTGTGGGCGGCGGGGTGGATGCTCATGAAGACACGATGTTTACGTTGGATGCGGAAATGGAGGAGTTCTCCTTTTTCCTTTCGTCCTATACATTCTTGAAGCAACGCAGCAAGCCAGATTTAATGGCGGCTACGTTTCAAACAGTGGCGTTGGAAATCAGAGCGCACAAGTGGGATGTGCGCGATGCAGCTTATTTGCCTATGCTGGAACGTATGGCGGGTTTGATGGACGATGCTTATGCCGCGGTACTCTCTGGGGACTCGGCCATTGTAGATCAAAAAGTTGAAGACTATWTGRARTTRTATGAAACCAATGTTGACCACCTAAAATAAATGAGAAATCCTTTGAAAAATATTCTGATTATTACAATTGTTCTGCTGACTCTTTTTTCATCGCTTCCTGCCATGGGCGCGGAGCCTTTTCGTATTGTGTTTATCGCGTATCAGAATCCTGAGCAGATCATTGAGGATGTTGATCCCGTAGTTGCGTATTTGGAAAATAAACTGGGCGTACCGGTGAAGTACAACATAGTGACGCATTATGCCGGCGTGGTAGAGGCGCTGAAAAATGGGACGGCTGACATGGGCTTCATGGGGCCCATGCAGTACGTCATGGCWCATTATTWYGCAGGTGCTACGCCTATCYTGGGAGAGGTCTATAAAGGRAAAAGCACGTATACGTCCCGRATTTTTGTGCGTAAAGACAGCGGAATMAAGACGCTGAAGGATCTTAAAGGGARATCCATGGCGTTCACCGATCCGATTTCGTCGTCGGGGTATTTATATCCTTTGGAACTGTTCAAGGATGAGGGTCTGGTAAAGAAGGAACCAGAGGATTTCTTTAAACGCATCTATTTTTCGGGAGGGGACGAACAGGCTATTCGTGCCGTACTCAATGGTTTTGTGGATGCCGCTGGTATTGGTCAGTTCGCCTTGAGTCTCCTGCGACCTGAAGAGCGTGACCAGATTATTTACATCGGTGAATCGAAGCCTCTGCCATCCCATTGTGTTGTGGTGCGAAAGGGACTGGAGGAGGATCTGGTGAATAAGGTACGCGACTCCTTGCTGGCGTTACAGGATGGCCCCAACCGACACCTGTTAGAAAATCTCTACGGCACGGACGGGTATGTACAAATCAGCCACGAGACTTTTGCGGAAGTGGAAGTTATCGCCAGGAAGTACGGGTTTCTGAAGTAGATTATGCAGCCCTTTTCCTCTACAGAAGCGGTAATCAAATTACAAAGCGTCCGCGCCGGGTATGGCAATACATGCGTGTTGTCTGTGGATGAGCTGTCCATATCCAGCCAAGAGCGAGTGTTCATATTGGGGCGGAGTGGTTCCGGTAAGACCACGTTGTCGCGTTTAATCAAAGGCCGTATCCCGGTTATGGAAGGGGAACTGTCTGTGCTGGGTGAATCGAATGTCATTTCGAATCGCGATATACAGCGTCGTATTGCCATGGTGGATCAAGACTTCAATCTCATCCCGCGTTTAACCCTGGTGGAAAATGTTCTTACTGGCGCGTTGGGGCGTACGTCACCCTTTCGCACCTTCCTGGGATGGTATCCCGCTTCGGAATGGGAGAAGGCCGAGTCCATCTTGGCTGAAGTGGGGCTGGACGGGCTGGGTAATCGCCGTATCGATACGTTGAGTGGAGGACAACAGCAACGCGCCGCCATTGCTCGTGCATTGATGCAGGACGCGGATATCATTATAGCTGACGAACCGGTATCCAACCTTGATCCGGAATTGGCAGAAGATGCCTTGGCGTTGCTGGTAGCGTGTACGGCTCGACGTGAAGTGACGCTGCTGGTGAATTTGCACCAACCCCGGTTGGCTCGGAAGTTTGCGACTCGGGTATTGGGCTTGGCTGATGGGTGTATTGTCTATGATGGAGATCCAGAGAACTTGTCGACCCGTGACGAGGAGTTTATATATAGAGAATCCGAACTGAATCCGGTGTCAAAGGACGCCTTGTCTCATGACACCTCTCCAGCAAAGATGGCTTAATCGAAAGGGGCTGCACGCGCTCATTGCGGCGGTTCTTTTGGCGGTGGTGGTGTGGGCCTTTATGCGGTCCGAGTTTAATCTGGTGAACCTGCGCGAATCGGGGCCAAATATTCTGGAATTTCTGACACGTCTGGTACCACCTGACTGGAGTGTGACAGAACTGGTGATCAAAGCTACGATTGAGACGTTGACGATTGCGTTGTGCGGCACGTTTATCGCAGTTATTGTTTCTCTTCCTCTGGGATTTCTGGCGGCATCGAATATTACACCTGCCTGGATTTCGTTCCCCGTTAAGACCATCTTAGGATTCATTCGGTCGATTCCTATTATCGTGATCGCCGTACTTTTCGTTGCGGCTGTTGGGTTGGGTCCTTTTCCGGGAGTGCTGGCCGTAGCGCTCCATTCCATCGGCATGTTGGCGAAGTTTTATGCCGAGGAATTCGAAACGGCTGATAAGGATATCGTTCAGGCGGTAAAGGGAACAGGGGCATCGTGGCTTCAAACCTTACAGTATGGGTTATTTACCCAATCCAAACCTCAGATTGTGGCGTTCACGATCTATCGTCTGGAGATGAACTTTCGCGATGCTACGGTTCTGGGGATTGTGGGTGCAGGCGGTATCGGTACCTATATTTTGATGTATACCCAGAGTTTCCAATATGATCGTGTCGCCGTCCTCTTGGTGGTGATTGGAGTTGTTGTGTTCCTGCTTGACCAGATCAGTTTCTGGGTACGCAAGTGGGTAGGTTAGGTTTTCGGAGTAGATTTTATGCCCTCGTTTAATCCATCCAGCGGTACGCCGCGCAAGATGAGCCCGTCCCTTGAGCAGTATATCGAGGCCATCGCTGATTTACTTACTCGGGACAAGGTTTGCAGTATCAGCGAGATTGCTGCACAAGTTCAGGTAAGCCGGCCCGCCGCATCTCGTGCGATCCGCGATCTCTCTGAGCAGGACTTGGTAGAACATCGGTCGTATGGATACGTGGATCTGACGGAGAAAGGGCATTCTATTGCTGATATGCTCACGGTACGGCATGAAGTGATATATCATTTCATGACGGATGTGTTGAATTATGATGATGAGTGGGCCGATCAGGAAGCGTGTCGATTGGAGCATCAGGTGGACGATGATTTCGTAGAGAGATTGAAAACGCTGACAGAATTTATGCAGAGTAAACCGGACACACTGAAGAAGTTACGAGAATTTCAAGGGAATAAATGAAAAACGGTTCTGCGCTCGGAAGTCCCAAGCCGTTATTGTGATCCAGGTGCTGCTTATGCCTTTATGAGGTGACCTTCGAGTACCGCTTTCATGCGACGTCCGTGGAGATTCCGTGTAAGATTGATGTACGTATCCGCATTTAACCCGAAAGGGTACGGGGCTTCAAATAAATCAAACAACATGGCCGTGGATTGGATGGTGATTTCTTTAATTTCTTCCATGGCGTCGATAAAGACCTGTTTCATATCTGGGGTTTCGTTAATGATACGTTGTGCCAGGTAGGTTCCAAAGGCGATATGCCGCGATTCGTCGATTTGGATTTTCCGTACACCCTCTCGTAAACCCGGGAGAATATGCTGCTGATCCATGCAGTCGTAAAAAATCTGATACCCAACTTCGGCGGAAACCCCTTCCACGTTTTGATGGTAGGCAACGATAGCGCGGATCTGAGCTGTTTGGGAGTGGTCGTCGTACAAGGCGTTCATGGCTTCTGGCAGTGCGCCGTGGAGWAGCGGCGARGGTTCTTTGGATGGGAAGGGGATATCTTTTCCCAATTCTCCTGGCAGCACCTSRATGACCCAGCGTTGAAAAAACTCGACGTGATTTGTTTCCTCGAAGAGCTGCTGGGTAATGTACATTTCCTCTTCCATGCGACCCCGTTCCCTGCGTAACGCTACTTGCAGGGGTGCCAGATCATGAGCGACGGCACGTTCACCTATGAGAAAACCGACTACCTGATTCAAGAGAAGTCGCTGTTCCAGCGGAGCCAGATTAAGCCAATCATCACGGTCTTTAGAGAAGTCGATAGCATTCGGATCCCATTGAAGCTCTCTGCCTCGTCGGATCTCTTTCAAAGGAAAGGAATCTAAATTTAGTGCCATGATTAGCCTCTGTTATTTTCGCTAGTCTGAGATGGCTTGATACGCCAATTGCTTGAATTCACTTCCGAAGGTATAAATATGCGGCAGTATCTGCACCATGTAAATCCCGATAAACTCTTCCTCGGGATCGATCCAGAATCTTGTCCCGGCAGCGCCGCCCCAATTGTATTCCCCTTCAGTGGCCAGGGATGCTGACCGACCTCGATTTTCGGCCACGGCAAATCCTAAACCAAAACCGTATCCAGATTTAGCCATGGGGAGGTCTGCGTCCAGGCAATGATTGACGGTCATAAGTTCCACCGTCTTTCGACTCAGAAGACGTTCGCCATCTAGCTGGCCGCCATTGAGCATCATTTGGCAGAATCGCAGGTAATCTGCTCCTGTAGAAACCAAGCCGCCGCCACCGGAAAACAATCTGGGTTTGGCTATGAAGTTGAAAGACATCATGGGGTTTGCAGGTACTATTCCTTCGCCGTCTTTGGCAGGTGCGTAAAGGTTGGCAAAGCGATTCATTTTTTCTTTCGGTACATAGAAACCGGTATCTACCATGTCCAATGGGGCAAAGATACGATCCTGCAGAAATTCATCAAAAGACTGACCGGAAACCACTTCTACCAAACGCCCGAGTACGTCTACAGATAGGCTATAGTGCCATTGCTCACCGGGCTGGAATAGGAGGGGGAAATTACCTAGTTTACGAACCATGTCTTCCAGATTCATATCGGTAATGAGTACACCGTTTTGCTGGTACATCTGGTCTACCTTGGTGTTACCAAAAAAGCCGTAGGTCAAGCCGGAAGTATGACGAAGCAGATCGCGGATGGTCATATCTCGATTGCTGGGTACGGTGTTGGCTGGGATGACTTTCACTTTGCGGGCTTTGCTTACTTCTTCTATTTCATCGGGAAGATTGAATACCCCGCCCCCTGGGTTTTCGGCATCTTCATCAATGACGCGAAGGCCACCTAATTCCGGGATGAATTTTGAAACGGGATCGTCCAGAAAAAAATGGCCTTCTTCGAATAACATCATGACGGCTACACTGGTAATGGGTTTGGTCATGGAGTAGATGCGGAAGATCGTATCCTCCGCCATAGGGATATCTTTTTCGGTGTCTGCCATGCCGTGGTAGGTAATATATGCCAGCTTGCCTTTTCGGGCCACCATCGCCAGCGCGCCCCGTAGTTCATTGTTTTCTACATCTTCCCGAATGGCTTTATCAATACGATCCAGGCGTTCTTGAGATAGCCCGACTTCCTCCGGTGTAGTCTGTGGTAAGCCCTGTGCGAAGGTGGGGGCGGCAATACCTGTTATGACCAAGGTAAGTATAAAGATTCTCAAAATCCGGATGTTACTCATTGCGGTTTTCCTCCGTCTAAATATTCTATAAAAGCGTAAGTGTATAATAATAATGCAACAGGCACAATGTTACATTCGTATTATCGGGTATTGGACATTTGGTCGAGTTTTCTTCGTACCATGGCTACCTTTGGGTGGTCTTTGCCATAATGGGACTCATATATATCGAGTGCCAGAGTGAGATGCCCCATTGCAACAATGGTGTCATCCTTWTCCYTTAGAATRCACCCGATACAATACGCATCACGGGCCACAGATGGATGCTGGCTGCCGAATACCTGTGTGTCTAAACTTTGGGCTTTTTCAAAAAAAGCCAAGGCGGTATCCAGTTCATTCAGGCTCTGATGGGTAAGTCCTTTTCGGTACATGAGAGTAGCTTTCTCTACAAGGGATACTTCTTGCTGAGAGTCCACGATTTTTTCCGCCGATTCATAGCAGTTCAGGGCTTGGTGATGTGCTTCCAATTTATCCAGAGCRCGTCCCAGGTTTGTTAAAACGGATATATTACTGGAAGAATCTTCTCCTTTTACTGCTGTAATAATTGCCAATGCCTGTTCCAGGCATGTCCGCGCYTCTGAGGCATGTTTCTTTCCTATTAGTACACTCCCCAGATTGTTGAGTATGAGTGCGGCTTCCATGGAGTCGGCTTTGCCATGACGTTCCAGGATGCGTAAGGACTCGTTGTAACATTTTTCTGCATCGTCGTAACGATCCAGCCGTTTATATAGATGTCCAAGATTTACCGAATCCCTGCTTATGTTGATGTGGTCGTTTCCGAATAGCTGTTGGTCCAGGCGCAGCGCTCGTCGAAATTGTTCTTCGGCAAGTGTTGCGTTATTTAGTCGCATCAATACCATACCCAGACTGTTGAGGTAATCCGCTAATGCCTCATTATTACACTCCGCCGCATTTTCTTCTGAGCGAACAGCTTTGATGTAGCAATTTTGGGCTTTGTTCAGTTGTCCAATTTTCATCCAGGTGTTCCCAAAATAGAATGCACACTCTGCTACCAGGGAATGATTCCAGCCGTACACATCTACAAAGGTTTTCATAGCACGTTCATATTCTTTTTGTGCCAGAGCCACATCACCTTTGTCCTCCAAAACGGTGCAAAGATTCCGTAGGGGCATAGTCAATAACTTTTCTGGCACCTTGGTGTACATCGCCTGTTCTGTAGGACCATAGAGCATTTCGCAAATATCCATGGCGCGCTCGAAACAGGCTTGAGCGCTGTCAAGGTGGCCGAGTTCGTGTTCGACAATACCCAAGTTGTTGATTCGTGTGGCGACGGTAGGGTGGACGGTACCAAAATGAGCTTCAACCAATGCGATAGAGCGCATGTAGCAATCGGCAGCTTCCGATAGCAGATGGCTGGCATGAAGATAAAGGCCCGCCTGATAATATAGGGAAGATGCGGTACCCGGTGCGACATCAATTTCTTCAGCATAATGGCAGGTACAGAGTATATGTGGAATTAAGCGGATGCACAGGGTATCCGGTTCGTGGTAATTGGATTCTTGGGGGAAGGACTCTGAGAGTAGATTTACTGCGGCATTGCACCAGGCTGTGCGTGGTTCTTCGCTCATACCTTCCCGTACAGCGGCTTGTACAGCAGGATGCATTGAAATGGTATTTTCTTCCAATGAAATCAGCCCCAAATTTACTAATGGGGAGAGAGCAATATCCACATCATCTTTGGTTGATATCGATTTGGAGAGTCTCGGCGATAATACGTCACTGCCATTGGCAAATACCGATAGGGGGAGGTGATTTGGTCCTAGAAATGAACATAACGCCAGGAGATCGCGGGATACTTTATGTTGGCTGGATAAATACTCCAGTGACATACTGAGAAGTAAGCGTAGAGATATGGTGAGATGATTCTTTTCTTGTTTTAGGAGGTAAGGGGGTAAATCTGCTTGAATACTTTTATACGATTTTCCTGATGTGATTTTAAATTTCATTATCAGCTGTAATAACAATGGGGATGATTTTAAAAGTCGAACGAGTACCTGCTCCGACGCTGATTCGTCTTCTGCATTGTCAATGTGAAGAAATTCTATGGCGGCATCTATATCCGGAGATGATATAGCGATGGATGTATTTGTCTTTATATCTTCATCTTCTGGATTAACTAGAATTATATTTCCTGTTGGATTTTCCGGGATCAGGTTTTTCAGGATGGATGCTGAAGCAGCATCTTCGAGAATAAGAAGCCAACCACCATGTTGGGATAATCGATCCTTAAAATCCTTTAACGAATAAAAAACTTCTCCTGATTGGCCTTCCACCATATCCAAGGCCTTTAAAAAACCTAATGCATCTAGGTATGCCGATGTGGAAGAGTCCGCATGAACCCACCAGACCGCCTGATAGGTATGACCATAGGCATAAGCATACTCTAGGGCCAAGGCACTAGTTCCGGAACCGGGCTGGTCGCCTCGCAATAGTATGGTGGGTTCTTTTTCCAAAGCATACCGGAGATTTATGAGGAGATCCTGGCTGTCTCTATATGGGGTTGGGCGTTCGGCTCGAATATTCCAAATAGGGGGGAGCCTATCGCCTGAATCGGATGCTTCAGTATTGCGGGGATTGCTCATTTGTGTATAAACTTCCTAATAAAATACTGTTTTCACTATACATGAAATACATGAACATCGCATACATTTTTTGATGACTTCGGGTGTTAGCGTCTTATTGCAATTATACGCAGAATTCATTAGTATTATTTCAGTTTATTTTGATTGTGAATATGCCCTTATTACATAAGGTATCAACTCCACACTATGAAATGTCCGAATCATCTGACAAGGAACGCCGCTGGGTATTGTTCGGTGTGTGGAACCTTTTACTGTGGGGATTGCTTGCATCATCATGAAGGCAGTAATTATTGCCCTAAGCATTTTAAACCAATAGAAGACAAGCTGAAGCAGGGGCAACGTAGCGTTGAAGCCCGTAAACGCCATGGGCGTCATAGTCTTCTGATTCATTACCGCGATGGTCGTCAGGTACAAGGTACCAGCCGGAGTCTGAGCTTAAAAGAGGCGGGTTTTTTTCTGGAATGTGAAGACCAGCAGGGTATTTCTACAAACGAGTCGATTCGTATATCCTTTGAAGATGTAAAGATGATCTGTAATGTGAAGAGTTATGATGGGAAATTTGACAAGAATGAACACTATCAGGAATATGCTCCGGGGGGCAGCCACATCATCGTTACGTTTCGTGATGGGACCCTGGAAGAAGGCGTTACTCTTCAGGCGTATAACCCGAATGCCCCGCGCTTTTATTTAATTCCCCAGGATATCCAGTCCAACAATATTAATATTTTGGTGGAGACAGGTGCGGTAGAGAAGGTGTATTCCCCTGATGAGTATCGGGAATTTATTAAACAGAAGAAGGAAGAGAAAAAGGCGCAGCGTCAGGAATCAAAAGCAGCTGAAAAAGAAGTTGAACTTGGTCAAAACGAATCCATGGGCGATTTTTATTTTGAGACACATAACTATCAGGGAGCGTTGGATGAGTATTCATTGGCGTATAAAGAGCATCCAGGTTCCTTGCGAGTAAAGAAAAAGATGGTTGTAGCCACGGTTAATATAGGCATTCAGCATATTAAAGCGCGGGAGTATCCTGTTGCGTTGTCGTATATGAAAAAAGCCCTGGAGCTAGATCCAAAAAATCCTCATGCTTTGAAAAAGACGAAGCAGCTAAATCACATAATTAAAAAGAMGGAACGCCGCATGAGAGAATATCATGAGCAGCGTGAACGTCAGCAAAACCAATAACGATATTGAGTTTTAATGCCCATCGCAAATTCTGCATATAGAAATGAGATAAAATATAGTTTGAGTGAAATCCGTGCTCAGGCTATTCATGATCGCATGCGGTCATTTATGAAAGCAGATAAATATGGTGAAACCTATATTGTCAGCAGCATTTATTTAGACAGTCCATCACTCCTCCTGCTCAACGATGCTGATGTAGGTAAAATGAACAGGCATAAGATTCGGCTTCGCACCTATGGTCGATCCCCGGATCATCGTGTATTTCTTGAGATTAAAGAACGAAGAAACCGGATGATTCGTAAATACCGTGTTGCGGCGCAAACAGACATGCTGGCATCAGTTCTTGAGAACCATCACTATGATCGCGAATTCCTGGCTAATCCTGAAAACAATGATGATTGGCAGAACATGGAATTTTTCATGATGCGCTTTCGCGAAATTCAAGCTCGCCCAATTAGTATGGTGCGGTATGAACGTAGTGCTTATTTAGGTATTTTCCAACCCGATTTCAGGATTACGTTTGATCGCAACATTGTTACTTACCCTGTGGATGGTATAGGTAACGGGGCTTGGGGTACCCGTAATATTGAACGTCCTTTAAATCATGGTCAAGTGGTTTTGGAAGTGAAGAGCGGGGGGCAGCTGCCTGATTGGATGACGTGCATTATCAAGGATTTCAATTTACGACAGCGTTCGTTTTCAAAATATGTGTTGTGTACGAAACAACTGCAATCAGAGGGAGCAGTAATAATGGAAAGTGCACTATAGTGGAATTTTTATCGAATTTGGCAAACCAACAACCCTTCACACTTCTGGAAATGTTTCAAGGACTGCTCTTGGCTTATGTGCTTGGGCAAGTTGCTGCTTGGGTGTATATGTATACCCATACCGCAGTCTCGTACTCTCAGTCCTTTATTCAATCTATTATTCTGCTTACGGTAATCATCTCACTGGGTATCATGGTTATTGGTAATAACCTGGCGATTGCATTCGGATTGCTGGGTGCGTTGGCTGTAATCCGTTTTCGCAATATCCTCAAGGATACCCGGGATACGTCGTTCATCTTTTTTTCGCTGATTCTCGGTTTGGCAACAGGGACTGGCCAAATCACCCTGGCACTTATGGGGACCGCCGTCTTTACGGTTATCGTACTGATTATGTATTGGTCAGAACTTGGAGCTCGATCTTCTGGAAATGGCTATGCGCGGTTTCGCGTGGATGGCGAGTCTTTTGATCAGCAGGAGTTAGAGGATGTTATGTTGAAATATTGCCGTACTCGGGATCTTCTCACGCAGCATTACCAAGAAGACGGGGTTGGGGAAATTGCCTATCGTCTTTCCATGAAACGCGGCCTGCTTCCGGAGTCGTTTAAAACGGATATCAGCAATATGGCGGGTATTACCCTTTTATCCTTTATGATGCAAGATGAACAAAATGAGATATGATTCATTATGAAAATTAAACGAAATATAGGTGTAGTGATTTGGGCAGCAGCGGTTGTGTATTTATGTGTTCATAATATGAATGCTGCACAACGTGATTCTATCGTCACAACGGGCTTGGTGATTCATGCGCAGCAGACTATTTCCGCTCCCATTACAGGCACGGTTCATCGAATCAATCCGGCTCTCCTCGATTCGGTGAAAACCCAAGACGCTGTAGCTGCGCTCATTGATCCCGTGTATTACCAAATCCGAGACCAGGTGAGGGAAAAGGGCACTGGCGATTCAAGTCTCACGGATATGGCGGAAGACACGAATAATTTAATGGGGTTTGTAACTTCGGTAGAGACCCCTATAGCGGGTTCCGTAACTAAATTGCATGTTCTGCCGGGTGCAGGTGTATTGCAAGGTGAGCCGTTGATGACTATAACGAGTCTGGACACCGACTATATCATGATCTATGTAGATCCGTCTGAGCTTGTGGGAATTAACTTGGATACAAAAGCTCAAATAATAACGGATAGGGAGTCTATAGAGGGTGTGGTCTCTCAAATTGGCGTGTCCTTGGTGGATATACCGAATGAGCTTTCCCGGTCCATGTTTAATACCGGAATGGGAGTACCGATAAAAATTCGGTTAACTGGCGAAATCAATCTTAGGCATGCCCAGCTGGTAGATGTACAGATTTCTACTAGTCCGTCAGCGTCCAAGACACACTAAATCAATAAACGCGGCAGCAGCTCTTCTTGTTCTTGAGCGGACCGGAACTCCTGTGTTGCGGGAGCGATGAACATGGCTCTTCAGTAATTTTTATTAGCGGTTTGTACTAATTGACTTAGACCCTTGTGTTGGAATAACTTAGAGATATATATCTGGGAGGAATTATGGACTTACAATCGATTCGAGAACGAATTTTGGCGACCCCGTTGGTGAGCAGCCTACCGGAAGAGATGCGGCAGCGTTATGTGATGATGCTGTTGTGGATATCTCAAACAGAAAGCGTCTCCCGTGAAACTATCCTCTTCAAGCAAGGCGAAAAAGATGCGGGTACAGGCTGTTTGATCCTGGAGGGCATGGTCCGCATTATTGCCGATGAACGGGAAGTTAAAACTATCGAGGCGCCGGACATTCTAGGTGAAGTACAACTGTTTACTCCCCAAGGTACGCGTACCGCTACGGTGGAAGTAGTAGTAGGCGGCGAGGTGCTGAAGTTTGAATGGGATGCCTTAGGCAATATCATGCGGGAATTCTATACGGACGAGGAATTCGCTGCCATGAAAAAAATGATCGCCCAGAGCGCGTGGACTCGTGAAGAGAATCTGGCGGAGAAATTGCGAACCAGAGGCTGAAGAGACGTTTAGCGCATTCCTAACAACTCCATCAGGAAATAGAATGACAGATCAAACGGCTTCTTCCAGATTGCTGACGCTGGTGTTCACGGATATCGTGGATTCCACAGCACTCAAGTCTTCCAAGGGGGATTTTGAAGCGGGTGAACTCATAGCCCGTGACAGGGAACATGTGGAGKCATTTGCACGCGAGACTGGTGGCCGTGTTATAGACTGGGCAGGGGACGGTTGCTTTCTGACTTTTGAGACCTCCAGCGCGGCCGTGCTGTTCGGCATTAAACTGCAGGAGACACATCTGGAAAACCCAGAGCTTCCTCGGCTGCGTATTGGTATTCACATGGGGGAGGTGACAGAACGTACCAAGCCCGACGGTACCGTGCGTGTGGAAGGATTAGCAGTCGATATCACTGCTCGTATTGAGTCGCTGGCTCATCCCGATCAGGTTCTTATATCCAATCCGGTATACGATAGTGCCCGGCAGCGTATGCCCAGGGGAAAGCTAGTCTGGAAGCATCACGGTGAATATCAGTTAAAGGGTTTTGACGAATCCATCGAAATCTGCGAGGCAGGTCTGGATGGTTTGTCACCCATGCACAGCCCCGATAAAAGTGAAAAGGCCTGGCCTGTGGGTGGAAATGATACCACGAGTGAATTGGCCTCTCAAAAGGGTGCTGTCAGAGCGGAGGAGAAAACGGGAGGGGACTTGCGTCTGTTGTTACGTTTATTTCGTCGCCCAACCGGGATACTCACATTTGTAGTCATTGCAGTAGGTGTCGTGTTTCTTCTCACCTACCTGCCGTCGATACAGAAGAGTAAAATCGAAGCCAACACAACGTGGGCGCGTGATGTAGCCATACCGGATATTCGTGAATTGGTCGCCAATGAGAAATTCGTGGATGCGTATGCCCTTGCGCTGGATGCGCGCGAGTATCTCCCCGATGATACCGGATTGGCAGAACTTATCGAACAGTCCACGGCGGATATGACATTCGTAAGCGATTATGAAGGGTACGTTCTATGGAACAAACCCTACAATTCTCCGGAAAGTGAGTGGGTAAGAGTTGCATCGGTTCCTGGTGAGGCGCGCATTGCCGTTGGGATGTATCGTTGGAAGGCGGAAAAGGAAGGTATTATATCCCGTGAATGGGCTGAGGAGGTTTTGGCACGTACCACGCCGCCTAATCCTCTCTATGGAGATATGGCGCAATTGGTGCTTCCGGTCCAGGAGGGAACGAGTAAGCCGGATGATATGGCCTTTGTCCCCGCGTCGATTTTTATACCGGGCATAACGGGTGTCCCTATAGCCCCTATTAGTCTCCCCGAATTCTTTATCGACATTCATGAAGTGACCAATGCACAGTATCAGGAATTTGTTGATGCCGGGGGATATAGCGATCCGGGATATTGGAATGAGCCGTTTGTTCTGAACGGCGAACGACTCTCTTTCGAAGAGGCCATGACTCATTTCAAAAATACGACAGGACATCCCGGACCGGCAACATGGGAGATCAATGCGTATCCCGATGGGCTGGACGAGTATCCCGTGAGCGGTGTGAGCTGGTATGAAGCCATGGCCTATGCGGCGTTCGTCCACAAGTCGCTCCCCACCGTGTACCATTGGGCTCGTGCTACATTTTCGCCTATTGAAGCATCACATCCCATCACGCCCTACCTGGCTCGGTTCAGCAATTTCGACGCGGATGCCGATTTGGCTCCCGTGGGTTCGGCTGCCGGCCTCACCACCTCCGGTGCCTTGGATATGGCGGGCAATGTGCGGGAATGGTGTCTGAATCAAAGTGGGGAACAGAGCATGTCTCTCGGTGGCAAATGGGATGACCCCGAGTACATGATAAATTTCGCCTTACCCGTGGATAGTTGGGATCGCGATACCGGAAATGGATTCCGCTGTATGAAATTGCCGGAAGGGCAAACGCTTTCGGAAAGTGTCTTAGGTGACTTTGACACCCAATCCCGGTTCAACACGGATGCGCCTCTTGTCAATGACGACGTATTCGAACAGTATCTTTCGCTGTTCAGATCGTATGATACCTCCCGTCCTTTTGACCCTGAAGAGGAGATGATCGACGATACCCGGAAGTCACACACACGCTACAGAATCACTATCCAGTCATATAATGACGATGTAATTCCTATCTACCTGGATGTACCGAAATCGATATCAGGTGCTGTGCCCGTCGTCGTGTATTTCCCAGGGGTCAATTCACTATTCCAGAATGCGTTTGAAGAGGCACCACATGAAGATGTGAGTTATATTCCTAAAAGTGGCCGTATACTGGTTAAGCCCGTACTGACCGGGATGTATGAGCGGCTCAATAGTTCATCATCTCTATTCCAAAGCGACCTTGCCGCAAGAGGCAGACTCACTCAGGCGTGGGCGAAGGACTTGAGTCGTGTGCTGGATTATCTGGAAACGCGAGAGGACGTGGATTCCGATGCCATTACGTACATGGGCGTGAGTCTGGGGGCGATCACGGCTCCCCTTATGGCAAACGCAGATGGGCGATTCAAAGTAATGGTCCTCATTGGCGGCGGTATCGCCCCTACCGTGTTTGACAACCCACTCCCGGCGGCAACAATGACCATCACCCAAGCCCGTCATGTGTCCATTCCCGTATTACTGATGAACGGGCGCTACGATTATTTGTTTCCAGTAGAACAGAGCCAGATTCCTTATTTCGAAGCCTTTGGAGCGCCAACGGAAAACAAGAAAATGATTCTGTATGATGCAGGTCATGTGACCTTGCCTCGGGSGGAGGTGATCAAGGAAACCCTTTTATGGCTGGACCGTTTTAAGGTATAACATGGGGGAAACTTTGGTGTTACTACTTTAGGAGTATTTCATGGATTCAGAATCCATTCGTAAGCAGCTTGTTGATTTACCTTTTTTTCATTCTCTGGATGTTGGTGTACGCAATGTGCTTGCGCAGGTCATCCAGTCTGTTTCCAAATTCGATTCCGTTCCTGCTGGTACGGTTCTCTTCAAGAAAGGATCTCAAGGCGCGGATGTAGGGTGCATTGTTTTGAGCGGAGAGATTCGTATTCAGAAACCGGAAGCCCCGGAGATTATTACTTCTGCTCCGGAGCTGCTTGGAGAAATGAAGCAGGTCAATCCGGATGCGCAACGCACTGCCACGGTGGATGCGCAGACCGATCTGGAGATTCTGAAATTCAAGTGGGACGCGTTTAACACCGGAATTCAGAATGCTCTTTCTGAATCAGATGCCCAAGCCGTGAAGCAGGCCATCCATGATTATGCTTGGCAGCACATCAGCGAGTAGGGGAGCAAAGAGCCTGGGTCAGCGTTTCAATGCGGTTATGATTTCTTGTTCATTCCCCGGTTTCACCTTTGTGATCTTCGTCTTGCCGTAAACAAGCTGCGCACCTTCGAGATCGCCTATGGTGCGGATTGATGGTATRTAGAAWCGRGATACCCATAGCGAGTCATCATCAATATCATCCAGATTCCGATCTACCACGAGATGGCTGAAGGATGGTTCTATGCCCGCCGCTAACATGGTCCATACAGCACCATCACCCAAACCCACAAGCGATACGTTCCGAGAGATATCACGTCGCGCCAATAGCCATGCGTAGGAAGTGAGTACATCCTGAACCCGCAACGCAGTGTCGGTAGGCTCAAAGGTATCCATGAAGTTGCCAACTCTTGTTCGTGCATGGGTGRTGAAGGGGGAGTGGTGATCGCCAATTAGGAATGGATCGATGATCAGTATGGCCTCCCCTTGTTTAAGCAATTCCTCCACCACCATTCCTGGGCCATCACCGTCGGGGGAGGATAAAGCTGCTTTGCCAGCTTCATGTACCACCAGCACGGCATCCTGTGGGTCCGATCCGGTACCTCGATAAAATAGTGCAGGAATAGTGTCGCCAATACCACGGCGACCCAGTATCCATCGTTCCAGCACATACCCATCCCGCTCAATCATGCCGATGCGTTCGCCGATTATCTCGTTTATGGCAGGGAGGCTGGCACCTGTTAGTCCAGCCAACGCATTGGACCATGAAGCATGGATTTCGTTCGAGGAGTTATTTAATTGTTTCAACAAATTATCGCGTTGATCTCGACGTACGTCAATGATTCCTTTTATTATCTCGTCCTGCTGCTGGTCTGAATCGTTTTCAATTCCCGGAAAGACCCGAAGCTGGTCTATGGGCGGCATTTCATAAGGAGGCTCTGTAAATGTAGCCAGATCATCTCGACCCAGTAACCATTTACCCATGAAACGGTACACGGCATTTCGACTTCTCAGGTTGAAATTATGCGGTGCGTCCACATGAGTATGAGCAATGCGATCTTGAGCATCGTATAAAGCATAGATGCTGCGAATTGCCGGATGCTCCACGCGAGCGGTCTCGCGAGTCCAGTCACCCGAAGCGGAAACTATGAGCAGGGGACGGGGTGCAGCCAATGCTCCGATTTCCATGTTGGAATTGAATAACCGGAGTACGGGTGCGTTCTCGCATACACAACCGCCCTGCATGGTGGACGAAATCATGTTTACCGGAGCGGATACTTTTATTCGAGGGTCAATAGCGCTTAAAGCGAAGGTTTGGGTGCCGCCACCGGAAGCGCCTGTACAGCCGATACGTTCTCCATCCACATCGGGCAAGGATTCAAGAAAATCGATAGCGCGGATGCTGGACCATAACTGAATGGCGAAGGGATGTATACCCCATATTTTTTCGCTGTGACGGCTCCAGCGATGGGGCAACTGTACGCTGTCGTTATAACCTACCATGTCATAGATGAAACACACGGCTCCCAATTTCGCCAAAGTGATGGCCCGTGCCGGAACGGAACCGCGTTCCACATCTTCCAGTCGACCCTTTTCCCAGTGACCATGCGGCATGAGGATGGCGGGGTGAGGCCCTGCTTCCGTGGGGCGATACAGATTTCCCGTTACCAGAAATCCCGGCCATGCCTCGAAATGAACTTTTTCTATACTATATCCATCCCCTTGAATTTTCCCGAAGACCTGCGCGTTTAATGGCGTCTTCTCCGGCATGGGCCATAGTCCAGACCCCAGCAAAATGCGGCGCCGCATTTCCTCCGCATCTGCTTCCCACTTCTCACGAGAAGAGTAAGTCGGCATGGTAAATACCGTGTTCGTGTGACGGGCATGTTCAGCCCGGCGATCCTGAACACCACGGGGTGTGTCGTACACCTGCCTATCGGGAAGCGCATCAAAAGGTTTAAAGCGGTCATCTGTGGTAACTACCACCTTCGCCACATCAGTATCGGATTCGATTCGGTAATGCCCCTCCATGAAATCCACCCGACCAGCACGAACCCACACAAACGCAGCCTCGCCTTTGGGGCGTGGTGTATAGGTCAGTCGTGTTCCCCCTACCGTGACGGAATGTTCTGCGTTCGACGCATCCGCCCGTGCCCAAACCCACACCGAATACCTGTCCGGTTCTGGCAGTGTGACCCCCTGCTCAAAATCACGAGCATCCACCCAAATGGCTGCCAAGAGTACCTGTAAAGCCCACACCGTATTCGTAAGCATTCAACTATCTCCAAAATAAATTACATCAAATAACTAACCAGAGCAGGATAGCCCAAAATGAATCGTATAACAAAAAAAGAAAAGGGGGTATTCGCAGGGGTAACGCGACTTAATATCAGAAGAGATGTAATATCGAGATCACGCTTCGGCAATACGGTATGTGTTGATTAGTTCTTCGACCTTAGCTTTGTGTTCCAAGGGGACAGGTAAAGCGCCTCTTCGTAGGAATTGAAAATGACCATGGGATTGAACCATGAGTGTACAGTGATCTGTTCCCTGCCATTCAAAGCTCTTCAGATTTTTCCATTTGAGCAGCCCCCAATACGCCCAGATACCCTGCTCTCTAATCTGCAGACGACCGAATGCGAGAGACAGATAAAGAGCTGGGAATAAGATTGCGAAAATAAGATCTATAAACTCAAATGTCATAAATTCAGGTACAAAATTCTGATAGTAATCCGTAAATCCAAAGTATCCGAATACTACGCTGCAAAGGAGGAAAAGCATTCGATTTGGATTTGGACCGCAGTCTAAAAGAACGGTGCCAGAGGTAGTGTGAGTGATAATCCTGTTGAGGAAGAATGCAAAGAAGCACACTATGAAAAAGATACCCATTACGATTTTAAAGGAATCCGATACCGAACGGTGTGATACAGCGGATAAGACGTAGATAATAGGGCCAAGTATCGCAGAAATGATTGCGCCCATGTACAACGCGTTCTTCATGCCACGCCCCCATGCGGCAAGGCTCATCTTTGCAGGCATACTGTTCTCGCTTTCACAATGTTAGGGAGTGTCTGGTTTCTAGTATATCTTCATCGCACGTTTTTTTCATCAATGAACCAAAATGGTGTATATAAATAATTAGTAACTTGTAACACCCGCTCGAAAAATATGGAACGTGACAATCAGGATTGATCTAGTCGTGATTCGAATGCGTCAATCTGATCCATGCTGAGCATACGCACGTTGTCCGCAGATTGAAGTGTAATTTTCTCCAGATCAATGGAGTAAAACCCGCCCCATATCCGAGCCAGGGTTTTGGACGGCGTGACCATGTGTGCAAAGATAAGGATTGGTACTACCCCAACTGCAAACATCAAAAMGAGTATCAGAAATAGAAACCATTCCACGATGCTACTCCTTTGGCAAGGCTTTCAAAACATTGCCCATGAACTCGCCCTGACTCCAAGCCTTGACCCCTCCAGATGTTCGGCCCATACGAACGATAACCGCATTGCGCGACGGGATGATGGCAACACTTTGTCCTTCAAATCCAGAGAAGCCATAAGCATCCAGCGGTAACTGAGGCCAACGGCGGTTTTCCGGATTCCCCGGCTCGCCTCGATTGAGCCAAAGCTGCGCACCGTATTCTCCACGAGGATTCTTGGGTGTGGGCGTAGTGGAATAGGCTACCCAACCTTCAGGAAGAATTCGCTCGCCTTCCCACACGCCGTCTTGCATGAGGAACTGGCCGAAACGTGCCATGTCGCGGGGAGTCGTGTAGCAATACGACGAGCCGACGTAGGTGCCGGAAGCATCCGGCTCCAGGATGGTTCGATGCATCCCCAGCTTGTTGAACAGTTCTTTGTTTGGAAATGCCAAGTACGTTGCATGGTCGCCCAACTGCTGCCGTAGGATGCGAGATAGAATATTGGTGGTCCCGCTGGAGTAATACCATTTTTCGTCTGGTTTCGCGTTCATGGGTAGGGAAGCGGCATAACGTCCCACATCGATATGGCCGTAGAGCATGACCACTACATCCACTAATTGAGGCGAATATTCTTCGGTGAACTTGAGTCCGCTGCTCATGCGCAGCAGTTGGTCGGTGGTAATGGCATGGCGTGGATCGGAGCTATCTTGCCACTCCGGTACTGGCGCGGGCTGGTAAATATCCAACTTGCCTTGTTTCACAAGAATACCCACCAGGGAGCTCACAATGCTCTTGGTCATGGACCATGCGATGATGGGCGTATCCTTGGAATAACCGGGTGCATACCGTTCCGCCACAAGCTGTCCGTCGTAGATTACCGCCACGCCCCGGGTGCCGCGTATCAATTTGTCGTTGTCGAAAGGTTCCTCAAAGGCTTTATCCAGAGCCTTGCGCATTTTGCGTTTATCTATGCCCAGAGATTTGTCCGGTTTTGTGACTCCTTCGCCTTTGGGCCACAAAGCGGATTCGGAACGTGGGGGTAGTACGGGGATAGTATCCGTGGGGTGACTGCGCACGGATATTTCTGATTGATCCAACAAGTTGGTGCACCCGCATTCAGGGCGGTATATGGCTGTTGATGTGTAACCGTCTGCCAATCGTACGGTGACGGTGAGGTTTTCACGGTCGACTTCGATCTTTACTGTTTCCGGCTTGGGGACATCCAGATCATTAAGCAAAATATCTTCGACGGTTCTGCCGCTGATGAATACGCCTGAGCAGACGGTCTTGCTCTGGCGGTTGGCGACGATTTCCCATAAGGAAAACTCGGCCCATGCGGGTACCCCTTGGAGCAAACAAAAAATTAAGATTGGAACGAATCGGAATGAATTCAAACGAGTAAACAACGAATTATCTCCTTGCATAGTAGGGAATACTTCCTTTCAAGAAGGCTAACCAAGCTATGCTATAGTAACGCAGGTTTGTAAGGGTAGACCGAATCATACCAGAGGTTTAATTGAATTTAAACTAGGCGTATTGGGAATGAAATTATAAGTTTTGACGGTTTAGGGTATAGAAATTAATTATCATTCACTTTAACAGGAGTTTTTTATGAGCGATGAGATGATTCGACAGGCGGTGGGGGGTATGCCTTGTCCTGAACCCAAGAACCCGGCTTTTCAGAAGTCACCCMTTTTGAGTAAAGCCAGAGTAGCTATCGTTACCACKGCYGGGTTACGCCATGCRGATGACCCAAGCTGGAAACCGCAGGATCCGTCATTTCGCGTATTYGAAWCGGATGAYCGGGATYTGCARYTGGGRCATCTAAGCCCYAATTTTGATCGATCCGGTTTCATCGCCGACATGAACGTGATTTACCCGGTGGACCGCCTTAACGAACTGGCGGAGCAAGAAATAATCGGCTCGGTGGCATCACGTCACTTTTCCTTCATGGGCGCTCAGGATGATTCTATGGAGGCCATTCGTATGGATTCCGGCCCTGCCATGGCAAAGGCGTTGAAAGAAGATAACGTGGACCTGGTTCTGCTAACTCCGGTATGACCCCTCTGTACGCGCACGGTCGGTGCGCTCGCTCATATACTGGAAGCGGAAGGAATCTGCACGGTATCTATTTCGCTGGTTCGTCCCCATGCTGAGAATTCGAAGACGCCTCGGGCACTGCATTGCGAATTTCCTATGGGACGTCCTCTGGGCAAGCCAGGCGATGCCGATTTTCAGCATCTAGTTTTACAGGAGGTATTTGGGTTACTTGATGCAACAGAAGGACCTGTGTTGAGGGATTTTTCGGAAACGATTGAAGATGCATCTGCTCAGCCCCTGTCATGTCAGCTTCCGCCTAAAATGAACGATGAACAACATGCGGCGTTGAGTGAAGCCTCTGGATTAAAGCCTGCGTATGAACGGGCTCTGGCTAAGACAGGTCGAACGAATGTGGGGCGATTGGTAGACGATGCGTCGGGTATCCCCGGGCTTTTGGAAGGGATGCTGCGTATTAAAGATGGAACATCCTGGAAAGATGCAGGACTTCCCGAGAATAATGTTCTGGAAGCGTCTAAGGACATCATGAGCTATTACGAGGAAGTGGCTGCGGAGTTGGCGGGGCATATACCGGCAGCCCGAGCTGCGGAGACGTGGTTTTTTGCGGAAACCGAAGCGGGGCAACTGTTGAAGGATGTACGGCAAAAGCTTCAAGATGACGATGTACCCTTTGGGTTTTATGTCGTGCCCATGACTCAATAGGGTATACTCGATTTAGATGAATCATGATGAGGT
Organism: Candidatus Hydrogenedentota bacterium; assembly: GCA_002746185.1. GTDB lineage: Bacteria > Hydrogenedentota > Hydrogenedentia > Hydrogenedentales. Next base: position 68,800 of record NVWG01000001.1, read on the forward strand.
GATGTATGAGTAAAGAGCTGACTATAGCGGACGTGGCGGCAATGTTAAAGGTTGACGAAGCTGTCGTGACCCGGATGTTTGATAAGGGAAAACTATCGGGATTTAGATGGGGCGACTCTTGGCGGACAACGGAAGAGATATTGAATAGAGATATCAATATTCTAACGGATGAAGCACGTATTGAGAGTATGGGTACAGAGCGTCACCGTACTCGCTGGGACTTAACGGCGGATGAACAGAAAAGTATTTCCCGATAGTTGTAGAAATATAAATCATTTTATAAAACTTGATGCCCATGGATTTCTCCACGGGCATCTTTTATTTTTTGGCTAGGTAATGAAGGCGTTTACAGCTCACCAATACCCACAACCACCAAGTTTAATGGGAGTTCAGTTTTCTCATCGCCTGCTATTGCTGGAATTTTAATAGATAGAAAGTGCCATTCTTCTTCTTCCTCTTCTTCCATGCGAGGGAAATCACCTTCTGCATGATCCGTTGGCTGAAGGCTGAGAATGGGGGGGTGTTCTGCTGGCGTGTCTTCGCTGGCGATATCCACCATTTCTTCCGGGTCCATGAATTCCAGTACGTCCGCATCTTTTTCGTAAGGGACGAGAATTGCGAAGGAATCGAATGGCGACGTGCCCATGTGGTTTCCATCCTGGGGCTGAAGGGACAGCCGCATTATATAGATACCGGGGTCAATGGGATCTTCCCGAAAGTCGGTGTATTCTTCATCGTTCTCATAAACGATGGCTACGCCTATAAGAGCAATCTCTTCTAAATTGTCCAGCGATTTCTTCGTGGTTTCGCCTATAGCACTGAGGGAAAGTTCTTTTACAAACCAAAATTCAAAAAACATACCAGCGTCGTCAGAAATCTGATGGGATTTTCCCGCGAGTTGGGCTTTGATCTCATCGGATACTTCTTCAGGCGGAGCCTTGTCTTCCACGTTCAGGCAGAACCCCTCTGCAACGACAGGAAGTGTCGCAATCAATAAAGTCAAAATGGTTACTACTTGCTTCAACATATTTTTAGATCTCCCGTAAACTACTGATGCTCAGCCTTCTCTGTAATATATAGACGAATTATTCGAGTATCTATTTAATCGCAGGTGTAAACACATGCGGTGAATGTACTTGCATAGTATATAACGGATTGGGGTGTTGTTTCATCACTGCGGTGTGTAATGGAAAAGGAACCGACACCTTTGGCATCGGTCCCTGAAAGGATATTGTATGGATTACCGAGCGAAGGTAGCCAGAAATGCGCCGCGTCTGCCGCCGTCATTCCATTTTATGCCCAGTCCTTCGCCGGAGAATTTCTCGTAGGAGGTGAAGTGAGGCATGGCGTCAATTACATCGGTAAGGGGACCGTAGAAATTAGTGTCATTACCACAGGTATTATCAGCTTGGTGAATACATCGGGTTTCGATGGCTACCAGATCGCCTGCACGCAAGGAGCCGCAACCGTCTTTCGTGCATTTATCTACGTTCATCGTGATGTCCGTTATTTCTTCACGTACCACGTTAGCTACCAATTCTCCTGCCATGTCTTTCACAAAAGCGGATAAGGCCTTACGTTGTATTTTGGAAGCCCTTGCATCGTATATGATGATGGCTTTGGCCGGCAGCGGGTCAGCAGCGGTATCGCCCAGCGTGGCGTTGGCGCGAACAACCGCAACCACTTTCAAGCCGCTCAAGTCCACGCCGTTGAAAGCGCCTTCGCGTACATCCCATGCCATGATGGCTTCTTCTCCTGCCAGGCCAACCTCGCTGTTGGCGAAGCATGCGGCGGTGTAGACATCGCAGGTACGTGCTTCAATGTATGTTCCCTGAATGGTGGGTGTTTTCACCGTACCAGCCATGGCATCAAGCATCCCAAACGCACAAAACATCGCGGTGAGCATGGAAAGAGACCGTTTCATATTGATTCCCCTTATGTCCTTTAAGTGAAGCAATTTCAATCAGTTAACACAATTTGCAATAAGCACGGCTTACAGCATTATTACTCAAAACACTCCCGGGTGGAGGAACATTCCTCATTATCGGCGCATGAACCGTCGGGTCCAATGCCGTCACCAGTTTGATTACACCAGAAGATACCGCTGTGATACAGGTCATCTACCATGGGCTGATCGGAGTGAAAACTTTCCTTGGAGCGAATATGCTTGCATAGCCGAACCCGCGTTTGGTTTTTATCTACTGACATCGCTATTCTCCATGCCCCGTTTTTGGGGATTGTTAGTCATTCAGGCCTGAGCCGCTTCTATGGCGCGTCTCACCGACACATTCACTTGCGTCACTTTATAGGAGTTCCGGCTGAGCGGCGTGGCGCCTTCCGATGCGGCGGCACCAGCAGCCTTGGCGGCATCTCCGGGAGAGTTTCCGTTTAGTGCGCTGCCGGCTTTCGTAGCGACCCAGGGTACAGGTGCCACATGACCAAGAACGACCACAGCGTTTTGGGCTTTACCGCCCTTTTCGTCATACGCCACAGCGGCGGTTACCATAGGCCAGTCCAAGCCTCGGCGTGGACGGATTTCGTACACACCGTTTTTCTTGCCGCTTAACGGAATCGTGATCGCTGTGAGGATTTCGTTAGGTTTGATGACCGACTCGCGGTCACTTTCAGATTTGGGGGTAGCGAAGAAGTCTGCCGCGTTGGCGGTACGTTCGCCTTTGCTGTCTTTTAGCGTCACGCTGGCACCTAATGCAATCAGCAAAGGAGCGAAGCTGGAAGCATGTACAAACTTGGCTGATCCGGCGTTGCCGAAGATAGCGTGATAGCGATTGTCCCCATCGGGTATCAATGCCTTGCCATCTTCTGTTCCRAAWAGACCRAARCCGTTYCGRTAATACCARCAGCGGGGACGTTGGAGCAGRTCGCCGCCAACSGTWCCCAKRTTSGTRATTTGRKSACTGCCGATGTTRKTGGCWGCWGTKATYAGTCCGGGGAAATGCTTTTGCACATCTGCATTTTCGATGAGACTTTTCAATGTTGTTGCAGCACCGATGACCAATTTACTGCTGCTGGTTTCGATTTTATCCATGCCTTTCACGTCTTTCAGGCTCACCAGCCGTTTTGGTGAGGTGAGTCCCTGTTTCATGGACGTGAGGAGGTCGGTGCCTCCAGCGAGGACTTCTGTTTCGCCCCATGAATCCGACAATAACGCTACAGCGTCGTCCAGCGATTTGGGATTTGCATATTCAAAATGGTTCATGCGGCACCTCCTTTACTGAGGGCGTCGAGGACGCGTTCCGGGGTTAAGGGTAAATCGGGAACGCGAATGCCAATGGCATTGGCCACGGCATTCGATATGGCGGCTCCAGGCGAAAGCACTGCCGGTTCGCCGATACCGATTACTCCTTTATCTTCGTATTTCGGACCACGCATGAGTTTTACTTTCAGGGAGCCTATATCGCCTAAACCTGCTAACCGATAAAACTCCATGTCTGCATTCAGCATAGCGCCCGTGGTGCCGTCATAGACGTTTTCTTCGTATAAGGCGAAAGTGATGCCCATAATCGCTCCGCCGTAGAGTTGGCTCTCAGCGGTTTTCTCATYRMWRMSSRWGCMTWYSWMKTKTACSSYSMYRWRCTMATKGRWARTGRSRMKKYYRSTKKSGRTGTCTACCGATACATCCGCCATCTGACAGCCAGCTACACCGCCAGTGGTGAGCTTGGTGCCATCAATAGTGGGATTGCCGCCTTGTTTAGTGATACCCATGGTGCCCAATAACTCGCAGGCATCTTTCCAGCTTATATTGTTTGATGGATTACCGATTTCCTGAATTTTGCCGCCCCAAGCTTCCAGCTTTTCTGCAGGTACACCCAATTCCGGGGCTACTTTATCCAGCAGCGCGTTCAACGCGTTGGTACCGGAATCACGCATGGAGGTGGATACACCACCAACGGTACTGCTGCCGCCTGATGCGCCGGATTCGGGCATTGCGTTGGTGCCCATGAGGACGTTAACCTCGTCCAGTTCCAATCCCAGAGTATCAGCCAGTACGATAGCAATGACCGTGCGCGTACCGGTGCCCAGGTCYTGGGTTCCWATTCGGCCTACCACGGAACCATCCGGGTTGATGGTTACTATGCTCTGGGAGGGATGACCCTGYCCACCCCATGTRTGGATGGACATTCCCAGACCGCGCTTTATCGGCCCCGGAGTTTTGTCACCTCGAGAATGAGCCTTGGATGCGTATCCAATCATGTCAGCGGCGATATCTATCTGTTCCGTGTAATAATCAGCACGATCAGTAAGATTCAGGTTCTTCTTGAAGAATTCCATTTCATCCATGCCGATAGCCGCCGCCGCATCCGAAAATGCGCCCATGGTTACCAATGCAGCTTGTGGATGGTTGGGGCCGCGCCAGGCGCGAGTAAGTCCCCGATTGGTCAGAATACCTTGACCCAAGGTCTTATAGTTTGGGATGCCAGTAAAAACGTAGGGAAGGGGAGGCATGCGGAATCGCTGCTGTCCGCCGGAACCCCAGCAATGGACATCGAAGGCCGTAACGGTTCCATCCTTCTTTACACCTACCTTAACTTTGGCATAGGCAGAAGGACGGTGGCCTGCCACCTTTAATTCCTGATCCCGCTCCAGCATAAGTTTTATTGGACGGCCTGTTTCCTTTGCCAGCAGAACACCGATTTCGCCCCATTTGTCTGCGCCAAACTTAGCGCCGAATCCGCCGCCCATGTGCTGGCAGTCGACGTGAATTTTATCGTTGGACAGTTCTGCCGCACGAGAAACCCCGCCAGCATATCCTGAGACATTCTGTGTAGAAGGCCATACGTATAATTCACCGTCTTTGAATTCGGTAACTTGTCCGTGCGATTCCAGGCAGCAGTGAGTGATAGCTGGTAAACCATAACTTCCCTCGGAGATGACATCGGCCTGAGCCATACCCGCATCCACATCGCCTTGCGCTTTTTCCTGATCTCTTCCGGATGCGTTGGCCGGGTCGGTATCGTCCATTTGAGGCGTGCCTGCATCATAGGTCACCTTGATTTTTCTCAAGGCTTCCATAGCGGCTTCTTCCGTTTCCGCCGCAACGGTGAGGATAATGTCCCCTGCGTAGGTGATCTTCGGCTGGTTGCCACGTCGATCTTTCTGCAAAATATGGGTGACGTAACCGGGCACTTTTTCAGCCGCAGAAGTATCAATCTTGGTGATAGTTGCTATTGCTTTGGTAGATTGCAGAATTTTTGCATAGAGCATATTCTCCCGATTCATATCGTAGGCATATTTTGCCACGCCAGTGACTTTGATGGGGCCGTCCRGRCGACTGCTGCGGGAGCCGATGTTCTTACGTCGATCAGCACTTGGCCATGCGTTTTTAGCCATCAGGCACCTCCCTTCGAGGTCTTCGCTTGTTCATACGCCACTTCGGTGATGCCGGCGTAGGTACCGCAACGGCATAGGTTGCCGCCCATACCATTCCGAACTTCTTCCAGGGTGGCATTTGGGTTGTCCCGAACAAAGGCGGTTGTTGCTACGACGAATCCCGGTGTACAGAAGCCGCATTGAAGGGCATCTTTTTCCACAAAAGATTCCTGGATGGGACTCATATTGTCCGGTGTTCCCAATCCTTCAATGGTCGTTATTTCCCGTCCCTGGGCTTCAATAGCGAGAACGGAGCAGGCATAGACCACGTCGCCATCCAGCATGACGGTGCATGAGCCGCAGGTGCCCCTATCGCAGACCTTTTTGGTACCCGTCGAATCAAGTCGATTCCGCAGGGCATCGAGCAGCGTTACTCGTGGCTCTACTTCCAATGAGCGTTTAGTGCCGTTAATAGTAAGACTAATCGGCACCTTTCCTGGACCTGCGGTGTTCCCCGCAGCGGCCAAGGTTTCCTTGGCATCGGTGGCTCCCTGAATCAACCCTGTCGCAACGGCACCGGCTCCCACACCTTTCAGGAAGCCGCGTCGAGACATGTCGAAGGGGGAGCGGTCATTGTCTTTTTGTGACATAATTCCTCCCGTATGACGATATTGAAAACTAAATGATATTTAACATTGGACTTCAGTAGGGTGTACCCTGCATCTACAAGTGCTCAGCGTACCATGTGTAAAAAACACTATGCAACTTGGTTCTTATTCACCATGTTGTAAAATACCCTGCTTGATGGTCCTTCTTATTGAACGATATAATGCCGATTCTTACCACGGTACCTGACAAAGGCTTGGGTGCCTCACTGTGATTGGACTATAAAGTATGGAAATGTATGCCAAAGCATTGGAATTGGCTGCCCAGGGTCGAAAAATAGCCTTGGGTACTGTTGTGGRTGCCCAGGGGTCTACGCCCCAGAAACCGGGCAGCCAGGCCCTCATAGACGATTTAGGCCGTTTATGGGGCACTTTGGGGGGCGGCTTGGTTGAAGCGCAGGGACTGGACATGATGCGTAAGGCACTCCAGGAAGATACCCCCCGTATGTTGGATGTGAAGCTGGATGAGGAATACAGCCGTACGGCCGGACCCATTTGCGGGGGAGTAATGCGGATATTTTCCGATCCCCATGTGCATCACCGGGTCGATTCGTATCGGAAGGCCATGGCTGCTCTGGAATCGCGTGATCGTGGCGTGCTGATAACCCGTGGTTTACTAGGCGAGGTGAAGGTGACTACGGAATGGGTTGGGGAGGATTCGCTATCTGACCACAAAGATTTTCCCATGGAGGAGCAGCTGCAGCAGTGTTTAGCGGAAGAGCGTCCATGGCTATTTCGTTCTGAGGAGGGGGAGGAGGTTTACGTGGAACCCATAACTGCCAAGCCTCGTTTGTTGATTGTGGGAGGAGGGCATGTGGGGCAAGTGGTGGCTTCACAAGGCACTGTGTTGGGTTTCGAGGTTACGGTGATTGATGACCGGGAAGCCTTTGCTGACACGACGTTGTTTCCAGAGGGAGTTCATTCGGCTCATGGCGATATTAAGGAATTGGTGAAAGAATTTCCGAAGGACGACGACACCTATATCGTGTTGGTCTCTAAGGGACATGGCCCGGATGCAGAAGCCCTGGAAGAATGTATTCATTCTGATGCGCGATATATTGGCATGATAGGAAGTCGTCGCAAGATTCGTTTTCTACGAAAGCATTTTCTTGATGAAGGTCTGGCGACATCAGAGGAATGGGATCGCCTTCATTCACCCATCGGCTATGACATCGGCGCGGTTACCATACAAGAAATTGGCGTGAGTATCGCCGCGCAGTTGGTGGCTGCCCGACGCAATCCTTCGGCTATGCGTACACCATCCTCCAAGTCGCTGTAAATGAGCGAAGAATCTATAGGCATAACGGCGATTGTACTTGCCGCTGGCGATTCTACGCGTATGGGGTCGCAAAAACTGCTGTTGCCGTTTGGAGGTAAAACGGTCGTCGAGCATATAGTCGATACGCTATTGGATACACGGGTTTCTTCCATAATTGTTGTGACGGGCCGGGACGGAGAACGTATTGGGGAAGTATTGGGAAATAGAGATGTTTCCATTGTTCCCAATCCAGATCCAGATAGAGGGATGTTGTCTTCGGTGCGTATCGGTGTGGAGAAAATGACTACCAATGACAACGCGTTTATGGTGTTGCTGGGAGATCAGCCAGCCATTCAACTGGATGTTGTAGAGGCACTTTTACAGGATTTTGAGAAGGATAAAAAGGGGATCTGCGTTCCAAATTACGATGGACGGCGGGGACACCCTATTCTCATTTCCATGGAATTCAAAGACGCGGTGTTGAATCGCTATGACGATAGTGGATTACGGGGACTACTGCGGGAACATTCGGAAATGGTGCGGGATGTGACGGTACGTGAAGCGTGGATACTGGATGACATGGATTATCCCGAGGATTACGAACGTGAGCTTCGTCGACTGGGTGAAACGTAGGAGCGATTAAGGTTTGGGGAATCGAGTAAGGTATTCGTTTATTTTTTCCATCGATTTAATTAAGAGTTCCAAACGTTTCTGATCTTCGAGAGTTAATGTATCTTTGGCAGTAATCGCTTCATAGTATTTACGAATAGCCTCAAGGTCTTCCAGAGTCAGATGGTTGTAGCGTTGCTTGATGCACTTATCCAAAGCTGTATGTAAGCCTGGATGTAATGACATATCTTCCTTAGCCTTGGTGCTTTTCGCACTGAGTTTCTTTTCTTTACTGCGCTCGTGAATACTAATGCGTCTTTTAATTTCTTCAACCTGGTTAGCCGTTACATTGTGGGCTGCACCAGAATATACATAGACTTTAGCAATGTTGATATCGCTTTCGGCAAGTTTGTTTACCAAAAAAACGGGTGATGCCAGGATTCTTTGGAAGATAGCTTCGATAAGCTGCTTCTTTGTTTGTGATTCTTCTTCCATTGTTTCTGGTAAAGCATTCTCTTCAATTTCAACTATTGCTGCATCTTCGCTTAAATGCTCTAATTTTCGTTCTGCAATGATACTGTTGTTATTCGATATAGTTAGCTTGTGTTTTATTTCATCCAACGTAGTTTCAAGATTATCCAAGGTCTTGTTCCATCGATTATTTTCTCTACCTTCTTCTTTTCTACGTAGATCAGCCCGTTCCAATAATTTACGAGTCTTTTCAATGGCGAATTCGTGGTTCTCAATATCATTTTGATGTYGTTGGAGTTGATACTCCAGTGATTCTCTGGTTTCTATCATGATTCCGATATTCCGATTTGTATTTCAGCTATACTGTACCGAAATGGCTAATTATTGTACGTGTAATGATTTATACCATGAAATCAATGAATTGTCAGGTAAATCGGGTTAAAAGTTGGAAGTATTGATGTCCCTTATTGAGTCAGAATTTGATGCCTGGGCTGAATTTTATGATCTCATTCATCCTGGTCTTCCTGGTGAGGAATCGTTTTATGTTCAACGGGGTAGTCATGCTGGYCAGCGGRTTYTGGAATTAGGCTGTGGTACTGGTCGAATTACCCTTCCTCTGGCTCGWAAAGGKTGCGAMGTRACTGGCCTTGATATGTCACGAGGTATGCTKGATGTWTGTGCMGARAAATGGGSTGACGAGGGGAATCTGTCTGGTGCATTAACACYTGTACATGGGGACATGAGCCAATTTCAATTTGAGGAACAATTTGATGCCATTGTGATTGCCTATCGGACTTTTATGCATTTGCACACACAGAAACAACAGTTGAAGTGTCTTGAGTGCATACGCAAACACCTTACGAATGATGGAATCGTATTGATGAATACGTGGAATCCCAAAGCGGCATATATCCATGCTTATGACGATAAGAATTCGGACAATGAATATAACTTGGTGGAAGTATATTCTCCTCTTAATTCCGGTACTGCCATCCAGCATTTTCATCGGGTTCAATGTGATCCCATACTGCAACGTATGCATGAGGAACATTTATTGATCACGTTTGATGAAGACGATCATGAAATGGACAGGGTTGTCCTTCCCATGAGCAGAGTATGGACCACTGTGCGGGAATTACGCTTACTATTTTCTCTAAGCGGATTGGAAGTGGTTTCGCTGTTTGGTGGATTCGACTCTACACCTTTTACACGGGATAGCGAAGAATCGATTTGGGTTTTAAAACGTGGGGATAAACCTTAATACAATATATTAAAGGTAGTTGTTGATTAGGATAACCAGCTTTGTGTTGCGATCTATATTAAGTTTTTCAAGTCGCTCGCGGTAGTCTTCGTTGGCGATAGAAAAAGCGGCCTGCGCAGCCGCTAAGGATACTAAGGGAGAGGTGTTTTCTAATTGTGCTGGCAGAAGTGAAAAGAGGGTCCTGTCCCCCATGGCTCCAATGAGAGAACATACTTCTATTTGTAATTGTATTACAGTGAGTTTCTTAAGTTGTTCGTCGTCGGTTCTTCCTTTGGCATAGACTTGATTTGGATTGTAGTTAAGGAGGCGCTGGAGATCGGATTTTGCCTGAATATGTCCGGATTGAAATAAGGCTGCAGCGGCGTTTGCTTTGTATAAGAGGTTGTTGATTGTCGGGTTTGAAGGACTATCCATGTAGTTGCGGAGCCACATAATGCCATCCCAATTACTATCTTCACTGAGGATAATGGCTGCAATTGGAGCAAAATTGGTGGTAGTGAGCCCTTTGGTAATCATTAGTTCAGCTGCGGACTCATCTCCCATGGCGTAAAGAATGCGCAATATCCGAAACCATTCATTACCTCGACTGGTTTTAAGCATACTTTGYAGTTCGGGCAKCACTTCAGGACTATTTAATTCAGTTAAGGCAAATACAGCCGTTTCCGCTTTTACCAGTTTTAAAGCGTGTAACCCCTTAATTAAATCGGGTATAGCTTGTGTGTCATCCATCCAGGCAACAGCCTTTGCAGCCGCAGGGTACATATCAACTGCGGGGTCTTTCAGGATAGTACGTACCTCATTTTGAAATTGTTTTGCATTTACCAAACCTGTTAAGTAAGCAGCACTGGCACGGGTCTGCCTGTTACCGCTGATAAAACCTTCCTGCAAAACTTCTTCACGTACCTCTTCCCCGATTGAATATAAATATACGGAAGCCTGGATGGCTGTGGGGATATCGTTTCCTTCGGCTAAGCCTCGAAGATAAAGCACGGCATCGTGCTCGCCGCTGATAGCCAGTATGGACGCGGCCAACATTTTAACTTCCTGATTCCCTTGAGAGCTTTTAAAAATTGCTTCTGCACGTCGAGCCGCGCGATTCATGAGTTGTTTATCTTCGTTAGTTAGCGCTCCGCCTTTTATATGTGATTTTTTCTTTACCCGAACCAAATTTTCCTGAACCCGTATTTCTTTAATCATGCTGATTGGGTAGGCGTTGGGCTGTCCGTTATCCGCAGTGAATGTCAACGTGGTTTTGTGCATCCCCGTGATTTTTACATTTGCATCACGAGCGGAAGTTCTTTTAAGCACGATGGTAACAAGTGCTCCCTCGGCAATGAGATCCTCTATAGAGGCCCCGGCGGCATTTTTTAATGGTATTTGAGCCTGTACAGATAAAGTAAGGAGTAGTATACAGAGAACGGCCAGACTGCATTGCTTGATCATTGACGTAATCCTTTTGTTTACACATTAGGTTGGATTATACCATGTCCTGCCCAAAGAAGTCGTTTAGAATTAAAAATACGCAAATTCTCCTTAATGCAATTCAATTTTTTCATCTGGATTTTTTCTGTCCAGGAATTTTCTAACGGTTTCCAGCAAAATAGTAATTCGTTTGATCATATACTGGAGTCTTTCAGGCGACGTTTTTTTATGTGATCACGACGTGCTTGTCCAAATGCGTACAGAAGCATATTAGCGACATGCAYTAAAGGCCKWGGTCTGCTTTCTACTTGGACATGACCATTTCGWATGGCATTGAGGATGGAAGTTAAATCAGGTTCAGMMTCWATCCAGGTATATGTACTGTCTTCATAAGGCATGACGTGAGTATCGGAGCTGCCCACCATAGGTAATTTGTATCGACGTGCTATGCGGGACGCTTGCCAATTAAATATATTGAGGAAGGGCAGATAAAAGTTGCAATATTCAATCGCGTCGAAAAGATCAATGTTGGCTTCTAATTTCCCCATAAGCGATGAGCCGCCCGGGTAGTAAGGGTGCGGGGCTATGATCACGGCGTCCTGTTTCCCAATTTCCCGCAATTCATCGAAGGTTGAAACGGTGAGGTGATCCGGATGAGGGTTGAGAATGAGGACATGGCGCTGCTCAATATCTGCTTCCATACCGGGTATGAGAGTAATTCCTTTTTGCCGTGCATATTCCAGCAAATATTCATCGTGAACAAGTGCAGCATGGCATGTAATGGCTAAAACGTGAACGCCCTTTTCTGCAACACGGTCTATAAGCTGTTCTGCGGAATGAGCGATTTCATCGATGGGGTCATCGGAGGTATGCGAATGTAAATCAGCTTTGAGCAACATGRCAACWCCTWACTAGCCATTCAAATCGGAACGTCTATGATATCAGTTGTATTTTTCTTGTTCAAAGAGTGTTAATCGTTTGCGTGAGATAACGAAAACGATTGTATTTATTAAGGTTACGTATCGCTTCGTTGACTTGTATGGATGGGCAACGATAGAATATACGAAACTTTGCATACCTTATCCCGGTGTAAATTAGCCCGTGAAACATTGGTTTTGTTCGTATCTGTTTCGGGAAACATGGAGTGTTATTCGTGGAAAATATTGTAAGTCTTTGTAAGCGGCGTGGGTTTATCTTTCAATCTTCCGGCATTTATGGCGGTATAAACGGCTGTTGGGATTTTGGTCCCATGGGTGTGGAGCTTAAACGTAATCTGAAGGAAGATTGGTGGTACAACTTCGTACAGCAGCGGCAGGATATTGTTGGGCTGGATTCCAGTATCATCATGCACCCGGATGTATGGGTGGCCAGTGGTCATGTGGAGGAATTCCACGATATGCTGGTGGATTGCAAGGAATGTCGAAAACGCTATCGGGCAGACCATCTGGAAACGGATGTGTGCCCTGAATGCGGCGGTGAATTGACGGAACCCCGTGCGTTTAACATGATGCTCAAGACCCGTCTCGGGGCTAACGATGAAACAGCTGTAGAAACCTATTTGCGCCCGGAAACGTGCCAATCTATCTTCGTGAACTTCAAGGAAGTGTATTCTTCTTCGCGTATGCAGGTGCCTTTTGGGATTGCCCAAATTGGGAAAGCATTCCGCAACGAAATTAATCCCCGTAATTTTATCTTCCGCAGCCGTGAATTCGAGCAAATGGAAATTGAGTATTTTTGCCGGGCTGAAAATGAAGATGAGGTATTCGAACAATGGAAAAAAGATATTTGGCAGTGGTATCTGGATATAGGAATTACTGAATCAAAGTTGCGTTGGTTTAGCCATCCCAAGGAATCGCTGGCGCATTATTCCAGCCGGACGGAAGATGTGGAATATGAATTCCCATTTGGATGGGGGGAGCTGCAGGGTTTGGCCAATCGGGGAACCTTCGATCTGAAACAACATACAGAGCATTCAGGAAAAGATTTATCGTTTTTTTCGCAGCAAGAAAACGAACGCTACATTCCCTCGGTCATCGAACCTTCCGCTGGCGCAGACAGAACTACTCTGGCGATATTGTGCGATGCATATTGCGAAGAAGAGGTAGATGGGGATAAACGTACCGTCCTGAAATTACAGCCCAATCTGGCTCCCATTAAAGCGGCGGTGCTGCCCTTGGTTAAAAAGGATGGATTGGCCGAAATGGCTCAGGATTTTGAGAAACAGTTACGGAAAAAATTCAATACATTTTACGATCAAGCGGGCGCTATTGGTCGTCGATACCGCCGTATGGATGAAGTGGGTACACCGTTTTGCATCTGCCTTGACTATGATTCGAAAGAAGATAATACCGTCACTGTTCGGGAGCGGGATAGCATGGAGCAAACACGTATGCCCATGGCGGAGGTTGGGGATTATATCGCTCAACGATGCTCAAACGAGCGTGATTAGCCAGTATTATTGGAGGAGCAGTGGAGCTTTATCAGAAACCCTTTGATTACGACAGTCGCTCCCGTGATTATGACCGTTACCGGAGTCCTGGCGGTCCACATATCGCTTTATTAAAGGAACTTGCTAGTAAGGCGAAGGCGCAGCGCATTTTAGAGTTAGGCCCGGGAACCGGTAACTCCGCCATGTCGTTTTTGGCAGACTATCCATGTCAGCTGATCGGCCTTGATCGCTCCTGGGGAATGTTGAGCCAGGCTCGTCTAAAAGGGTTGAATGTTGCTTGGGTAAATGGAGACGCATGCAGTCAGCCATTCCCATCGAAGGAATTTGATTTCGTATTTTCCGTGTTAGCCTTTCATCATATAATGGACTACAAAGCGTGTATCCAGGAATGCTTTCGGGTATTAAAAGCAGGTTGTCTTACCATAGTCACAGCACCAGAAAAATTCATTGAGAATCATATACTAAATCGTTATTTCCCAAGTTTTAGCTCTATTGATAAGGCACGATTTCAGTCTGAATCTCACTTACTTGATGCTATGGGTGAGGCGGGGTTCCAGGCCGCCACGATGGAATACTGTCAGCGTTCGGCTGTACCCGTTGATAAGGAATTTGCAGCCAAAGTAGAAGGCAAGTTTCTCTCCACGCTTGCGCTGGTGCCGGAAGATGAATTCGCTGATGGTGTGGCCCGATTGAATCGGGAAATTAAGGAAAAGGGTTCCCTTACAGAGTCGTTTATCTGGGAAGCTGTAGTTATTTCCGGGTGGAAAATAACATGAAAGGGCGGCGTAAAAAGAAGATTCGTGTGCGCCAACGCGATTGGGAATCTGGATCGGATACCAGTTTCACCCATGATTTAAAGCGGCATCGACGTACTGATACATTACTTTCTGATTCGGCTCCCAAACCGGATATTCCAGAAGATTTTGAACCAAACGGTATTGTTATTGCTCATTCAAAAAAGTGGGCATTTGTACATTTTAAAGGTGTGGAAATTCGTTGCCGCATAAATGATTATCTGCAAGAATCAGAATCCACCATTTTAGCCGCAGGGGATAACGTACTGGTTCGTGTTGGTGAGGAAGATGGGGCTGAACCCACCGTCATGGCTGTTGCGCCGCGTAGAACTCGACTTAGCCGACTCGCTATAGAGCATTCCCATGTGGCAGAGCAGGTTTTTGCCGCCAACATAGATGTGATGATCGTTGTGACCACCATAGTGAAACCAGCTTTCAAGCAAGGGTTGGTGGATCGATATTTGATTGCCGCTGAAGTGGGTGGGGTAGTACCTATATTGTGCATGAATAAAATGGACTTAGTTGATGAAGAAATTTCATTATTGGATACGTACCGCGATCTGGGGATACGTGTCATTCCTACAAGTTGTGAAACTGGGGAAGGGCTGGATGAACTTCGTGCTGCATTGAAGAATAAGATGTCAGTTTTTGCTGGGCAAAGTGGTGTGGGTAAATCTACGCTGCTCAATTCTTTGGAACCGGAATTGGAAATTACCACCAGGGAAGTAAGCCATAGTACAGAGAAGGGGCGCCACACCACCACGGTTTCACGTTTATATGAACTYCCCGRRGGRATACGGGTTRTWGATACACCSGGAATACGACARTTGGGGTTGTGGGAAGTWTCRCCGGAGGAGGTMGCATATTATTTTCCCGAAATCGCTGAAGCTGGWGGGGGGTGYAAATTTCGAAATTGTACACAYACCCACGAACCGGCATGTTCTGTGCTGGAATCTGTGGAAAATAAAACAATCGACAAGCGCAGATATGATTCATACTTACGTATACGAAATAGCATCGAAGAACAGGCAGAAAGAGATTGAATGTCCAAATTGTGCCGTATAATCTAGATTTGTTATAATGATACCTAGAAAGAGTGTATGTATTGTATTGTATTCATAGGTAATACTATATGTTGCAGGTAAGCATTATTTTTTACAATACCCTCTTGCATTTTTAAACTTATCATGAAGAATCAATGTGTAAGCTACCTTACACAAATTGTTATGAATGATTGGGCATCCGTTTATTGATCGAATAATCGGGGTAAAGCAGTTTAAAAGGAGAGCAGTACCATGTTTAATACGTTTGATAAAATTGTGTCTTGTGACGCAGAAGGTTGTAAAGCTAAAGTTAATGTCCGTGGCGTGAACAAAACAGCCGTGATGAATGAGATAGGATCGACGGGCTGGGAGTATCAAGGACTCAGTCAATATTGTTGTCCGAGCTGCGCAAAGAAAAGTAATAAAGTATTAAGGAGTATTTAGAGAGATTTATGACAGCACTGTTGTTTAATCAAAAAAATTGTACTTGATTATGCAATAGAATGCACGGACTCCATCTTTCCACCCGATTTTTTTGCCTTCATCGTAGGTGCGTCCGTAGTAGGATATCCCCACTTCATAAATTCGACATTTAGTTTTTGCTATTTTCGCAGTTAGTTCTGGTTCAATACCAAACCGTTTTTCTTTTAGAGTGATCCCAGACAATATTTCGCGGCTGAATAATTTGTAGCATGTTTCCATGTCGGTAAGATTTATGTCACAGCATATATTGGAAAAGGTAGTTAGGATTTTATTTCCTAGACTGTGCCAGTAATACACCACGCGCCTTGGACGATTGGTCACAAATCTGGATCCGTAAACTACGTCTGCTCTGCCGGCTAGAACGGGTTCGAGCATGGTGGGGTATTCACTTGGGTCATATTCTAAATCAGCGTCTTGAATGATTACCCAGTCTCCGGTGCAATGATTAAAGCCGTTTTGTAATGCAGCCCCTTTTCCCAGGTTTTTCTCGTGGAGTACGGTGGTTATGTTTGAATGCTGGGCTGCCATCTGCGTGGCGATTTCCTGGCTGCCATCGGTGGATCCATCATCCACTAAAATGATCTCTTTCTTTATAGGCCCAATATCACTAGCCAAGATACGCCGTACGATTTCTTCGATGGTGGCTGCTTCGTTATATATGGGGACCACGATGGACAGGGTTTTATTGTCTTGTGATATGGGTTTGTTCATGGTTGATTCGATAAAGCCTGGTAGTCACTATTTGTTGTTCTGAGTATACGGAAAAAATAATTCAAAGGCTATCCTTGGATAAATAATAATAGTATAGTGCTGGGGCAAAATCAAAGGAGGAAATCTATTAAAAGGATACGGTGAAGTGCGGTCAATATAGATATCGCCAAGGAATCAATTATTTCGCACGAACCAAGGGATAACAGAGAAACACACGCTGTATTTTCTTGTTTACCCAGCGAATTTTCTCAAGGTGTTTCATGTGGAAAGGGTCGGTGCATTCACCGTGATTGGGTGTGGATCAGGATTGGTGAATACCCACTCGATGGGGAAAGGATGGTGCACGGAGCGGGAATCGAACCCGCAAGCCCCGGAGGGCACTAGATCCTTAGTCTAGCGCGTCTGCCAATTCCGCCACCCGTGCACTCGGCGGATATGGTATCGCACAATGAGGCGGTTTATCAAGAGATAGTGCGTTTTTCGCTGAATTAGAGTGGTTGCAATGTTATGGAGTTAGGGTGCTATCTATCAAAAGAGATCGATAACAGAATAGTTCCAGCAACACAGAAATCTATTTATCTAAGAATGTTGAGATTATTTTTCCCATATCATTCTAAATAGTTTTTCATAAACCTGAGACAACCCTTTTCCTCTCCGTCTCTTGCTGAAAAGGGTTTCACACATAGGGTTTCATCGGCGCGAAATGTGGTGCTCCTTGATTTGTGGTCACGGGAGTAACTAGATTGCCGCGTCGGCCTCCGGCCATCTCGCAATGACATTTGTATGCTGTTCGCCTGTTTCTGAGTTGTCATTGCGAACGAAGCGTAGCGAAGTGCGGCAATCTCACCACCCAGAGGACTGTTTTTTTTGTCTCAGGTTTAAGAAAAGTTATTTAGCTTAGCCGTTGGCTATAAAATTATCCAGGCGTTCCTGAATGATCTGGGATATTGTATCGATATTTGAGCTGGTTTCACCGCTCAACGCACTGAGCGCAGTAAGGATATCCCGTGCTTCGTCGATGCCTTTCTGGATGGCGTTCCCAATAAGGTCTGCAAATGCTATACGAGCATCTTTACCTTCTAGTTCGGGGTTATTATTTTGAAAGGCTTGGAATGCGCCAAGAGCAAAATCTGCTATACGTCCAGCCGTCGCTTCCGGCGAAGTATCTATCACGGCACCGTCGGGTAACCCCAAGGCTTCCCGTGCATCTGTCACAACAGCACGAAGTTTTTCCAGGGATCGTTCTACTACAATTTCTATGGATTGGGAAGCCGTGATGGTGACCGAGCCGAATTGGGCCGAGTCGCCTGAACCCGATTTGGATAGAGAAAAAGTGGCTGAAGCAGAGAATTGGGACTTGTACAAAATGGATTGTTGGGATTGTGAAACCCCGCCGAGTGATGCTGTTGGAAAATTCATATCMTATCCCCTTGATTGAACCCAAGACTGAGGGTATTCCGTCGCTATGTACTATATCGGCAAGATGGGGGGATTTCTTTACCTTAACCACCATCAAATTTTATAAGTGATTTGAAATAGTAGAGTTATACGGGGCGAATTTGCGAATCACCACTTATACTTTGTGGTTTCTATACGCGCATGTAGCGGTTGTGCAGTCGAAAATACATTAAATTCAACAAACCCAATAGAATAAATACTCCAGCTCCAAGACTTATCAAGCGGCCCTGCGAAATGGATGCAGGAGCATAATAAAATTCTACGGTTTGACTGTCAGCGGTAATAGATACACCCCGAAATGCATTATCTACAGAAAATACCTGAGATTCTTCTCCATCTACTCGGGCCTTCCAGCCAGGGGCATAACTGTCAGACAATACCAAGACCCCTGGTCCGCAGCCTTCCACGTCCACCAGGACGCTATCGGGTTTCGCTATCGATATAAGCGTCGCTTTTTGAGGGTTCTCTGGTGGTTGTTCAAAAGGGATGTCTGCTCCCAGCAAAGCTGGCAATGAAGAGGACGGGGCGAGGGTATTGGCCCGTCCTATGTAGCGTCCATCGTAAATCACATTTACCCGTTTTGATGGCGTTAAGGATTGGAAAAGAATWGTGCCGTCACTGGAAACRTCATGMACATGTAAATAGGGACGTAATTTGCTGAATGGCCCTTGAATGTCGTCGCGTGATAACAACAGGGTAGCAGATGCTGTTTGTGTGTAGAGCAGGGGGTCAGCATTCGCTCTGACAAGAAACGTCTGAAAATCGTTTAATGCTCGTCCTTGATAAGAATCTGTTTGTTGAATGCCATATACAGATAAAGGAACATCGTTTTGAGAAAGTTTTCCTCCGGCACGTCCTCCCATAGCTTTTATCACTGCGGCGAATTCTGGTTCCTGCTGCAGATTTCGTAAGGGAAAATGAGGTTGTACGGAATGAAAGGTGATGAGTTGTTCAAAGGCAATTAGTCCAACAGCAGCATAGCCCATTGTAGTGTGAGATGGAGCAATTAGTGTACCGCCTAGCAACACGAAAAATGCGACAACGATAATGGCCGATAATGCGAACAACAGAACCAGGCGTAACAAGGATCCATCGCTTTGGAGAAATATGATGGAAGAAGCGATGGCAGCACTTATTGCTATGCCCAGTATCATGACCCCGAGACGCCTCAGTACGGAGTTGCATTGTTCCGGGTTTAACGTGAGCCATGTATCCGCAACTGCAGCACTGTTAAGTGCTAAAGCGAGGGATGTAGGCAATAGCCATGCCATAGGGTGTTGAATGAAGGAAAACTGAAATACGGTATGTAATGCGATGATGCCATATATCATCAGGCTGAGTGCATACAGAAGATCCACACGAATCCGGTGGGGCTTTAAAACGCAATGTCGTGATGCGCCCCATAATACAAGAAACAGTAAGTGCAATAAGCCCACATGGAGGAGTGTATTTCCACGAGAGGTGCCTCCAGATAGCACTACGGCATTGATAAGGCTTTCTACTCCAGGTGTCCAATCTGTCCCCGAAATATTTACGGGAGACGTCTGATTCAGAAATTGCCAATAAGGCCATAGTTGTCCACTGGAGATAGCTATCCCCACCGCTAGAGTAAGAAGAAGGGCTGCTATGGGGAGAATAGGGGGCTTTCCTTTCTCCAGGATTGAATAGAGGAGTGCGGCGTATAAACCAAAAAATATAAATGCAGCTGCCACTACAGCCAAACTCCCTCCCAAGATCATGGCAGCGGTCACGAGGGCGGCTAGAGGCCAGTATCGGAGTTGCCCAACGGCTGCTCGCTCTGAGAACAAATACAATAATGGAAGCCAGGGTGCGGTATCGGATAGGGGAGAAATCTGGAATAGAATAAATCCAGCGCTTAATTGATAGGATGTTGCGGCGAATAATGAAAGAGGCGAACTTAACCCAACTTTACGGGCTGCGTAGTAGGCTGTACAGGCTGCAATAAATAATTTCAGCCAGATAGATAGTTTGAAAGCGTAGTCCAGCGGGAGAAAGTGGAATGGGACAGAGAAAGGGGAGAGGACACGGTTTTCCACATTCGCGAAGAAAGGGACTCCGCAGAATTCAAGGGGGTTCCATAGCAAGGAATGTCGATTCAATGCCTCCCGGTTCAGAAAAGCATAAGAGGCTAAATAACTTCTTTCTTCGATACTGAACGGATCGGCGGGACTGTGATTGGTATTGCCATTTATAGCTTCCGAAGTGGTTTCAGGGGGGGCGGAAATRGCWGCAGGCAATTGGTTCATGARCAGCAGGGGGAAYGTGGCAGCAATGGCGAAGAGCARCATCAACRCCAGATGCAGCGGCAATTCAAACTTGGTTCTGCGAGATTTACTCATATACAAAGGCCTAAGTTAGTGCGCGTATGCACTCATCGTGTATGGTTCCGTTGGTAGCCATAAGGCCTTCACCAGGAKCAAAAAGTTCTATTTTCGACCCGTCTAATCTAGTGAATTTTCCGCCGGCTTCTTCGATRATAAGCTGGCTTGCKGCGAAATCCCAAGGATTCAGGAACGTATGGAAATATGCATCCATCTCTCCTGCGGCTACAGAACATAAACCAACTACCGCGGCACAGTGGCAGCGAACCTGTCCTGCCTGAAGCATAATATCCCGAAACCCATCCAGCGCGGGTTGCCGTGTGGATGGATGTCCGAAATCAATTTCTACACGCGCCATGGATAGGGTCTCCACGGGAGAGCATCTTATAGGAGAATTATTGCACATTGCACCATGATCGCGTCGGGCCAAAAAGCGTTTACCCAGGAGAGACATGTCTACCCCGCCAGCCTGAACGATCTGATTTTCCGCGAATGCCACGGAAATGCCAAACACAGGAAACAGTCCGCGAACAAAATTCTGTGTGCCGTCGATAGGATCGATAATCCAGCATCGGGTGTCTCGATTCTCTGGAACCGTGTTCATCCCCAGTTCTTCCGCCAGGATATAATCATCGGGGTAGATTGCGTGAATGCGATCCATGATCTGTTGCTGGATAGCCTCATCAGCTTCCGTCAGGAGATCGTTAGCATCTATTTTATGTGATACGTTCAAGCTGCTTTTGTTGCGATAGTACTCCGCTAGAATGGGAGAAAGATCATTTAATAACGTGGATATAAAATCGTATTCGCTCATAGTTCCTCTTCGGGTTAAGCCCATGAACATACATTATGGGGGATTTTGAAGATTGCTTCCAGTTCCGGCGCATGTAAGGTATCCCTAAACTCGTCGTGTTGCGGTGGATAGGGGATCTGAATTACCATTACGTTTAAATGGATATCACACTAACATGAGTCGAAAAAAAGATAWTACGCCTGTCCGGCTGTTGCCGGAGGACGTGGCCAACAAGATTGCTGCTGGTGAAGTGGTGGAGCGTCCCGCATCGGTCGTGAAGGAATTGGTGGAAAATGCGCTGGATGCGGGTGCTACACGGATAACCGTTCGGGTAGTGGGTGCTGGGCGTCGGCTCATCGAAGTGACGGATAATGGCCACGGTATGGGAGAGCAAGATGCCCTTTTGGCTATTGAGCGTCATACTACGAGCAAGATACGTAGTGCGGAAGATCTGGATAATATTCGGACATTGGGATTTCGGGGCGAGGCGTTGGCGAGTATTGCCGCGGTGTCCCGGTTTGAGCTGGTTACACGCCGCGAGAAGGATGAGGCCGCTACACAAATCCAGGTGGACGGGGGGATTTTACGCCACACCGGAGTAACTGGGGCACCGATAGGAACCCGTATCACGGTGAATCGTCTGTATTTCAACACCCCTGTTCGCGCAAAATTTCTCAAAGGTATTACCACGGAACTGAGTCATTGTATCGACGTGGTTCAGCGTCATGCCTTGGTTAATCAGAACGTGGGTTTTCAATTTATTCATAATGAGAAAATACTGCTGGATGTACCGGAACATGCCTCCCTTCGGGAACGTGTCGCTCTTATGTGGGGATTGAAGTTCGTTCAAGACATGGTAGAAGTGGATGGGGAACAAGCTGGGTTTCGTGTGTCGGGTCTTATTGGCAATCCAGGATTAACACGCTCCTCTCGAAGCCACCAGTTTTTCTTCCTCAATAATCGTCCTGTAGTTAATCGTTCGCTCCAGTTTGGGTTTGAGGACGGGTATCAAAATATGTTGACTATTGGGCGGCACCCTGTGGGGGTTCTCATGTTGGAAACCCATCC
Organism: Candidatus Hydrogenedentota bacterium; assembly: GCA_002746185.1. GTDB lineage: Bacteria > Hydrogenedentota > Hydrogenedentia > Hydrogenedentales. Next base: position 90,955 of record NVWG01000001.1, read on the forward strand.
ACGATTTGTGGATGTRAACATYCATCCWTCCAAACGGGARATYCGWTTYCGYGATGAGCGGGCTGCCAGAGATGCCATTCGGGATATTGTGCGCCGCACCATGGATGATGTTCGTWYACCCTCAYATACKCCATCGAAATCGGTAGTGGATGACTATTCATCRYCAGTAAAARRMGAAACCTCTYCGGTAGTTTCTATCCCTGATGAAACGAGCCATTCCAATGTTGCTCCTCAATCGGCATCTATTCAATATAATGATAATGTAGCTACTGAGGTTCCTGTTTCTACCGATACAATTGCTGAATCAACAGCCGCAGTTGGCCAGAGCGAATCTTTTCACACGTCAACTACGGCATCCATTCCTGACACGATTCAAACGGAAATTCCCATGGGAGATGACCCGGGTTCCGTATCGCCGGAAGCGGTGTATCGACCTGTGGAGCCTGGCAAGGCAGAGGCACTGCAATTATTCGACACGTATTTGTTGGTGCCGGAAGATGATCGGTTGTTGATTATTGACCAGCATGCTTTGCATGAACGCTTAAATTACGACATGCTGGTTTCTGAGCTGAACGATAGGGATTACGGTGCCCAGCAGCTTGTGGTTCCGGTGCTAATTGATGTTCCCCCTTCTTCGGCGCGATTGTTGGAGAAAAACGTAGACCTGTTTGCCAAAATAGGTATCGAAGTCGAATCGTTTGGCGGTAATACATTTCAAGTTACTGGTATCTGTCATTTATACGAAGAATCCCACATCGCCGATGCAGTATATAAAATCCTTGATGAACTGGCTCAAGGTAATCTTTTTGACAAGGATGTATTTCAGGCCGACTTCCTACGTCTGGCCACAGTGGCGTGTCGWGCTTCCATAAAAGCAGGAGATCGACTTACTGCCGAGGAGAAGCAGGGGCTTATTGACGGCTTTCGTCGTATGCGCCCTCCGTACACCTGCCCACACGGTCGTCCAATAATCACCGAGTTGACGTTGGTGCAGATGGAAAAGAGTTTCCGGAGACGTCAGTGAAATCCATCATTGCCGTAGTAGGTCCTACGGCATCCGGCAAGACTTCTCTCGGGGTAGCGTTGGCTGAAGCATTGGATACGGAGATTGTCTCGGCTGACTCCATGCAGTTCTATCGAGGAATGGAAATCGGGACAGGTGCGCCTTCGCCCGAGGAATTAGACCGTGTTAAGCACCATTTTATTGGACATTTAACCCCGGATCAGGAGATGTCCGCCGCTGAATTCCAACAGGATGCCCGGAAGATAGTCACGGAACTGAATGCTCAGGGGAAGCCCGCCGTGGTGGTAGGTGGCTCAGGGCTGTACGTGCAGGCGCTTATTGACGGGCTGTTTGAAGGGCCAGGCAAGGATCAGGCAGTGCGTGATCGTCTGATAGAAGAGGCGGAGTCAGGAGGGATTGACGCTTTATATGGTCGATTGCAGAAAATAGACCCGGATTATGCGTCTCGTATCAGTGCCAACGATTTGCGGCGAATTGTKMGRGCGYTGGAGGTAYAYGAGYWGWCGGGWKMKCMRKYKWSYGWKYTGYAYSSRSRRCATCAGGCKRATMCSWMTKCKCTSRMKGCGWKYCARTTTGCSATWSASTWTCCWMGWGARGARTTGTAYGCSCGRRTYAATCGTCGKGTKGAYGWSATGSTGRAGAWKGGKCTKGTWGAYGARATTAAACAGTTGGTGGAACAGGGATACGGTAAGGATATACAGCGGCTGAAGTCTTTGGGGTATCGGGAGATGCTTGCGTTCGTCGAAGGTGATAGACCATTCGATGAAGCGGTGGAGTTAATGAAAATGTATACCCGTCGTTATGCGAAACGTCAACTTACTTGGTTTAAAGGTGATACGCGTGTGGAATGGATGCCCGTAAATATCGATGAAACCGAAGCGTTTCGTATGAAACACCTGATCGAGCAGGTAAATTTATAGGGCTGAGAGCATTTTATGGGTACTGACCTATTTCTGTTATGRCCAGGTCCAGCTGGACGTCATGGGATTCTACTGGTAGATGGTCTATATGCTGTAGTTCGAAAGCAAGACCGATCTTGATTCCAGAATGCTGTGCCAAATACCTGTCGAAATAGCCGCCTCCGAATCCTAAACGGTCTCCCTTGGTGGTGAACCCCAGACAGGGCACGATTATGGGGGCATCCATCGGAGGATTTTGAAGGATAACGGTTTCTTCGGCAGGTTCGGGGATACCGAGAGGTCCACGGACCAAGTGGTTCAGGTCATTGATTTGGCTCCATTCCAGTTGACCATGACCTCGGGTGAGGGGAACCATGACTTTTTTCCTCATAAGCAGGGCTGTGTCGATTAAAGGCAGGGTATTCACTTCGTCACCCTTTCCACAATAGGTAAGCAGCAGGTTTCCATTCTTTATCATATCCAAATTGAATACTTTTCGTATGATGGCGCTGCTTTTTTCCTCTATCTCTGTTGGCGTAAGGCATGCTCGTTTCGCCAATAGGACTTTACGGAGGTTTTCTTTGGACTTCATTTCTACCGTACCCCGAATCTTACTGGTGTGGCGATGTGGAACGTATCCCGGTGGAGCAAAAAATTCCGGGTGGCGGAAATATTTTCGCATTTTGCCAGCAATTTACCTGTCACCTTATGTTGGTACATTCTCTACGTTATGCCTGTTTTCATGGTGCCATTGCAATTTTTAGCACTCTTGGCATACGTATTGCATTGTTGACAACGGACTTACTCCCAACTACAAGTCCAATCCGTGAGTGGTTGGCCCGGTGTTCGTGATGCTCCCCTAGGTATCCGATTCCGTCGCTGGAACAGCGCCGGGGCCATCCCACGGGGGAGCATCGATACCTAAAGCATTTGGAGAACGATATGATACAAGGTTTATATACTGCCGCAAATGGCATGGTCGCCGTCGAAAGCCAACAGGCCGTCATCGCCAACAACATTGCCAATGCTTCTACCCACGGCTTTAAACGTCAGCTATCCGTACAAAAAGGCTATTACGGCGACTATATGGGCAGTCGATTTCCGTCAACCGCTAAAGCCCCCGGTGGCGGCGTAAAGATGAGCGAAACGTTTACCAATTTCTCGGGAGGAGCCATCACTAAAACGGGCGGTGCGCTGGATCTCGCGCTCATGGGCAACGGTTTTTTCCAGGTAGAGATGGGAGATCAAAACTTTTATACCCGAAATGGGCAATTCACCGTGAATCCGGCGGGGCTGTTAAGCACTGCTGGTGGTCATTCC